>CAWHNC010000048.1:0-36932 GCA_963830245.1 Nitrospirota bacterium
ACCGTCCATGGAGTCCTCGCAATTTTGCGCAGTATGATCGGAAATAAACAGGTATTAATAATCGAAACTGTCGCGGATTACAGGAAGCTATACGTTCGATGGAGTCGACCACGGAACGTTCGTTTTCACGTGTACTCAGGAATCGTGAAAAGGAAAAGGTTATCTGTACTTTTGAATTGCTTTTACAATATTTGTAAACAAAAATACTGACTATTGTACATAAAGTATGATTCAAGTAGATTGTCATTCCCCGACCCCCCGATCGCAGTCGGAGGGCATGCTTGAAGGGGGAATCCAGTGTTTTTAATATATTCTGGATCCCCCGGTCAAGCCGGAGGATGAAAACAACTGCATTTATAAACAGACTCTAAATAAACAATACCCTTGTCGCATTTAGTCTTTTGTTCTATGCCCTTTGCCCTATGCACTTTGCTTTACCGTATATAAGTGTTGTGGAAGTAGTAAACGAAATGCCCGGTAATGGTTAGTGAATCCATTTTCCAGCTATCAGGAAGCGGCCAGTAAGGATCGGCATCCCTTAAGGCCCTGATCGCTCCATCGTCGAGGACTTTATATCCCGAAGTATGCACAAGTTCCACCGCACCAAGACTGCCGTCTTTTTTTATTGTAAATTTTATATAGAGTTCACCGTTAAGTCTTCTTTGCGCAGCTTCAGCCGGATATTTCCATATGCTTTCGATCTTCTCGCGCAGGCGTTGCATATACCCGTAATATTTATATTCTTTTGTATCGAAGGTAATGCCATTGTCTTCACTCTTGTCCGGCGTATTTCTGGCAATGGTATTGAGGATATCCTTGTCCAAAAGTTTTTCACGGGTTGAAAAGACACCCTGGCCTGCCTGAGAAGAGTTTCCATTCTCTTTCCCTTTCAGGAATGTTCTATGTTCTTCCTCTGCCATCCCCTGTTCGTGATCGCGTGTGGGTTCAACGGTGCTGCGTTGAGAGGCGCCGCCTTCCGGGGACCTGGCAGCGCTGCTTGCGCGGGATTTCACTGCCGGAGCATGGGATGAAGGAATTGCCGACAACCTTTCCGGAGGCGGCAAATTTTTCGGCAGCCGCAGTGATTGAGTCGGCTCTTTTACCGGCGGTACTTGAGGGGGTTTCTTTGCCGGAGGCGCTTGACGGGGAGTTTTTGCCTGCATCTCTTCAGGAGTGATAATCGTTGCAACAAAGGGCGCAGGCTTCTTGGACACTTTAGGGTGAATTATGAAGAAGACCAATACAAGCAGCGTGATATGGAATAGCACTGAGTACAATACATATCTATTCATAACGTTTATTTTAACATAGCGAGTACAACAACGAGAAAATGCGTGTGTCCATGTTTCTTGCCCTAACTTCCCTTCAGATGGTATTTTAAACAGTGACCCTTTCTCTCTTCCAAAAACCGAGCCGTTATATTAACAGCGAGTACAATGCAATCGGACCTCCAGGTTCTGTTTACTCAAAAGCTGGAGACACGGCGCGGTTTGTATTGGCATTCCCCGATACTTACGAAGTCGGCATGTCGCACCTGGGATTGAAAATACTGTATGACATTATCAATAAACTGACCTTCGCATCTGCGGAGCGGTGTTTTGCACCCTGGCCTGATCTTGAGGCGCATATGAGGACCTCGTCAATGCTGCTTCCCGCGCTCGAATCACACTTGCCGATCAGGAAGTTCGACATAGTGGGATTCAGTTTGCAGTATGAGTTGTCATATACAACTGTTTTGAATATGCTTTCCCTTGGCGGCATCCCTCTGCGTACGGCAGAGAGAATGGAGGTAAAAGGACACCTGCCGCTTGTAATTGCCGGTGGGCCGTGCACCGTCAACCCGGCGCCGATGAGCCCGTTTATTGATGCATTTCTTATCGGTGATGGAGAGGTCGCCATAGTCGAACTGGCACATTTGCTGCATAGATGGAAAATGGAAGGAGACGCGAGGCGCGAGACTGTACTGAAGGAAATAGCGGCGCTCGAGGGGTTCTATGTGCCGCTTATACACGGCCCTGAACACAGGATACGCAGACAATTTATCGACGATCTTGACGCAGCAGATTATCCTGTAAAACCGGTGGTCCCTTATACCTCAATAGTTCATGACAGGATCTCCATTGAGGTTTCACGCGGATGCCCTATGGGCTGCAGATTTTGCCAGGCCGGAATGATTTATCGCCCTTTGAGGGAACGAAGCCCTGAGACGGTATTAAGGATTGCGGAGGAATCGTTGGTCAATACAGGCTATGAGGAGGTCTCGCTCACCTCGCTGAGCGCCGGTGACTATACCTGCCTGTTGCCGGTAATAAAAGAATTCAACCGGAAGTTCAGCGGCGCGAGGATTGCCCTCTCTCTGCCGTCTTTGCGGGTCAAGGCCATTGACCGGTCTGTTCTTAAAGAAATACGCTCGGTAAGAAAGACCGGGTTTACGATCGCCCCGGAAGCTGCTACGGAGCGTCTGCGGGGTGTAATCAATAAAGATTTTACCGATGATGATTATGAGCGGGCGCTCAAGGCGCTGTTCGAAGAAGGATGGCTTACGCTCAAGCTTTACTTTATGGCAGGGCTTCCTACTGAGCGGGATGAAGATATAGAAGCAATAGGAGCAATGGCGGGAGCCGCAATGAAGATCGCTAAAAAGAATACGGGCAAATTCGTCAATATCGGCGTCACCGTCTCACCTTTTGTGCCCAAGGCGCACACCCCTTTTCAGTGGTATGGACAGATAAGCCTTGATGAGATGCGGAGGAAGTTGCGCTACCTGAAAGAATCGTTGAGCGGCCGGAAGCTCAAGTATAAGGGGCATGATGAACGCATGAGTTTTTTGGAAGCGGTATTTGCCAGGGGTGATGAAAAGTTGTCTCTGCTTATCGAGAAGGCCTGGGAGGCCGGATGCAGGCTCGACGCCTGGTCTGAGCATTTCAATTTTTCCGCATGGTCTGATGCGATGGATAAAACCGGCATAGATGGCGCAGCATACTCCGAAAGGAGTTTTGAAAGAGATGAAAGGCTCCCCTGGGACGCCATAGACATCGGTGTAAAGAAAGATTTTCTTTACAAAGAGTACGAGCAAGCATTGTCCGAAGTCAGGACCCCGGGGTGCAGGGAGAAGTGCTCCTCATGCGGATTGAAATGCAGCGGGGAACCGGAAGACGCGGGGAACTGGGGAAACGGGGATACTGAGACACAAAGAGATGTTGGTGTTGTGTCTCCGCGTCAGGATTCTCAGGCTCCCAAAATAAGGGTCAGGGTGCAGTTCACCAAATTGGGGAGGCTGCGTTATCTGTCCCATCTTGAATTGGCGACTGCCGTGCTTCGAGGTTTGAGGAGGGCCGGCGTCCTTTTTGACTTTTCAAAAGGATTTCATCCGGTCCCTAGGGTCGCTTTCGGTCCGTCCTTAAGCGTCGGCATTTCCGGAGAACGGGAGTATTTTGATATGGAGGTTTTCACTCCTTTTGATATAGAATTTTATAAGGGAGAGATAAACAGGTCTATGCCGGAAGGGATCGGGATAGGCAGAATGGTTGTCATACCCCACAATGAGGTTTCTCTCAGCACTTTTATCACCCGGTATGCATATACTGTTAAAGGTGTCAGGGCGGAGGCCCTGAGGGAAGGGAGGGCGAAGGCCTTCATGGAAGCGTCTTTCGGTTCTGCTGACTGCGGGGAACTCCCCTCGCTTATTGTTATTAGAGACGATAGGGAAGTTGATATAGCCCCGTGCCTTGAACAGGTCGCCATGGCCGGGGAAGCCGGGGACGATTGCGGCAACAGGGATGTCAGCCTTATACTTAAAGACCAGGGCCCGATAAAGGCAAGGATCGGAGAAGTTGCCGAAGCTCTTTTCGGCGGAAGCTTCAGAGAAATGGATATTATAAGGACTGCGCTTTATGGGTGGAAGGACGGCTGGGTAGAGCCTCTGTAAAACCGGGGAAAGGTAGAGGAGATGAGTGGAGTGTCTATGACATCGGAACTGGTAATTAATGTTACGAGAGAAGAAAGCAGGGTGGCCCTCCTTGAGGGAGGACAGGTTGTTGAGCAGTATATAGAGAGAAAGAGGGACACCAGCCTTGTGGGAAACATATACAAAGGCAAAGTCCTGAAAATTTTGCCCGGGATGCAGTCGTCATTTATTGATATAGGGCTTGAAAAGGCGGCTTTCCTCTATGTGGCTGACATAATGAGGGATGCGGAAGATTATTATGCCGCATTTCTCGACGGCGAGACGGAGTATCATGAGTTATATACCGCGAACGAATTCAAAGCGGAATCCCTGTCCATTGAGGAACTGATACAGGAAGGACAGGAGCTGCTGGTCCAGGTATCAAAAGAGCCGATCGGCACCAAAGGCGCCAGGGTCACTTCATATGTCACTCTGCCGGGAAGGTATGTGGTGCTTATGCCGAATGTGGAACATGTCGGTATATCGCGGCGTATCGAGGATGAAGAGGTCCGGGCCACGCTCAAAGACATTGCTGCCGAGATCAAACCCAGGGGGTTTGGCTTGATCATGAGGACTGCATGTGAGGATGCCACCCCCGACGAGATCAGGCGAGACCTCGAGTTTTTGATACTGCTTTGGGACAGCATTCAAAAAAAGAAGGACAAAGTTTCTGCGCCGAGCCTTCTCTATAGTGATCTGGACCTGGTATTCAGGAGCGTCCGTGATTTCATGAGCCATAATGTAGAAAGGCTCGTGATAGACTCTGCCGAGGAATACGAGCGGTTGAAAGAATTCGCCAGGACTTATTTCCCGCGGCTTATGGATAAGATAGAATTATATGAAGGACGGGAACCGATGTTCGATGCTTTCGGTCTCGAGCTTGATATCTCACGGGCGCTCGGCAGGAGGGTTTGGCTCAAATCAGGAGGCTATATCGTTATCGACCAGACCGAGGCAATGACTGTCATAGATGTAAATACAGGCAAGTTCGTAGGAAAAGAAAATCTTGAAGATACAATTCTGAAAACCAACCTCGAGGCGGTCAAGGAAATTGCGTACCAGGTGAGGCTAAGGAACCTTGGGGGCATTATAATCACTGATTTCATTGATATGGAAAAGTTCGAGAACAGGGAAAAGGTTTCCAAGGCTTTTCTGGAAGCGATGAAAAAAGACAGGGCAAAAAATACGATTTACAATATTTCCGAACTTGGCATTATCCAAATGACGAGAAAGCGGGTGCGTGAGAGTCTTGGACGCGTGCTGTGCGAACCGTGCCCGTATTGTGAAGGCAGGGGATTTGTAAAATCGGCGCGTACCGTTACGTATGAGATCTTCAGAAAAGTGAGGAAAATGAATCTCTCTCGCGGCACTGTGGCGATGATCAAAGCGAATCCTGCTGTTGCCGAAATCCTCTCCTACGAAGAGCGTCAGGGCATCGAGGAAATTGAAAATATCTATGGCATTCAGCTCATAATCAAAGAGGACGTACGGTTTCACCAGGAGAATTACGAAATCACCATACTTTAATGAAATACCGGAAACTTTTATCTATCCTGCGTGAACTCGAATCTGCAGTGCTTGCGTATTCAGGAGGTGTCGACAGCACTTTTCTCCTTAAGGCATTGAAGGAGTCCGGCATATCCACGCTTGCCGTGACCGCATATTCTGAAACCATGCCTGCGGCTGAACTGGAAAACGCTGAGGCGTTGGCAAAAACAATCGATGTAGCGCATAGAGTAATCGCGACCGATGAATTGTCCAATCCTGATTTTACGCGCAACCCCAAAGACAGGTGTTATTACTGCAAGGACGAACTGTTCTCGATACTGACCGCAATTGCCCGTGCTGAAGAATACCGGTTTGTTATTGATGGCAGCAATTGTGACGACCTTTCTGACTGGCGACCCGGCAGGGAGGCTGCGGTAAAGCATGGAGTGAGGAGTCCGCTATTGGAGGCGGAGCTGTCAAAGGATGAAATACGGGCGCTTTCGAAAGAACTGGGGCTCCCTACATGGTCTAAGCCTGCTTCGCCCTGCCTCTCATCCAGGTTCCCTTATGGGATTCGGATCACCAGGGAAGCGCTTAAGAGGGTCGAGGACGCCGAAGCATTTATCAAAGGACTTGGTTTTGGCGACCTGAGAGTGAGGAGCTATAATGATATGGCAAAGATTGAGGTGGCCCCGGCAGAATTGCCCAGGTTAATCGATAAAGAGATGAGAGAGCTTGTGGTCCGGCGGATTAAAGCACTGGGTTTTAAGTATGTAAGTATCGACCTTGAAGGGTTCAGGAGCGGGAAACTCAATGAATAATGCGCCTGGCGTCAAGCTTATACCAACAGAAGTTGCTCAAGCAGCGTCGGGCATAAAGGCGGCGTCACTGGAGCAATGTGTTCGGTGCGGTAGTTGTAAGGCATTGTGCCCGACATATGGGGAGGATGCTACCGAGGGCATGAGCGCCCGGGGGCGTGTTGTCCTGCTCAAAAAATTTATAGAGGGAGAACTTGCACCTTCAGAAATCCTTGACGAAAAAATCTTCAGCTGCATGCTTTGCGGGGCGTGCAATACGCTCTGTCCCCTCGGGATAAGGATTACCGATGCCGTATACGACGGAAGAAAGAGCCTGAGGATAGCGGGCAACAGAAGAAAGTTTCTCGGTGTTGCTGCCAGGCTTGCTTTCAAACGGGCTTCCACCGGCTTTAAAGTGCTGAAATTTCTTGATGGTATAGGGGAAATACTGCCGGTCCATAAACTTCGCTATTTCAGAACGCTGCATGAAATGGGCATAAATATTTCTGGTCCTGTTCTCAGGGATGGCATGTCTCTGTTCAAGGTAGCGAAAGCGAGGGGCAGGGTCGCGCTGTTTGCAGGCTGTACCGTAAATTTTCTCTACCCGCATATCGGGAACTCGCTTATTGCGATTTTAAACAGCATGAACTACGATGTTGTTCTGCCTAAGGGAGAAGTCTGTTGCGGCGCGCCGCTGCTAGGGCTTGGGTTTGAGGAGGATGCTGCTGAACTGGCAGAGAGAAACATGAAAGTGTTCAATAAAATGAGCGTGGAAGCTGTCATCGGAGTTTGTCCGACCTGCGTTTATTTTATCAGGGATGAATACAAAAGACTGTTGGGCGACGGCGTGGATAAGGCTATGGAAGTTACACAGTTTTTTACCAGTGTGTTGCCTGAGATAAAGAAGGATATGGGCAGGAATTCATTGCGTGTGGCCTATCACGATCCCTGTCATGCGATCTACAGTCTGGGCTTGCATGCTGAGCCCAGAGCGCTCCTCAAGTTGTCGGGAATTGACCCCATTGCTTCAGAAAAGGGATGCTGCGGATTCGGCGGCACATTCAGGGTATTATATCCGGACATTTCAAAAGATCTTCTCAATAAGAGACTGGAGGGTTACAAGGAGGCTGATTTGATTGTCACATCCTGTCCTAATTGTATCCTGCAGTTAAGAAGCAGCGTAAAAGGCCGGAATATAAAACACATTGTGGAAGTCTTGGCCGAGGCGGTCCAACAGGATAAAACAAAGAACAAGGTATAGGTAGAGGTAAAGGTAGAGCTTAGGCAAAAAACCAGGCAGGCTTAATCAAACCTTTCCTATGTCTATACCTTTACCTTTGCCTTTGCCTGACTTTTGTACAGGGAGGAGATTAGTATATGGAGAATAATTGTCAACCGCAGAAAATGCATATGCAGAAGAGGACTGACTGTATACGGTGCGGCAAGTGCTGTACCGGTTCAAGCCCTTCATTGCTGAAGGCAGACCTGGCTCTTTTCGTCTCAGGTGTGCTTTCGTACAGCAATACCATGACCGTCAGAGAAGGTGAATTGGTGCGCTCTGAGAGTGACGGCCAGATTTATGAGTCATTTATGGAGCTGATCAAGATACGATGCAAGGACCAGAGTTCCGTTTGTGTCTTTTATAACGAAGATGGATGCGCTATATACGAAAACAGGCCGTCTCAATGCAGGCAATATGAATGCTGGCGGCCATTGGACCTCTATGGGGGCCTTGAAAAGGACGCACTTGTAAGAAAGGAACTTTTCCATAGTGTTGATATTCTGCTCGAAATTATCGGGAGGCACGAAGAAAAGTGCTCGTACACGAGACTTTCAGACGCGTTTGACCGGCTGGCCGGAGGGGATGAAAATGCCGTTGACGATATCATGGATATGCTTCAGTACGATACGTATCTGCGCCCCTTTATTCAGGAGAAGTTCAATCTGCCCGTCGATGCGCTGGACCTGATACTCGGCAGGCCTTTGACGGATTCAGTCAATGAATTCGGTTTCAAGGTTGCCAGGGAAGGCGATGATTATATTTTGTTGCCTTTAGAAAACCCTATCGAAGGCCAGGATGAGCAATGACCCGGGTTAGTTAACCGACGAGCCAAACACAACTTTCGAATCCTCCCGCCTCTATGGGTAATCAGTTATAACACGTTGTTTTGTATTTGTATTGTGCAAGTCTATAATAAATCGGCTTTCAGATATGATAATTCAACCTGCCAGTTGATTCAGCAAGTAATGAATGCTACACTTATATGAAAGCAGAGAGATTATACGAGAAGCTCCTGCTTATTTTTTATGTTAGAAAGGGACTACACTATAATGTTCCCGTCAGGCAGAATGCTTACTCTTGTGCTCATTATTGTTTTGTTGCTCTCCGGTTGTCTCAAGGTGGGGCCGGATTTCCAAAGGCCGGACAGTGTGGTTTCTCCTGACTGGATAGAGGCTGGAGACGAGCGGTTGCGAACCGGGTCTGCGGATTACCGCGAATGGTGGAAGGTTTTCAACGACCCTGTACTGAATGGGTTTATTGACCGTGCATACCGGGAAAACCTCACGCTGAGGATTGCAGGAATTCGCATACTGGAAGCCAGGGCCCAATTAGGCATTGCCATAGGGAATATCTTTCCTCAAACCCAGCAGGCTTCGGGTTCCGTGGAGCGCATCAGGACAAGTGAATCTTCTCCCCAGGCCATTCCCGTATATTCCCAGGAACAAATAGGGTTGAATGCAAATTGGGAACTCGATTTCTGGGGAAAGTTCAGGAGGTCTATCGAGTCGGCTAATGCCACGTGGCTTGCCACAGTAGCTGATTATGATAATGCCATGGTCAGCCTTACGGCGGATGTTGCCAACTCATATATTGCGATCAGGACTCTCGAAAAGCGTATTGCCATTGCCAGTGAAAATGTGGAAACCCAGAAAGAGAGTCTGAAGATCGCGGAAGCCAGGTTCCGTTTCGGAACAGTTACCCGGTTGGATGTGGAACAGGCCCGAACAGTACTAAACAACACCCTTGCTTCCATCCCCTCTCTGGAAACCCAACTGCGGCAACAGGAGGATTCCCTTTGCGTATTGCTGGGAATGGCGCCCAGGGACTTGGCGGATTCGCTTAAAGGGGCTTCCGGAATCCCTGTCTCTCCCTCCCAGGTAATTGCGGGTATCCCGGCAGACCTTATCCGTCGCAGACCGGATATTCGCAGTGCGGAGTACCAGGCAACTGCTCAGTCAGCCCAGATAGGGGTGGCCAAAGCCGACCTTTATCCGGCTCTCTCTCTTAACGGGATGTTTGGTTTTCTATCATCCAATGCCGATCGGTCCGGACTCCCCGACATGTTGCAGTGGAAAAACCGCATGTTCCAGGCAGGGCCTTCATTCCAGTGGAATATTCTTAATTACGGACAGATTACGAATAATGTCCGGTTCCAGGATGCCAGGCTCCAGGAATTGCTTGTCGCATATCAAAACACGGTCTTGAGAGCGCAACAGGATGTTGAAGATAATCTATCCGGCTTTCTGAGGGCCCAGGAACAGGCCAGGTATCTGGCGCTGAGCACTGCCGCCGCCAGGAACGCCCTTGACATCGCGGGCAAACAATATCGGCAAGGTATTATCGACTTCACTACTGTGCTGGTTGCCCAACAGAGTTTATTGAATGAGCAGAACAACCTGGCCGTTGCCCTTGGCAATATTTCGAGCGGGCTGGTTGGAATCTATAGGTCTCTGGGCGGTGGGTGGGAAATCCGTGAAGGCAAGGAATTGGCGCCTCCGGCTACCAGAGATGAGATGTCTAAGCGAACTGATTGGGGCGATTTGCTCGCGCCCGCATCATATAATCCGCCGTTATTGACGGAGCCCAAGTCATCAATCCGGCCACCGGATTGGTAAAGGACAGGAGAGGAGGCCGACTGTGAAGATTTGGACGAAACTCATGAAAGTTGCTTGCTGGAGCGCGTTGATGGTTTTTATCTTTATGGCCGGGTGCAAGGGAAAGAATGCTGCGCCTTCTTTTCCTCCGCCTAAAGTTACGGTAAGACATCCGGAACAACGTACAGTGACTGACTATCTTGAACTCAGCGGAAATACCCAGGCTAATAATACAGTGCAACTGGTCGCGAGGGTACCGGGTTACCTTGAAAAGGTCTTTTTCCATGATGGTCAAATGGTCAAAAAGGGCGGGATGCTTTTTCTTATCCAGCAAGATACATATGAGGCCAGTCTTCATCAGGCAGAGGGGCAAGTGTCAGCACTGAAAGCCCAGTTGGAATATGCCGGCGGCCAGTTTAACCGGTATTCCGCACTGTTGCCGGAAAAGGCTGCGGCACAATCCGATGTGGACAACTGGAAGTATCAACGGGACGCTGCCAGGGCCAATCTTAAAACAGCGGAAGCGCAACTGGACCTTGCCAGGCTTAACCTGAGTTATACGCAGATTTCCGCGCCTTTTGACGGACGTATCGATCGAAGGCTGCAAGACCCGGGGAACCTGGTGGGCGCAGATGCCGGCAACTCTGTCCTGGCCCAGTTCAACCAAATAGACCCGATCTACGTTTATTTCACGATCAGCGATACAGACTTGGCCAAGCTTATTAAGAGTGCGCACGGGATCCCCGGCAGTGGCGGTACCAAAAAATGGCCGGTATTTATCGGGTTGACGGATGAAAAAGACTACGCCCATCAAGGCTATCTCGATTTTGCTTCAATCAGCCTTGCTCCCACCAGCGGCACTCTCCTGATGAGGGGAGTTTTTTCAAATCCGTCCGGGAGGATACTGCCGGGCCTGTTTGCCAGGGTGAAAGTGCCTCTGGAGAAAAAAACCGCTTACCTGTTGCCTGATACTGCTCTTGGGAATGATCAGCAGGGAGATTATGTATTGGTTATTAACGAAAAACATATCGTGGAACGCCGTCCTGTTAAAACCGGCCCTGAGATAGATAGTATGCGGGTAGTCGAACAAGGCCTTAATGGAGGAGAGTGGGTCATTAGCAATGGCATATTAAAAGCTGCGCCCGGACGCCAGGTTACTCCTCTTCATGGAGGGCGGACAGGGAATACGATGATCTCACGGTTTTTTATCGAACGGCCCATTTTCGCAAATGTTATAGCTTTGATCACTATAGTTATAGGGCTTATATTCCTCAGCATTCTTCCTGTTGCTCAATATCCGCCAGATCAGCGCCGCCGACGGTCCAGGTCAGCACGAGTTATCCTGGAGCAAGCGCAGAAGTCGTCGCACAAACGATTGGAGTGCCTATCGAACAGGCAGTCAACGGCGTTGAAGGGTCCCTTTATATGTCGTCCACCAGCGGCAGCGACGGCAGTTACACCCTGACTATCACATTTGATGTCGGGACTGACCTGAATAAGTCAATAGCCCTTGTGCAAAACCTGGTGAACGGTTCCCTTGCCCAATTGCCCGGGGCCTCTCAGCAACAAGGAGTCACTGTCAAGAAAATCTCTCCTAATATATTGCTGGTTGTAAGTCTTTATTCCGACGACGAACGGTTTAACTCGGTTTTTCTCTCAAACTACGGAATTATCAATCTTCAAAACCCTCTGGCGCGCCTTCCCGGTATAGCTCAGGTGAGGGTTTTTGGCGCGGGCCCTTATGGCATGAGGGTCTGGCTGGACCCTGAAAGACTCAAGGTTTTCGGCCTTACTCCTGCCGATGTACTAACCGCGATTCAAGGCCAGAATATCCAGGTCGCTGCCGGACAGCTTGGCGCCCCGCCTGTGCCGGATAATCACGCCTTGCAGTTAACGGTTACGGCCCTTGGCCGCCTGTCGGGTGAAGGCCAATTTGAAAATATAATTGTAAAATCCACTCCCGGGCCGGCGCCGCAGGTAGTGAGGATTCGCGACATAGGCCGCGTGGATTTGAGCCAGCAGAGTTTCAGCATCTATTCGAGATTTACCGGGCACAGGTCGGCCCAGGTGGTGATTTTCGCATTGCCGGACGCCAATGCCATCGCCGCCGCCGACACTATCTATAAAGCTATGGCCGATTTGAGCAAGGGATTTCCGGAAGGACTAAAATATGCCATACGGTATGATACCACCAGGTTCGTACGGGAGGCCATTTCAAAAGTATACCAGACTCTTTTCATAGCCGGGGTACTTGTGTTAATCGTGATCCTCGTATTTCTGCAAAACTTCAGGGCCACACTGGTCCCGGCCACTACTGTTCCTGTCACCATTATAGGGGCTTTCATTGCGATAGCAGCCATGGGTTTCACCATAAACCTGCTTACTCTGTTTGCCCTGGTCCTTGCCATCGGCATAGTGGTGGATGATGCCATTGTCATTGTCGAGAACAGTTCATACCATATCGAACAGGGCCTGCCGCCTAAAGAAGCAACGATCAAAGCCATGAATGAACTGACAGGACCTGTAATGGGTATTACCCTGGCTCTGGTTGCGGTCTTCCTGCCGGCTGCCTTCCTCCCGGGCATTACAGGACAACTGTTCCGGCAATTCGCCCTGGTGATCGCCTCTACCTCTGTTATCAGTGCCCTGAATGCGCTGACGTTAAAGCCTGTACAGTGCGCTTTCTGGTTGAGACCACGGGGGGACAAACCTCCCAATTGGTTTTATCGGGGATTCAATAAGGCATTTCAGTCAGTGACAAAAATCTATATGTTGGCTGTTGCGCGTATGGTGAAAAGGCCGCTCCTGTTTATTGTTATTTTTGCAGTTGTAATGACCGCAACATTCCTTGTTTTTATCAGCCGCCCTACGGGTTTTCTTCCAACCGAAGACCAGGGCTACGGTATTATAGTCACCCATTTGCCGGAAGGATCGTCCCAGCCCCGGTCTCGGGAGGTCGCCGAGAAAATTAATAATATTCTGAAAAAGACTGCCGGCGTTGATTTCTGGGTTCATATAGGAGGTTTGTCGATTCTGGACGGCGCCAATGTATCTAATTTTTCCACCACATTTGTAGTTTATAAAGACTGGAAGGACCGCGGAGAAGCTTTAAATCAGGATATAATAGTCTCTAACGTCAACCGGGAGCTTGCGGGAATCCAGGAAGCCCAGGCTTTTATTGTAATCCCCCCGCCTATCCGGGGGCTCGGACAGACTGGTGGTCTGCAAATGATGGTCGAAGACCGCGGCAATGTTGGTCTGAACGAACTCTATAAGGCCGAAAGCGAACTCATCCGAAACGGGAATTCCAGCCCTACCCTGCGGGGACTTCTCACCACTTTCGTCCTGAGCAGTCCGCAACTATATCTGAACATTGATCGTACCAAGGCGGAGTCGTTCCAGGTCCCGTTGTCCAACGTTCTCGATACGCTCCAGTCCTACATGGGATCATCGTTTGTAAACTTGTTTAACAAATATAACCAGGTGTTTCAGGTTTATGTGCAGGCTGACAGCCGCTACCGTTTGCAGCCGCGGGACATAAAAAACCTGAATGTACGGAATCAAAAGGGTGAGATGGTCCCACTCGGAAGCCTGTTGGAGATCAAACAGGTGCAGGGCACTGAGTTGATCACCCGCTATAACCTTTATCCGGCAGCAGCTATTTTTGGAGCGGCTGCGCCCGGGTACAGCTCCGGTCAGGCCCTAAGTCAGATGGAGAAGATGGCTGCCCAGGTGTTGCCGGAAGGAATAGCTTATGACTGGACATCCACAAGTTACCAGGAAAAAAAGGTAGGCGCCCAGGCTTACTTCATATATGCTCTTTCGATTTTTCTGGTCTTTATGGTATTGGCCGCTTTGTATGAAAGCTGGACCTCGCCTGCTGCAGTTATTTTGGTTGTACCGCTGGCTCTGGTCGGTGTCCTTCTGGCCACTATGTTCAGGGGATACGACAACAACCTGTATACCCAGGTGGGATTGATACTGATGATTGCCCTTGCAAGCAAGAACGCGATTCTTATCGTGGAATTTGCCCGCGATATGCACCGTGGAGGAATGAGCATAGAGGATGCCGCAATTGAGGCGACCCGTCGCAGGTTCCGGCCTATTGTTATGACTTCATTTGCATTTATCCTGGGAGTGGTGCCGCTTGTGGTTGCTTTCGGGGCCGGTTCTGCAGGCCAGCGGGCCATAGGGACCGTTGTTTTTGGGGGCATGATATCTTCTACTTTCCTGGCGATCCCTTTTGTTCCGGTATTCTATGTTGCGCTGGAACGCCTGAGTGAACGGGTAAAAAAAAATAAGTCCTCGGCATAATTCTGATCCCGCTATCTAACACAAAGGCTGATTGGGAGGGATGAGATTATGCGCATGGTGAAATTAGGAAAGACAGGATTAACTGTTTCCGAAGCAGGCTTTGGCGGAATTCCTATAATTCGCCTTGACACTGCGACTGCTGTCAAAGTGCTCCGGTATGCTTACGAACATGGGATTACTTTTTATGATACCGCCAATGCTTACAGGGACAGCGAGGATAAAATCGGTCGCGCTTTCGATGGAATTCGGCAAAACGTAATAATTGCGACCAAAACAATTAGGCGCGATGCAAAAAGCGCAGTTGTGCATCTGGAAAACAGTCTGCGATTGCTAAAGACGGATTATATCGATTTATATCAACTGCACCAGGTAGCTCAGGAAAAGGATTGGGATGCCGCCTCAGCTTCGGACGGGATCTTTGAAGCAGTGGTAAGAGCAAGGGATCAGGGCAAAATCCGATTTATCGGCGTTACTTCTCACAGCCTCCCCATGGCTTTGAAACTGGTAAAAACGGGCTTCTTCAGTACCGTTCAGTTTCCTTTTAATTTTATTGAAGATGCTGCGAAAGCTGAACTTCATGCAGCGGCTCGTGAGCGCGAGATGGGAATATTAGGCATGAAGCCTTTTGCAGGCGGCGTAATAGACAACGCAACTGTGGCCTTCAAATTTTTGCGCCAGTATCCCGGTGTCGTTCCTGTTCCGGGTTTTGATTCCGTCGCGTCAGTGGATGAGATTGTATCTATCTACAGTCATGACAACATAGTGACTCAAAAAGACCGGGGAATTATGGATGATTATCGGGTAAAACTCGGCAAGCAGTTTTGTCGCCGCTGTGAATACTGCCAGCCATGCCCGAATGACGTAATGATTACTACTGCTATGGGCTATAAGGTGATCGCGTCCAGGATGTCACCCGCTGTCTCTCTTGATTTAGCCCGCTCGGCAATGGAAAGTATCAGATTATGCAAGTCATGCGGGGTATGTGTTCTGCGTTGTCCCTATGAACTGCCAATCCCGGAAATGCTGAAGGCGAATTACTGTCTTTATGAAACGCACCGTAGTCAAGTAAGTGACTGATCTGTGTCTCCGGAACAACTGAGATTCCGTATCTTTACCGGCGCTCGACATCAGGGAATGCTTTGAGTCGGATACTTTAAAAGGCAATTTTGTTATAATCTTTTTAAAAGCGTGCGGACAATGAAAGAGAAAGTGTATTCAGCTTTAAATCCCAGGCGGCTGGTGATAGGCGTGTTGATGATCAATCTCCTGGTCATTGCCCTGGCCGGCATAGCGATCTGCGAGAGCCGTCTTCAGTATGAGGAACGCGCCGGGATTATAACCCGGAACATCTCTCAGGTCCTTGAAGAATATATAAATGGCGTTATGACCAAGATCGATGTAACACTGCTGTCTGTGGTGGAAGAAGCGGAGAAACAACTCGCAAACGGTGGAATCAACAGGAAAGCTCTTGACGCATATATTACCAGGCAGTATGCACACATTCCGGAATTTGAGGGTTTGAGAATGGCTGATAGAAAAGGTGACGTTATGTGTGGGATGAATGTGGTGCCCGGCGTTAATATTGCCGACCGCGAGAACTTTATCCACTTTCGCAATGATTCCAAAAGTGGAATATTTATTCCCAGGCCGGTATTCGGTCGCATTGCCAGGGAATTCGTGATAAACATTGCCCGCCGTTTTAATAACCCGGACGGTTCTTTTGCCGGAATAGTATTCGGATCGCTTTCACTTGAGAATTTGACCAGGAAGCTTTCAGGAATTAATCTTGGCAAACAGATGTCTATAACACTGTTTAACGAAGAACGGTATGTCATTGCCCGTTATCCTGAACCTCCGGGAACCGGTGACATTACGGGCAGGCAGGTGGGTTCTCCTGAGCTGATGAAATTATTTCAGGCAGGCAAAATTGCTGCAACTTATAACGCGCATTCAACCGTTGACCGTGTTGAGCGTTTATTTTCCTATCGAAAGATCGGTGACTATCCTATCTATATTAATGTCGGTTTGGCCAAAGAAGACTATCTTTATGAATGGCGGAAGCAAAGCGCCCAAATTTTGGCGCTGGTGTCAATATTTTCCCTGGTTGTGTGCGTTATGGCTTATTTGCTCCATCGTTACATCACTGAGCGCATTTGTGCAGAGGAGGAAATCAAAAGACTGAACATCGACCTGCTCGCAAAGAACGAGGCTTTAGAGTTCGGTAATAAAGAGCTCGAATCTTTCATCTACTCTGTTTCCCATGACCTCCGTACGCCGCTTCGGCACATATCCGGGTTTGTCCACCTCGCGATGAAGGACACTGCCGACATGCTCGACGAGAAGGGGAAGAGATATCTTTCTATTATTCAGGATGGCACAGAAAAGATGAGTCGTCTTATAGACGATCTCCTGCACCTTTCCAGGCTCTCCAGGCAAGAGATACAAAGGCGAAAGGTCGACATGAGCACGATCGCAGCATCGATCGTGAATGCATTGCGCGAGACCCATCCGGACAGGAGCGTCGAGGTAGATATCAAGGAAGGTCTTACCGTCTTTGCAGACCCCGGCCTGATCGAGGTCGTCCTTTCGAACCTGCTCGGGAACGCCTGGAAGTTTACCGGGAATACGGAGCGCGCCCGCATAGAAATTGGAACCATCGAGCAGGATGGCAAAGTCACTTATTATGTCAGGGACAATGGGGCAGGGTTCAACCAGGAATTTGCGGGAAAGATGTTTTGGCCCTTCCAGAGACTTCATTCGGAGGAGGACTTTGAGGGCACAGGCATAGGCCTTGCCATCGTAGACCGTATCATACGCTGTCATGGAGGAAAAGTCCGGGCAGAGGGAGTAAAAGGGGAAGGGGCGACTATCTATTTTAGTTTGCCCTGAATCGTAAGGTGCTATGGCAGAGTGTGATCCGGTAAAAAAAAAGATGCAATGAAGCCTTGTGCTGCTGTAGTATAGGGTTTGTTATGAAGAAAGTGAAACAACGGTGAGTGAAGAGTGGGTTGATGTGCTGGTTACGTGCGATCCCATTGAAGCGGAAATGGTCAAGGACCTTCTGGAAAGCGGAGGAATCCCTGTTGCGTTGCGGTCCTCGAAAGTAAGCCCTTTTCCGGTCAACATCGGCAAGATCGGAGAGATCAGGCTTCTCGTGCCGCAGGCGGACCGGGCGTTGGCGGAAAAAGTGATCAGGGGTGAAGATAATTTATGAACTGAAGCACTAAGAAACTACCCTTCTGATTTTTTCCAGGGCCAAATATACTTCTCTGTGTTCCATCGAATAGCTTTCGGCAGTAAATACCTTCATCGATTCTTTATATGCCTCGGCTGCCTTGTCCAGGTTGAGTTCTTTTTCCTTGTATTTTGAGATGTTCCTGTAAGCATTGCCGAGGCGATACTGCATTGCGGCGACGTTATAAGGGTCATCCGCGATTGTCTTTACCTTGAGGGTCTCCTGGTATGCGCTTATGCATTTTTCGGTAATATCCTCGCTGCCATCGCTATCTGAAAGCTTGAAACAGGCATCTCCCATATTTTGCTGCACTGCAGCATATCCGGCAGGGTCCTTCTCAAAGGTGCAAGCTTTAAGGGCCTCCTCGAAAGCGGCAATCGCTTTCTGCAAGTTCTCACCTTTGTCCGGCAGCCTGGAAAGTTCCTGGTAGACACTTCCGATGCTGTTTTGTATTTCGCAATATTCCTCGGGGTGTGACTCGATACTATAAACTTTCAGTGCTTGATAAAAGGCTTTGGTGGCGTTGATATAGACCTCTTCCTCGCGGCGTATCAGGGCGAGTAACGCATAGACTTTGCCCATGTTTTTTTGGGCCGCAGCAAATTCTGCATTGAATTTTCCAACAGTGTATACCTTGAGGGCATTGGAGAATGCATCGAGGGCCATGACGAGATTGTCCTCCTGGTCCTGGACTTCTGAAGACATAATAAAAAGAATGCCCAGGTTATTTTGCGTCTCTGCATAATTGACAGGATAGGTCTCGATATTGTACATTCGCAACGCTTCGTTGAATGCGGTGATCGCACTGCGCAGTACGGCTTCATTTTTTTGGGATTCGGCAAGAGCCTTGTACGCGGACCCAAGCTTGTACTGCACCGAGGCGTAATTGACCGGATCGGTATCAGGTGTAAACAGCCTGAGCACTTCATTGAATGAGTTTATCGCTTTTGCCAGGAATTCTTCTTTCTTGTTGAATTCCGACATTTTCAGGCATGTTTCGCCCAGTTGGACCTGAATGGAAATATACACGTCGGGCTTTTTTTGGTAATTGTCATAGCGCAATGCCTCTTCATATGCATTGATTGCCTTGATCAGATTTTCCGGTTTGCTTCGCGCAAGGGATATCGCATAATAACAATTCCCTTCGCTTGTCTTTATATGGGCATACAGTTCCGGTTCGTCCTGTTTCGGTAAATTGAGCAGCAGTTCGTTATATATCGATAATGCATCCATGGTCATGTTTTCCCGGAGCATCATATCAGCGGTGTCAAGGCGCTTTAATATCTTGTCCCTGTAAGTTTTTTGCTTCCTGAAGTGAGAAAAAAAATAAATTATCAATATAAACAGGCTGGCCACAGCGGCCCCTGTCATTCCGCCCAATATTATGTAAATTGCGTCTTTCGGGTTAAAGTGCATAAGATCAGAGTATATAACGGGACGGGTCTGTTTGAAAAGGGCAGTTGCATCTTTTTCTCAAGTATCTCATCGCTATCCTCATGTTGTGCAAGTATGCTGATAATTAGAGTCTGTTTATAAATTATGATTGACTATATTTAAGTTTATGGACAGTCTCTGATTTATATACTACCAATTTGATCAGATATCTGCAATTTTTAACGGGTTGTAGTGACTATTCATAAAGAGTATAATAATAACAGTTAGAAATGGCCCTATGGAAGCTTTGCAGACAAGGCATTATGAGGGGCCGGAAAAGAGGTCTTCGGTGATACGGCACACATTCTCGCTGCTTAACGGGATAGGAGAGAAGCTTGAGCGCACGATATGGAAAAAGAAGATCCTTACATGGGATGACTTTTGCGCGAGTCCGGAAATAGAGGGAATCAGCCCTGAAAGAAAAAGGATTTACGATGACCAGCTGACCCAGGCCTCGATGGAACTCAGCGTGGGGAATACCGAGTATTTTGCCAGGATAATGAAACGCAGGGAGCACTGGAGGCTTTTTGATGTTTTTAAGGATGGGGCGGTCTGTCTTGATATCGAAACCAATGGTTTCCAGCCTGACCACGGCGGGTATGTCACAGTTGTAGGCCTATATGACGGCTATGAATGGCGCTCCCTGATACGGGGTGAAAATTTAACGGCGGAGAGCCTTAACAGCGCCCTGAAAGGGTACAAGTGCCTGGTGACATTTTACGGTGCTGCCTTTGATGTTCCGTTTCTTCAGAGGTCGTTTCCTGGGGTCAGGTTCGACATCCCTCATTTCGACCTCTGCTTTGGAGCGAGGAAGCTTGAGATCAACGGAGGGTTGAAAAAGCTCGAGACCTTATTCGGCATTGATCGGAATGATGTTGTCAAGGGCATGAACGGATATGATGCCGTTAAATTATGGGAGCAGGTTAAAAAAGGGAACATGGAGGCGAGAGAACTGCTGTTGATATACAACAAGGAAGATACGATGAACCTGTTGAAACTTGCCGAAATTTTATATCAGCGGTTAAAAAACGCGACTGGAATAGAGGAATTCATAGCCTGTGGATGTGCTTGATAACGGCAAAGGGTTTGAGGAAAAGCGGACGGCGCCTGCCCGCCGCCCGTTGCTTGAACAGTTCGTTGCTTACCTTTCTACAGAAAAGGGTTTGTCCGCCAATACAGTGGTCTCATATTCGCTTGATTTGCAGTCCTTCGGCAACTTTTTGTCGGAGATTGGCCTGGATTTCACATCTTTTGCCAGGGATGACGTCGTCAATTATATCGGCAGGCTGAAAGACAGCGGCCATTCATCAGCGAGTATCTGCAGGTTTATTTCCTCGATAAAAGGGCTTTGCAGGTATATGGTCATTGAAAAAATAATTGGAGATAACCCTACTGAAACTTTGAGAACTCCGCGGCAATGGGAAAGGCTGCCCAAGGCCTTGAGCGTGGAAGATACGAAGAGACTTCTGGACGCGGAGGTAAAGAGCAGCATGTTTGTCAGGGACGCCGCGATACTGGAGTTGCTCTATGCTTCGGGGTTGAGAGTCAGCGAGGTGCTTACTTTAAAGATCAATGATATAAATTTTGAAGGGGGATTCTTGAGGGTGATGGGCAAGGGTTCCAAGGAACGGGTGGTGCCCATGAACCACAGGGCGTCGGAAAGGATAAAAAAATATATGTTGGAACTCAGGCCCGGGCTGCTCAATGGCAGGCGGTCTCCGTATCTTTTTCTGACCGGCAGGGGGAAACCTATGACAAGGCAGAGGTTCTGGCAGGCATTGAAAGGCTTTGCCGGCAGTGCTGATTTAAAGCTTACGCCGCACATGCTCAGGCATTCTTTTGCGACACACCTTTTGGACGGGGGAGCCGACCTGCGCTCTGTGCAAAAGATGCTCGGGCATTCTGATATAGCGACTACGCAGATTTATACTAAGGTATCATCCGACAGGATAAAAAAAGTTTACCAGGAGCATCATCCCAGGGCAAAGTAAAAAACAAATAAAAAGTTAGAACTAAAAAGTTAAAAGTGAAGGTAAAGGCGTATTGCTTTGTTTTTGTCTTTCACTTTTAACTTTTTGCTTCTAACTTTTAACTTCTATTATGGAGGTACTTATTTATGCCTGAACCATTAACACCGGATGAACTTTATAAGTGCTGTGATGTTGTGCCCGTCAATTTTGGCGCGACGGGCAAGTTAGGGGAACTTATCGGAACGATCGGCCAGGAAAAGGCCCTCGATGCCCTGGATTTCGGCCTCACCCTCAACAGCGAGGGGTTTAATATTTTTGCCATGGGCGAAGACGGCACCGGCAAGATGAGAACTGTCAAAACGCTCCTGATCGAGCGGGCGTCACATGAAAAAATACCTCCTGACTGGTGCTATGTTTACAACTTTAAGAATCCTGATTTTCCGCTTGCCATATCGCTTGAGCCGGGCAGAGGCATGCTTTTCCAGAATGACATGAGTGAGCTTATAAAGGTATTGCGGGATGAGATACCGAAATCATTTGATTCCAAGGAATACGGAAAGCAGAGGGGCAGGATTATAGAAGAGTTCCAGCAGAAACAGAAGGACCTTTTTTCCGGTCTGGAAGAAGAGGCCATGTCCAAGGGGTTTGCCATAAGGAAAGCAGTGCCGGGCCTGATGATCGTCCCTATAAAAAAGGGCGGTGAGCCTCTCACGGAAGAAGAATTTGCGGCCCTGGATGAAAAGACAAAGAGCACTGTTGAAGAGACAGGCAAGGCATTACAGGAGAAACTGGACGATGTCGTGAGGGCGGTCCGGGAGGCGGAAAAGCTTGTAAAGGAGATGCTTGCGAGGCTCGAAAGAGAGGTTGCTATGGGGTCGGTAGGACACTTTATCGAGGACCTCAAGAAAAAATACGCCCATCACGAAAAGATCACTGAATACCTTAACCTCGTACAGGAAGATATCCTTGTCAATCTTGATGATTTCAAACCTGCTGAAGAGCAGACCCAGCAGATGCCTTTTATGGGTATGCCCAAGAAGGAGATGTCTTTTGTCAGATATGCGGTGAATGTGTTCGTAAATAATGGCGAGACCCAAGGGGCGCCTGTGGTGTTTGAGAACAACCCAACCTTCCTGAACCTCTTCGGCAGAATGGAGTACAAGGTGCAGTACGGTATGGCGTCCACAGATTTTTCATTGATCAAGGCAGGATCGCTGCATAAGGCGAACAATGGATATATCGTGATAAATGTTATCGACCTTTTGAAGAACATTTTCTCTTATGACGCTCTGAAGCGGGCCCTAAGGACGAGGGAGATCAAAATGGAAGATGTATGGGAGCAATACCGCTTGGTGAGCACTGCCGGCATGAAGCCGGAACCGCTGCCGCTGGACGTAAAGGTAATACTGATCGGCAACCCCTATATCTACTATATGCTTTACAACCTTGACGATGAATACAGGGAACTCTTTAAAGTCAAGGCGGATTTCGACAACAGAATGGTAAGAACAAAAGAGAACATGGGCAAATATGCCCTCTTTATTGCCGGTTGCCAGAAAGAGGAGAACCTTACCCCTTTCGACCCGAGCGGCATGGCAAAGGTCATTGAATACGGATCAAGGCTTGCCGGACACCAGGATAAGCTTTCTACGCAGTTCAGCTACATAGCTGACCTGATTCGCGAGTCACATTATTGGGCCAGGAAAATGGGCAGCGATCTGGTTCTCGCTGAACATGTAGTGAAGGCCATCGATGGGAAAATGCGGAGGGCGAACAGGATTGAGGAGCGGATCAGGGAGGCCACGCTGGAGGATACGCTGATCGTCAACACCTCTGGAGAGAAGGTCGGGCAGGTTAACGGGCTTGCGGTGCTTTCCCTGGGTGATTATGACTTCGGCAAGCCATCGAGGATAACCGCACTTACTTATATGGGGAAGGCAGGGGTGGTAAATATAGAGCGTGAGACAAAGATGAGCGGAAAGATCCACGAGAAAGCAATCATGATAATATCCGGCTATCTTGGAAGCAAATACGCTGCCAGAAAGCCTATAAGCCTCTCCGCCTCCATAACCTTTGAGCAGCTCTATGACATGATAGAGGGAGACAGCGCCACCTGTGCAGAACTCTATGCCTTGCTCAGCAGCATAGCAGGCGTCCCGTTGAAGCAGAGTTTTGCTGTGACCGGCTCAATGGACCAAAACGGGGATGTGCAGCCCATAGGCGGAGTCAACGAGAAGATCGAAGGCTTTTTCGACCTCTGCAAACTCAGGGGACTGAACGGGGGGCATGGCGTAATAATCCCGAGGAGAAATGTTAAAAACCTCATGCTCAGACAGGAAGTGGTCGATGCCGTGAAAGAGGGCACGTTCATTATATATCCCATCAGCAAGGTTGAAGAGGGCCTTGAGATTCTGACCGGTATGAAAGCCGGGGAGACTGGCGATGACGGTACTTATCCGGAAGGGACTGTCAATAACCTCATAATGAAACGTCTCGGGGAAATTGCAGATGCTATGGAGAAAAAGAAAGATAAAGAACAGGAACATGATACTGCCAATTCAACGGTAGTTCGCAAGCCTGAGAGTGATCAGGGTCCGGACTGATTAACATCTTAATGAAAAGGCTCCTCTGGCGTTTGGAGGCGGTGCTTGTTATTGTCCTGTCTTTCCCTATCGCCCTGCTTCCGTATAATTGCGCGTTAAAGGCAGGCAGATTCCTCGGTCTGTTGCTTTTTTATGCCTGGGCAGACAGAAGGAATATTGCGATCGGAAATATTGAGAAAGCGATCCAGTCAAGAGCACTTGCAGTTTCAGAGCCGGCTGAAAAAATTGCAAGGGATACTTTTGTTAATATAGGGAAGTCCTTTGCAGAAGTGGTAAAGATTTATTATGGTTTAGGCGATAGCCTGGTTCACAATGTTGTAATTAAGGGCGGGGAGCATTACATTAATGCAAAAGCTAAAGGTAAGGGAGTCATAGCTATTACAGGCCATTGCGGCAACTGGGAACTGTTGGCTCTGGCCTTTGGTGTTAAGGTATCTCCCGGCTCGGGAGTGGCGCGGCCACTGGATAACCCATATATCAACGGGATGATTGGTAAGATAAGGTTGCGGTATGGCAACAGCCTTATCTATAAAAAGGGGGCATTGAAAGGGATACTTTCATGCCTGAAAAAGGGAGGCCTGGTAAGTATTCTTATGGACCAGGCAGTTCTGCGTGATGAGGGTTTTATTGTAGACTTTCTTGGCAGGGGCGCCTGGACCACCAGGATGCCTGCCCTTATTGCCATGAGGACCGGAGCTCCGGTCCTCCCGGTATTTATAAGCAGGGAAGGGGCCGGGCATGTTATGACCATTTACCCTGAAGCGCCCTTGAAACGCGAAGAAAGGTCTGAGAGTGCGCTGAAAGAGGATACGCAGTGCTTGAGCAGTTATGTTGATGAGTACATCAAAGAACACCCGACTGAATGGCTCTGGATACACAGGCGGTGGAAAAGGGTGGATGACAATAGGTGATGAAAATAAAACAGATCATAAGTGACCTGCAGGATTATTATCTGCTCTCGCTCCAGGGCCTGGCAGGTGTGTTCGCCAAGCCTTTTTATTTGAGGGACACTATCGAACAAATGGATTACGCAGGCGCCGGATCTTTTTTTATCATTGTGCTTGTGGCACTTTTTATTGGGATGGCGCTTTCGCTTCAGCTGTCTGCCGAGTTCGGCCGGCTGGGGCTGAAGATGTATACCGGCAAGGCAGTCGGCATAACAGTCATAAGGGAGATCGGCCCGGTAATGGCCGCCCTGGTATTCACCGGCCGGGTTGGGGCTGGAATGGCATCCGAATTGGGGTCGATGGTGCTCGGGCACCAGGTGGATTCCCTCAGGGTCTTTGGTGTGGACCCTGTAAAGAAGCTGGTTACGCCGCGTTTAATCGGTTCAATAATCATGCTGCCGGTGCTCACAATCATAGGTGACGCACTATCGGTTTTTGGGGCCTATTACATTGTTGTATTCGTCAGCAACCAGAGCGGCTATGTATACTGGAGGTCCATCCGGGATGTTCTGATTGCTGAAAATATTATTGCAGGCTCTGTCAAACCTTTTATTTTCGGGTTCCTGATAGCGAGCATCAGTTGTTATAGCGGTTTGATGACCCGCGGAGGAGCTGCCGGCCTCAGGCAGGCCACAACGAATGCGGTGGTGCTGTCGATCATAGCGATAATTATCTCTGATTTTGCGCTTACCAGGATTTTGCTTTATGTGCTGGGTTTTTCGGTATGATAATATTCGAGCATGTAGTATTCTCTTACAATGGACGCAGAGTTTTAAAGGACTTGAGTTTTTCGATCAACGACAGTGAGCGCGTAGCTATTATGGGTGGAAGCGGGGAGGGCAAGACCACAATATTGAAATTGATAATGGGGCTGTTAAGGCCTGATTCCGGTCGCATTATTATTGATGGAGAAGACATAACAGTTAAAACCGAGAGTGAATTAAGGGATGTGCGCATGAAGTTCAGCATTGTTTTTCAGGAAGGAGCGCTTTTCGATTCATTGAATGTCAAGGAGAACGTGGCGTTTTGCCTGCGGGAATACACAAAACTCTCCGAAGAAGAATTGGACCGCCGGGTTCGGGAGTTGTTGAGCGTCGTCGGCGTTGAGCACGCCCTGAACCTTATGCCCGGCGAATTGAGCGGCGGTATGCACAGAAGAGTGGCTATTGCACGCTCCCTCGCCGCGTTCGACCCGGTAATGTTCCTTTACGATGAGCCTACTACCGGCCTGGACCCTGTTAATGCAGACACTATCTGCAGGCTCATTATCGATTTGTCCAGGGATAATAAAGGCTTTATTATAGTTACGCATAAAGTGTATGATGCAATGCGCGTGGCTGGTCGGTTCATGTTTCTTAAAGATGGGACTGTAATATTCGACGGGAACAGGGAAATGCTTGAGCAGGCAACTGTTCCGGAGTTACAGATATTTATGCAGGAACTTCGGGGAGATAAGCTATGTTCGATATGAAAAAACAACTTATGTGGTCGAAGCTGAAGGTTGGGGTGGTTATCAGCACTGCCCTGGCTTTATTGCTTTTAACGGTTTTTTTTGCCGGTGGGGTAGGGGACTTATTTACATCGAAGGCTACTATCAGGGCGGAAATCAAGGATGTCAAAGGCCTCCGCCGGGGTGCGCCGGTCTGGGTCTCCGGTATAGAAATAGGTTATGTGAAGGACATAAGTCTTAATTCCCAATATGGCACGGTGGTTACCATGTCGATCATAAAAGATGACTTGCCCTATATAAGAAATGATTCATATGCAAACGTAATTACTCAGGGTCTGCTGGGCGACAAATATATAGAGTTGGCCGGCGGCACATTTGAAGCCGGGCAGATGAAGCCGGGCAGCATTATAAAAGGCGCAGCGCAACTGGAAGTGAAGGACCTGGTTGAGGCGAGTTCCAAGTCGATGGCAAAAGTCACCGAATTTGTGAATAAAGTAGATATGATTCTGGAGCACTTCGGAAAGAGCGAAGGGACTGTTGCAAAGCTGTTTAAAGACCCCGCTCTTTATAACAATTTAAAAGCATCCACGGCATCGCTCCAGGCCTTTATGAAAGATCTTAGCGGGTCCGAAGGCTCAGTGAAGAAGTTTATAAAGGACCCGTCAGTTTACAACAATATGCTTGCAGCCTCCTCCTCACTGGAGAAATTCAGCAGGACTATGAACGAAGGGGACGGAACGCTTAAGAGGCTTGCGGAGAGCCCTGAACTATACGATCACCTTACCAGTGCGTCTGTTAAGCTGGACGCCATACTCTCGGAAATTAATTCGGGCAAGGGAACTGCAGGGGTGCTTGTCAAGGATGAGAAACTTCCGGCGGATATAAAAGAAACAGTTGCAGGGCTGAGGGATTCAGTAACTGAATTAAAGGAACTGACCAAGGACTTAAGGGCACACCCCGGGAAATATTTCAAGTTCAGCATATTCTAAAGAAAAAACAGGTTAAGGTAAAGGTTAAGGTTAAGTCAAAAAATAATTATGCTGTTTTTTGTCCTTTCTTAACCTTAACCTCAACCTTTACCTGTTTTTAACACATATACTAAACCGGGTTCATGTTTAACGAAGTATTTAAAGAGCAGCATGGTTATTGTCCCCTCTACAACGCCGAAAAGTAAAAGATGCTCCAGCGCCATTGCGGGGACTGCGATTGACAGCGGATATGGAGCATAGAGCGGCCTGCCGTCGGCGGCGTGAGCAATAATGGGCTGGATGCCGAGTTCAACTGCGGTTATTATTGACGCAACTGACAGGCCGCAATAGCCTGAAAGGAAAGCCGCTGCCGAAATCCTCCGCCCGGATACCGCATTACCCTGCACCAGCTTAAAGGTCCAATATGATACGAACGGTATCACAATCGCCATGTTAAAGCAGTTTGCTCCAATTGCGGTAATTCCTCCATCGCCGAAAACGAGAGCCTGAATTATCAGCACCATGGATACGGCAATGACTGCAGTCCACGGCCCGAGAAGCGTCGCGATAATACCTGCTCCCACGGCATGGCCAGTTGTCCCGCCCGGAACGGGTATATTGAACATCATAACGAGGAACGAGAATGCCGCTGCCATAGCCATATAGGGAATGTATTTAGCGGAGAGTTCTTTTTTCAGCTTCTTCAGTGCGATGGTCCAAAAAGCAAAGGACACCCCGTACAAAGGAATGTAAGTCTGAGGGCTTAAATAACCATCCGGGATGTGCATAGGACCTCATGTAGATTATCATCCAAAACTGTAAAACGTCAATTTGTTTTGCCTTTGCCTGACCGGCATTGTATACTGTATACTTTAATTTATAAAAATCATCTATAATCGTACCGTGGGTCAGGAGGAAAAATCGGACATGAAAAAATGGGATCCTTTTAAAGATATTTTTGTGTTAAGAGAGCGCGCAAACCGGCTTTTTGAGTATGGAGCCCCCAAATCCATAAGGTTCGGAGATGCAGGAACAGGGGTGTGGCTGCCTGCTGTCGATATTTATGAAACAGAGGAAGCATTCGTAGTAAAGGCGGAACTGCCCGAAGTGCTGGAGGCAGATATTAACATTATAGTGGAGGACAATACCCTCAAGATCAGCGGCGAGCGGAAGCCCAGGCGGGAAGGGAAAAGCTACTTTCAGATAGAACGGTATTACGGTTCCTTTTCACGGTCCTTTGTTTTGCCTGCTATAGTAGAGAAGAACGAGATAAAAGCTACATTCAGAGATGGTATACTTAATGTAATTATTCCCAAAAGTGCCGAGGCATTGCCCAGACACATTGCTATTACCTGATCCAGGGAGAAAGAAGCCGCTATGGGTGGGATACGAATTGCGATTGCCGGAATCGGTAACTGTGCGAGTGCTCTTATCCAGGGCATTGGATATTATAAGGCAATAAAGGAAGATAGTCCCGGCAGCTCCCCGGACTCATGCATTATAAGCTCGGCGGATATTTGCCGGGCGACATTGCTATAACCGCAGCTTTTGATGTAGATGCCAGAAAGGTCAATAAGCCTCTTGAGGAGGCTATGTTTGCAAAACCGAATTGCACAAAAGTATTTTGCTCCCCCGGCAGCAGTCCTTCATCCTCACAGGCGGTAATAGTGCAGATGGGCGCAGTGCTTGATGGGGTCGCGGCGCATACGGCTGATTATCCTGACGACCGGAGAATCATTGTAGCAGAGGAAAGGCCATGCGATGTGGTCAAGGTGCTCCGGGAGAGTGGCGCTGAACTGTTCCTTAACTACCTGCCTGTCGGCTCCGAAGATGCAACACGTTATTATGCAAACGCCTGCCTTGAGGCCGGGGTTGCCTTTATAAACTGCATCCCTGTATTTATTGCATCGGATGATGAATGGATCAGCCGGTTTGAGAAAAAGGGCCTCCCTCTGATCGGCGATGATGTCAAGTCGCAGGTCGGGGCCACCATTATTCACCGTACCCTCGCGAAGCTCTTCATGGACAGAGGCGTAAGAATAACCCATACCTATCAGTTGAACGTTGGCGGCAATACCGACTTTCTGAATATGCGGAGCCACGCCAGGCTTAAATCAAAAAAAATATCCAAGACAGAGGCTGTTTGCTCCCAAATAACGCACCCAATGCAGGGTGATGACATCCATATAGGCCCTTCTGATTATGTGCCGTGGATGAATGATAACAAAGTCTGCTTTCTCAGGATTGAGGGGCAGGGGTTCGGAAATGTTCCCCTGAACCTGGAATTGCGCTTGTCAGTTGAAGACTCCCCCAACAGTGCAGGAGTTGTCATTGATGCTATACGCTGTTGCAAGCTCGCAAGAGACAGGGGTATCGGGGGGGTCTTGCTTTCGCCGGCAGCGTCTTTTATGAAACATCCTTATAAACAGTTCTCTGATGAAGCGGCGAGGAGCATGGTGGAGGAGTTTATCACAGGGGCCAGGGAGCGGTAGTTGATCAGTGCGAAGCTCGGACATGTGCTGGATAAACCGCTTGCCCCGATAGCCAGGCTGATATCCGTAAGCCCAAACGTTTTAAGCGTCGCCGGCTTTGCCGTCACTCTTACAGCGGCCATGCTTATCCCTTTTAATACTGCGGCAGGCGGTCTCGTGATCCTGATGGGGGGGGCGTTTGACCTCCTTGACGGTGTTGTCGCGCGTACTAATGGAAAAGAGACCAAATTCGGAGCGCTGCTCGATTCCACGCTTGACCGGTATGCAGATGCCGCTCTTTTCCTTGCCATCATATGGCTTTTCTTCAAAGAGGACAATCTGATCGGGATCTTTTTCACGATTTGCAGCCTGGTCGGGGCTTTTCTGGTTAGTTATGTCAGGGCGCGTGCTGAAGGCCTTGGCTTCTCCTGCAATGTGGGTTTGATGGAGAGGCCGGAGCGCATACTGCTTTTGGCTGCAGGGTGTTTGACAGGAAGGCTATTTCCGGTTATTTTTCTCCTGTTTGTGCTAAGCCATATCACGGTTGTTCAGAGAGTAGTGTGCGTTTACAGAAAAAGCGCGTCGCTCGTTCAGCTTGGAGCGATGAGCACAAAAAAAAGTTCGGATCGCTATTTGTGACCTTTTATTAGTGAGTTTTTGTGACGCACGACGCACGACGCTGCACGCTATAACGCTATAACGTTTTTTGTGATATACTTGTTAAAAGGAGGTAAGATGATGGGGGATCACACATGGTTGATCATAATGTCAAGCGCCATATTTTTTATACTGGCACTGGGTATTATCACTGTAATATGCTTGCTTATCTACGCAATATTTGAGATGAGAAAGGCTGCGGTTGCTTTAAATCTCTCGTTAAAAAACACCGAGGAAAGGCTGAATCCTTTTATCCTTGAAGCAGAGCAATTTCTCAGGAGCGTCCGGAAAGTTACCGATGATGTCGGGGCCGTGACCGATTCGGCGCACAACATTGCCGAAGCCGGCAATGACCTGGTAATTAACCTGAAGGCGCTCAACAGCCTTGTCAACGGCATCAGCGGAGGGTTGTCATTAAAGGTTTATGGCCTGAAAGCCGGTGCGAAAGCAGCGATCAATGCCTTTATGAACCAGTTAAAAGAAAGGAGGTAATACTATGAGAGATGAGGAAGGTTTCAGTTCGGGTTCTGTTTTGCTGTCATTCCTTCTGGGTGGCATGGTAGGGGCTGGTCTGGCACTGCTTCTTGCTCCCCAGTCAGGACCTGAGACACGGAAAAAGATAATGGATATCGCGGATGATGTAAAGGAAAAGGCTGGCGAGTACGTGACCCAGGCAAAGGAAAAAGTCACGTCTACTGTTGAGAAGGGCAAGAGTTTCGTCGACGAGAAGAAGTCTTTGATTGCGGCAGCCTTTGAGGCCGGCAAAGAGGCATACGAGAAAGAAGTGCAAAAGTAAGCATGCATGAAGTCTCAATAGCTCAAAGCCTTCTTAAAAGTGTCTCCAATGAATGTAAAAGGAATGGATATACCAAAATAAACAATGTAAGAGTTTGTATCGGCAATGCCTCTGGAGTAATGCCAGAGGCATTGCTTTTTGCATTTAATGCTCTTAAGAGCGAAACGATCGCGTCCGGCGCCACGCTTACAATTGAAGAAGTGCCGGTTGCCGGCCATTGTTCTCAGTGCGGCATAGATTTTACATCATCCGAAAAATTTGTGCTCTGCTGTCCTCAATGCGGCAGCACCGCTTATACCTTGCATTCCGGTCGTGAGCTGGACATAAAAGAATTGGAGGTCGATTGATAATGAAATTGAAACTTGCCTCAAAAATACTCGATGCGAATGAGAGAATCGCCCGGGACAACAGGCGCATTTTTTCAGACGCCGGGGTCTATGTGATCAACCTTATGAGCTCTCCGGGCGCCGGAAAGACCTCTCTTCTTGAAACAACCATTGCCAGGCTGCAAAACGCACTGAAGATAGGCGTGATAGAAGGTGATATTACAGGCACTGATGACGCAATCAGGATCAACCGTCTCGATGTGCCCGTGGTGCAGATAAATACCGGCGGCGCGTGCCATCTGGATGCCAACATGATCAATGAGGTGATTCCTGACCTGCCGCTCGGTGAACTGGACCTCCTGGTTATCGAGAATGTGGGCAATCTTGTCTGTCCCGCAGAATTCAAGGTAGGCGAGGACATGAAGGTTATGGTCCTCAGCATTGCAGAGGGACACGACAAACCCTTGAAATATCCGCTTATGTTCCAGGAGTCATCGGCACTGATTATCAACAAAATAGACCTGGCCCCATTCCTTGATGTCGATGTCGAGAAAATAAAAAATGATTCCCTGTCGCTGAATCCATCCATAAAAATATTTGAACTCTCATGCAAGACGGGAGAAGGTGTTGACCAATGGACCGCATGGCTTCAGACGCTGACTTCATGACATGTGCCATCAGGGAGGCGGAAAAGGCATTTAAAAAAGGCGAGGTTCCTGTCGGTGCAGTACTTGTGATTGATAACGGGATAATTGCCAGGTCTTTTAATAAGAGAGAGGCTGCTTTTGACCCTACCGCCCACGCGGAGATTTCCGTTTTGAAGTCCGGAGCCCGCAAGATAAGGAATTGGCGGCTTTCAGATGCAACGCTTTATGTGACAAAAGAACCTTGTGTCATGTGTGCGGGAGCCATGGTGAACGCGCGTCTGGGCAGGCTCGTATACGGCTGCCGGGACAGTAAGGGCGGCGCTGTTGATAGCCTCTATCACCTGTTGTACGACAAACGCCTGAATCATCAGCTCGATGTTGTTTCAGGAGTGATGCACGAGGAATGTGCTATTTTGCTGAAGCAGTTTTTCCAGGCACGGCGGGTGAAAGGATACGTAAACATGAAGTTGCGAAGCTGAGAAGGTGAGAACGTGTGCGGGTTTGACCGCTCAACTTCGCACCCTCCCAACTTCTGACCTTCAATCGGTCTTGCCCTGTGTTCGGCCTGTCACGTAGCCCCGCGTACTGATAACGACTTCTTCAACAGGGATATGTTTTCCTGCTATTGCCAGGCCTCGCTGCACGATCATAGGCAGCTTTGAGCAGCAGGGTACCTCCATAATAACGACAGTTACGCTCTTGATGTCGGCTGTTCTGAAAATATCGGCGAACTTCTGTATGTACTCCTCTGCGTTGTCGAACTTGGGACACCCCATCATGATTACTTTGTCTTTCAGGAAATCCCCGTGGAAGTCCGGATAGGCCACAGGAGTGCAGTCCGCCGCGACAAGGAGATTTGCGCCTTTCAGGAAAGGGGCCGTAGGAGGCACCAGTCGTATCTGCACCGGCCAGTGTGTAAGCGCTGAAGTCGAACTTCTTTGGGCAGGCCTGTTTGCTTCACTGCAGGGTGAAGTGCCGAACATCTGGAGCCGGTTGGAAGGGCAACCGCATTCGAGAGTGCGGGTGGACAGATACTGTTCCGTTGCATGTTCATCGAAGGCTGCTGCTTCACGTTCATTTATTTTTATGGCGCCCTGCGGGCACTCTTTGAGACAGGCGCCAAGTCCGTCGCAATATATTTCCGAAACCAGACGTGCCTTGCCGTCGATGACCTGAAGCGCACCCTCTGCACATGAGTTGACACATTCCCCGCAGCCGTTACAAAGATCCTCGTTGATCTCCACAATCTTTCTCATTGTTCCCATAGTCTTCTTCCTCCTCGTTCAGTAGCACTACTATCCGCCAAATCGTGTGCCTGTGTACCGCTTATCCTCTTTTTATTATAACAGGGGGTGCTGCGACAGTCCTTGACTTAGATCAATATGGCATACACAATCGGGGCTTGCGGAAATCACAGTCAGGAGACCGGTTATAACGTTCCCTTAAGTCGGGGGAAATGCTACAATTTTATATATTATCCATAAATACAGGAGGACCATATGAGCGACGAAGCACTTAACATAATATATACCAGAAGGAGTGTGAGGTCTTTTACAGGTGAGGCGGTATCCAGGGAAGACTTGATGAAACTTCTCAGGGCGGGCATGTCTGCTCCATCAGCCGTAAATGTTCAGCCCTGGTCATTTGTAGCTGTGACAGACAGAGAAACACTCGATAAACTGTGCGACAAGTTGCCCTATGCAAAAATGCTGGACAAGGCCGGGGCCGCTATCGTGGTCTGCGGCATTCCTGACAAGGATGAGATATACAGCAAGGACTACTGGGTAATGGACTGCTCAGCCGCCACGCAGAACATCCTGCTTGCAGCCCATGCCCTTGGGCTTGGCTCGGTCTGGACAGCGGTCTATGCAGACAAGGACAGAGTTAAGACTGTGAGAGAGATCCTGAACATCCCTGATAACATAATTCCCCTGAACGTTTTGCCGATTGGTGTTTCCAAGGGTGCGGGGCAGCCGATTGATAAATTCAAGGAAGAAAATATTCATTGGGAGAAGTGGTAAGGACTAAATGTTAAGGGTATAACTTTTTTTCTTTACTGCCTGCTACTGCTTACTTTTCTGACATCCGTAACGCGGTTGCGAACAAAGATGACATGGGTGCGGAGTACGTAGAATTGATCGGCAAAGGAAGCTGGAACTTTCATTTTATTGACTTCTTTTTCGATATTGTCGAGTCTCAGTAATATTTCTACCCGTTTTTCAGGGGACAGGTCAGTCTCCATATCCTTTTCCAGCGCCAGTAATTGGCGGTACCAGCGGTAAAAGCGCATCATGATTCGCCATCTGTAAAAAGCGGGGATTATCCGCAGTCCCGGTATCAACAGTACGACAGCCGGCAAGAATACAACTAAGATACGATTCAGCAAGCTGGCTATCCAGAAGGGGAAGTAACGATAAAAAAAGCTTTTGCCCGATTTGTAATAGCTTATTGCATCGGAGCTTATACGAAATTCATGTTGTAACGCCGCTGGAAATTCGCCCTGATGCCGGAACATACCGGCATTTCCATGGATCTCATGGGCTGCCTCGAGCAATAAATCGGAAAGCGCCGGATGCAGGCCGGTTCGGGCAATGAGTTCGACAGCCGGGCCAATCAGGTTGATATCATGATCTGGAATATTCGTGCCGAAATCAACGGAACCCTCGGGTAGTTCCATCCTATTAAGATACGTGATGCGGCGAGTATAAGCATTTGCCTGTGTGAAATCAAAAAGCCGGATTCCAGGCGCGTGGAGGAGTTTGCGCAGGTTTTGGACTGAAGCTGATTCTCCCATCATAAATGCGGCATCAATTTTTCCTTCAAGCAGGGACTTTGCCTCGTCTTCGCCGTCGAGATCCAGCAGCGTTGTCCGGCCACCCGGTTCAATACCATTTTCCGCAAGCAGGACAAGGGCCAGGGGTTGCGTTCCGCTGCCTACAGAACCTATAGCAAGACGTTTGCCGGCCAATCGGGAAAGGATGTCAACCCGCTCATTCCCGAGGTAGAAAAGAAGCATGGGAGAATAGTATAAGCTGCCGAGAGAAACCAGCGTATCTGTTTTTGTGTTATTGGTTAACCCACCTTGAACAAACCCGATATCGACCTTGAATGAAGGATCTGCCAGTCGTTTGAGATTTTCCAGGGAACCCTCGGACGAGAGTATCTTTAGTTTCACGCCGTTACGTGCGAGTATCGCCGCATACTTTTCAGCGGTTGTCCAGAAAATGCTGCCTTTAGGACCGGCAGTAATAGTAATAGTGCCAGGTGGAGCAGAATGAAAGAACCAGAAAACAGCAATGACCGTGATCAGCCCGATCAGCAGAATTGCGCTTAATGCTGCCTTACGGTCGAGCCCGAATGTTTCAGCAAATACTTCATGGAACCTGATAAAAACGTTTCTTCGGCTTTCTTCGGTGCGCAGGCCAGCTTTCATCATTATCCCAAATCCGGCAATGAGCCTTTAATTATTAATTATAGCTGATTCCGTGGGACAAATAAGTCCTGGTTTCCAAACCGTGCGGCAAGGACCACAGTTTTCTGAATATCCTTGACAGAAAAAAAGGCTGCTGCTTACAATTATGCAGAAAGGGACCCGCTTGTCCAAAAGAAAGGACGGGACAACTTCAACCCGACAGATGTTGAAAAAAATCAGGAACCTATGACCTATAGCCCATTACATGTAATTCGTATTTTAAAATTATGAAGATACAAAGTAAAATTATACTTTCCAATATAGTCAATATCGGACTGATAATGCTGATAGGTTTTTTTGCATTTGAGAATCTCAATCTCATGCAAACGAAGCTGAGATTTGTTGAAATAGCTGATGATCTGAATGCTACTTTTCTCGAAATGCGGCTTACAGAGAAAAACTATTTTATTAATCAAAAGCGGGAAATTCTTACCGATATTCAAGAGAAGGTACAGGCATCTGAGCAATCTCTGGACAGCGCCAGTGAAGATATTATCCGTTCTATTGGCGAGAGCAAATTTGCATTGCTTAAATCACATTTAAAACAATATTCTGATATTGTCAATCAGGTACAGCAAGGCTCTCACATAGATAACAATCTGAATGCAAGGTTCAGCTCCGAAGGCAAAATGCTGCGTGAATTTTCAAAAAGCATTACCAGTATTGAGAGGAAAGCGGTAAATGATATCATATCACGCTCGAAGGTCATACTTTTATACTCATTCTTTGCGATACTCATATGCGCTGCTACATTGAGCCATTTCATATCTCAGCAGATTCTTCTATCATTGCGGGAGATAGAGAAGCTTGCAAAATCGATATCCAAGGGCAATTTCCAGAAAATCGGGGGTGAAATTACGGATGATGAATTCGGTTCGGTTATGGCCGCAATCAATTCAATGTCAGAGGAACTGATGAACCGTGAAGAGGATCTTATCCAGTCCAAAAAACTTGCATCCCTTGGAATACTCACTGCCGGCGTGGCACATGAATTGACAAACCCCTTGAATAACATTTCCATGATAGCTCAGACTTATGCTGAGCTGTATGACGATCTGGACAAGGCCCGGAAAATTGAATTCATGGATAATGTGGAGAAGGAGACCGAAAGGATAAAAGAAATTGTAAAAAACTTAATTGACTTTTCAAAACCAAAAGAGGCTAATCTGAAAGAGACCGACGTCAATAAAGTAATGCAAAAGACTCTCAAGCTGATGCAGAACATGCTCGATATCTCCAATATCAAAACCAAAATTGACTTTGTCCCTGACCTCCCCCATGTCTTAGTCGATGAGTACCAGATACTGCAGGTCATGGTGAACCTTATTACAAATGCGGTACAATCAATGCAGGCCGGAAGTACGCTCTTTTTGGCAACAAGACCCGGGAGCGGCGGGGATTCCGTGGAGATCAGGGTCATGGATACCGGAAAGGGCATACCTCGTGAATTTTTGCCTCACATATTCGACCCGTTCTTCTGCACCAAAGGGGAGGGGGGGACGGGACTCGGGCTGTCGGTCTGCTATGGATTTATT
>CAWHNC010000049.1:0-14087 GCA_963830245.1 Nitrospirota bacterium
ACGAAGCTCCACATAACAGGTCTGGGTTTTCATAAGAGATGCAAATCTTTCCAGAGAAGGTGAAGATATTTTTCAAAGAAACTGAAATAGAATACCCGACAATCCTATCTGATTTCGGTATTAAAGCTTCGGGGTACTCTGCATTTTTAGAATCATTCCTGCCGCCCGTTCCGAAGCGAACCAGCTACCCGGCAGGGAAAGTATTCATACATACCCTTCAAACAGATTGACCACTTCGAGGCCATGATAATCAAAATCCCGGGCATTTCGAGTAACCAGCCGCAGTTCATGATGCAGGGCTGTCGCAGCCAGAAGACTATCAATCGTGGGAAGTGGCCTGCCTGCCTCTGCAAGCAGGCGGCCCCAGCGGTCTGCCACTGCGAGGTCCACCGGTAGCACCCGCCCCTCAAACCATGCCGAAAGCTCTTGTTCAAGCCATAGGCGCAACTTCTCGCGACGTTTCGTGTCGCTAAGCGCTTCGATGCCTTTGCGAATTTCTCCAAGCGTCAACACACTTATGAAAAGTGCTTCACCAGGGATTCTGATCGAGCCATGTAATGACCGACCTGTGCGGATTTTTTCTGATCGTCTCAGATAGAATGTTGGTGTCGAGCAGATAGCTCATACAATGTCCGCCTCGCGCGTGAGCGTCTGCTCGCGCTTAAGGTTGAGGTCTATGCCGTAGAGCGGTGATTGGCGCATGAACTTAACAAAGCTTCCCTGAGGGTGCTTGAGCCGTTCATATTCCTTGCTCGAAATAACTACTGCCGTGGGCGACCCATGGACCGTAATGCTCTGCGGGCCCTCCTCTTTTGCTTTTTTGATTACCTCGCTCAAACGGGCCTTTGCTTCCTGGAGCTGCCAAGTGCTCATAACGACCTCCTCTATCTGGTCAGTCTGGTCAGACTATTATAGCACAAAATTGTCATCCAGGAATAAGCGCCACCCGCGAAACAGATTGTGCGTTTCACGAGGGGACATATGCAATCCTACCCGTCGGCATAAAATCGTGGGTTTTCGTAAAAAAATGAGGCTTGCGATTGGATGTAAAGAGGAACCAACCGCGTTTAAAAAAGTTTTGACAACAGTACGGGTATTGCCGTTTCCACGCGAAGGATACGATCTCCAATGTTGACAGCCTTGAAGCCGCATGCCAGGAGTTTTTCAATTTCGTAAGAAATGAAACCGCCCTCCGGACCAACGGCGAGAGTTACAGGTTGTCTTACATCCCGTGGGCAGGCTTCTCCGGCTTCAGGATGGGCGACCAGAGGAAGGGACCCTTCAATAATGCCCGGCAATTCGTCTTCTGCAAACGGTTTGAAAAGAGGACGCAGGATTATATCAGGAAAGATTGTGTCACGTGCCTGTTCAAGGCCGGTAGTGATCTGTTTGTCCAGTTCATCCTTTCCCAGCAGGGGGCTTTGCCAGTAGCTCTTCTCCACTCTGTAAGCGTTGACCAGAATGATCCGCTTTACCCCCATGGTTGTCATGGATACAAGCACTCTCCTCATGACCTTGGGTCTCGGAAGAGCGAGGATAATGGTAACAGGCATTGGCGGTGGAGGAGGACATTCCACTTTTACTTCCATTTCGAGAGCTTCGTCATTAAACAGAGTTATCAAAGCTTCGCCGATATTCCCTCCGGAAACGCCAACGGATAGGCTGTCGCCAACCGATGCGCGGAGCACGTCACGGACATGGTACAGACGGCGGCCCGTAAGCTGCACGCGATTCGTGCCCCTGATAAAGTCGCTATGGAAAAGAAGTACAAGATTCATGGTCAGAGCCTGCCTATTTACAAACGCATTTTCAGTGCCGTATAATGATTGAATCACATAATAAAATTGGATTCCATAATATACGGCAGGAGAATATCAGGAATATGATCAAAAGAACATACGTTAAATCATTTTACACCAATGTACTTGTAACATGCTATGAGGTCGACGGAGTTAAATATGTAGCAAACCAGCACGGGAACTGGGACGTTTACGAAGGGGAATACGTGCGTGGCGAAAGGACCCGCAACGTTTCCAAAAGTTCAGACGAAATAACAAAAATTATCAATGAGTTTAAGCGACAGCCACAAGAAGCTGAAAACAGGTAATCTCCCCAGGCGTTCCATTTTATTCTGCATTATGCGCCATTTAATTAATATCCTTGCGATGACCGGTCTGCTGCTTATCTTTGCCGGCCGGCCTGCCTCATCGGCCACAGTTGTAAACGTCCGGCTTTGTGATGAGGTCTTAAACGGGAATTTACCTCAGGTAAAGAGCCTTTTGGAAAAGGGAGCTGATCCTGATATTAAGCAATGCCTCAACGGCATGACCCCCCTGATGGTTGCGGCCTCGTTTAACCATACCGAAATAGTGAAAGAATTAATTGCACAAGGGGCAGGGGTCGACGATATAGATAAAAGCGGCAGCACGGCGCTGATGGTTGCAGCCGATAAAGGTAATATCGAGAGCGTCAATATATTGCTTGACAGCGGAGCGTATATTAACGCTCGTGATAATGCCGACCGAACCGTTCTGATAAGAGCGCTCGATATCCCGGAAAAAAAGCCCGATCGCAAGCACATGGCGGACAACGCGAAGGTCGGCCCGGAACTAAGGGGGCGTTTGGCTGTTGCCCGACTTCTGATCGTAAGGGGCGCTGACCTGGAGAGAAGGGACAGGCTTGGGAGGACAGCTCTTGCCGTTGCCGTCAGTTCCGGTCATGATGAATTGTCAAAGGTCCTCGTACGCAGGGGAGCAAGGGTAAGCAATTCTGACAATAACGGCGGAACCGTTCTTATGGCAGCGCTGTCAGGGGGGGAGACTGAACTGGCCAGTTTTTTGGTCGATAAGGGGACGGACATCAATTCCGCCGATGATAACGGCTCCACAGCACTTCTTATGGCAATCGGGATGGGTAATAATGAAATGGTGAAAGCGCTTGTAGGCAAGGGCGTAGATGTTAAGGCCGCTGACAGTGACGGCGTTACTCCACTTTTGATGGCTATTGACAAGGGCAATTCCGAAGTTGCGAAGATATTGATAAAAAAAGGGGCTGCAATCAATAGTGCTGACGATCTCGACAGGACGCCCCTTGACCTAGCAGTTGAAAAGAACAACACCGAAATTATCCGGCTGCTTTTAAGTAAGAACGCTGATACAAATGCACCTGACGAAAACGGCAGGACAGCCCTTATTATTGCCGCGGACAATGGATACACAGATGTCGTAAAAATGCTGCTCCGCAAGGGAGGCTGTGCCCTTGACGCGGAGGATGACAGCGGTGAGACCGCACTGAACTCTGCTGCAGGAAGAAAATTCCAGGATATTGTCAGGCTGCTTACCGACGCCGGAGGCGGAAGATAAAGGGAACTCCGGTCTCTTATACAGGACTGTCGAGTTTGATAAACAACTCCTTCAGCTGCTTTGGTTCTACGGTGGAGGGAGCACCGCTCAGAAGGCATATCGCTTTCTGGGTTTTTGGAAATGCTATCACATCTCGTATCGATTGTGCGCCCACCATAAGCATTAACAGTCTGTCCAGTCCCAGTGCAATGCCCCCGTGAGGAGGGGCGCCGTATTCAAGGGCATCGAGGAGAAAGCCGAATTTTATGCGCGCCTCTTCACCGGAGATACCCAGAAGTTCAAATATTTTGTTCTGCACATCGCGCCTGTGGATACGGATGCTGCCGCCGCCGATTTCACAACCGTTCAGAACAATGTCATACGCCTTTGCCCTGAGCGATGCCGTCAGCTCCCGCGCATTGCCGCCGGATGCAAAGAGCCTGGAGATATCCTCATCCACAGGAGATGTGAAGGGATGGTGAATGGCAACAAATCGCTTTTCGTCTTCGTCCCACTCCAGCAGCGGAAAATCAATTATCCAAACAAAATTGAATTCATCTCTTATAAGACCCAGCCGCTTGCCAAGTTCAAGCCTCATACGGCTGAGCGCATCGTGGACGATTTTCTCCTGGTCCGCCACAAAAAGCATCAAATCACCTTCGCCTGCCTCGAGCCTCCCGGCCATTTGCAGCAGTGCCTCTTCGGGGAAGAACTTTGCGATCGGAGAATCAAAGCCGCCTTTTACCTTGATCCATGCAAGACCTTTTGCTCCGAAAGACCGCGCCTCTTCCGTGAGCATGTCGATTTCTTTCCTGGAAAGACCCGCCATTCCCTTGGCGTTAATTGCCTTAACGCGCCCGCCGGAAGCGAGGGCGTCGAGAAAGACTTTAAATGATCCTTTTAAGGCAAGGTCCGCCATGTCTTTAAGCTCCATCCCGAACCGCATATCGGGCTTGTCGTTTCCGAACCGTTCCATCGATTCCGTGAAATCAAGCCGCTGAAAGGGGATTTGAATATCTTTGTGCAGGACTTCCTGGAACAGCCTTTTCATAAGCATCTCGATAAGCGGCATGATATCTTCCCTGTCAATAAAGGACATCTCAATATCAACCTGCGTAAATTCCGGCTGCCGGTCAGCCCTCAGGTCTTCATCCCTGAAGCACTTGACAATCTGGAAGTATTTTTCGAGTCCCGACACCATGAGGATCTGTTTAAAAAGCTGCGGTGATTGGGGCAATGCAAAGAACTGACCCTGGTTGAGCCTGCTCGGCACAAGATAATCCCTGGCGCCTTCGGGCGTGGATTTTGTCAGCATGGGTGTTTCTATTTCAAGGAATCCCTGACCATCCAGGTAGTCCCTGATGAGCTTTGTCACCCTGTGCCTCACTATGAGGTTATTCTGCAGTTCAGGTCTCCTCAGGTCGAGATACCGGTATTTGAGCCGTAAAGACTCCGAGGCTTCACCGGCCTCCTCGATAGTAAACGGCAGTGCTGCAGCCTCATTCAACACCGTGAGAGTATCGACATACAATTCGACCATGCCAGTGCCGAGGTTGGGGTTTTCGCTGCCTTCGGGCCTCTTCCGGACTGTTCCTGCCACCGATATTACAAATTCCGCCCTGAGGTCATGCGCAAGCGCGTGCGCCTCCTCCGAAACATCCGAACTGAACACTATTTGAACAAGACCGCTCCTGTCGCGCAGATCGACAAATATCAGTCCGCCGTGGTCCCTTCTCCTGAAGACCCAACCTGCAAGCGTGCAGCGGGAACCGATATCAGTAGAATCAAGCTCACCACACCATTTATCACGAAACATATTAGACATACCTCCAGAAAATTGATGAACTTCTATTGTAACCCAAAAGAGAGTGCAGGTTAAAGCGTAAAGTGAAATTGTGCCTTGGAACAGAATACTCACACCTGCCTTCAGATTATGTTAAAAGGTAGTGGTCTGGCGGGGATTAAACCAAATGCGGCATACTTACCTTTACCATAGTGCCTTTATTTTTATAACCGGTCACCTCTGCCTTACCTCCCCAGATATGAACACGTTCACGGATCCCTATAAGACCAAACGATTGAGGCTTTGAAAATTGTTCATCTCTTATGCCTTTGCCGTTATCTGTAACTTCCAGAGTTATTTTGACATCGTCTTTTGTCAGCCTCGCCGTCACCTTTGTCGCCCTTGCATGTTTAAGGACGTTTGTCAGTGTTTCCTGGAAAATTCTGAAAAGTGCCGTGCTCCAGTCTTTGTCCAACTCAATATCCTCCGGTACAGAGTCAACTGTACATTCAATACGCGTTCGTTTCTGAAATTCATCCGCATACCATCGCATTGCGTCAACAAGGCCAAAATCATCCAGTATCGATGGTCTCAACTCAGTGCAGATACGCCTTACAGACCTGATAGTCGCGTTAAGGGCTTCCAACATGGCTTCGGACTTATCGACTATGGGCTTATGGTCTCCGTATTGCTCGCAAAACCAGCTTAATTCCATCTTCTGAGCGGCCAGGGTCTGACCAAGTTCGTCGTGTATCTCACGTGCAATTTTAGTTCTTTCTTCTTCCCGGACAGATTGCAAATGTGCGGCAAGATTACGTAATTGTTCATTGGATTTGTTGAGTTCCAATGTCATTTTCCTGAACTCCGTGAAGTCGCGATTCAACCCGATCATTCGAACGGGATTACCATCCGCATCCCTGATCACTAAAGCATTTACCTTTATGACCCTGACAGTTCCGTCAGGATGTAATATTCTAAACTCTGTATCCCACCCTTTCTCACTTCTTAAGGCCACCCGGCATTCTTCAATGGTTTTATCGCGATCCTCCGGATGCAGACAGTTCTGCAATGCCTCGATGCATCCCGGGAATGTTTCCGGGGTAAGGCCGTAAAGTTCAAACATCCGTTCGTCCCAGACCATGATGTTATTAGTGATATCCCAGTCCCAGACCCCAAGTTTGCCGGATTGGGTTGCTAATTTAAGACGCTGCGTAGCCGAACGGAGTTCCTCTTCTACCTGCTTGCCCCCGGTAACGTCCCAGCAAACACCTGTCATCTGAATAGCCTGGCCCGTGTTATCATGATGAATTTTTCCCCTTGCGGCCATGTGGTGGATGTTGCCATCAGGCCAGACCGCACGGTATTCTGTCTCGTACTGTCCGGTTTCGACAGCCCTGTCAAGGGCATCTTTCACGGTACTCCTGTCTTCCGGATGTATTACCCGGAAAAAATCATCGGCCGTTCCAGTGAATGACTCAGGTTTGGTTCCCAACAGGCGATGAACACCATCACTCCAGATCCGTTTGTTCCTGACAATGTCCCATTCGAAAACTGCCATTCTCGATGAGATCAAAGCAAGGTCGAGTTGTTCCCTGCTTTGGCGCAGCGCCTCCTCCGCCTGTTTGCGGTAATTAAGGTGTACATTGAAACTGGTGAGCAACTGCCCAACCTCATCATACTGAGTAACAGGTATATCCCGTTGCGGCACCCGTTCCTCGGTCATATCAGTGATCAGTTTGCTTGCGACAGCGATTGGACGCATTGCTTGTCTGATAATAAGCCACACAAAGAAAGAACTCAGTAGTGATAGTCCAAAGGCTATAGAATACGCCCAGCGCTTCATTGAACGAATCGGCGCAAATGCAATCTTTGTTGGCAGCCCTACCCGGATAAACCAGCCGGACGCAGGGATCTGTTTGCAGGACACAAGGATTCTGACTCCCCTTGAATTTACGGTGATCCCTGATCCTTCAAAGCCGGCCTCCATTCGATCTAACAATGGATTAACTCCGGGCGCCGGTCTTGGTTCCAAAACCCTTGAGGGATCGCTTCCGGTGATAAACATGTTATATTTTCGGGACCCCACCAAAAGCCCGTCAGGAAAATCCTTGTGTTCAGACTTCTCAATCGACCCGAGCAGCGTGGGATCAGACACTGATGGGTAGCCCGCCAGCACAGCGACAATCCTGCCCGATGAGTTAAGGACTGGAACAGCGAAGGGGATGACCGCCTTTTTGGAGAACCGACCGATCCGTGGCTTTCCAACCGCAGGTTTTCCCGTGGCAACCACCTCCCTGACGAAATCGAGATCCGCGTGCAGCCCGCCTGCCCGCCCGGATAATACAGGGAAATCTGAAATTCCTATGCCTTCCCTGGAAATCACTTCAATCCCGGTTTCAAACAGGCTTGCAAACAAAAACCTGACATGCAGGAAATCCCTTAGTCTGCCGGGGTTGGCTATAAGTTCCGGGGTGATACTGTCGGCAATAGACTTCAGCGCATTAATGCGCAGCTTGACCTGGCTTTCAATATTGTCAGCGATATACGATGCGGTTGAGAACTGCTGTGCTTCCAACTGGGAGGTCATTTCTTGTTCCAGCCGATTTGCAATAAAAAAAGTCAGCATCCATATGCTGCACAAAAACTGCAGCAGCACCAAACCTGTGATTTTGATGTTTAGGGGCAGCGAGCTTAAGGGAAACGGCCTTTTCAGCACATGTTAGAATACCACATAAAGATGGAGCTCATCCATTACAGCTGCGGCGATAAGTAGTTGTTGTGAGCTGAGCTTAGCCGGGCCACTTCAGATTGTGCTTGTCTCTTGGCAGATTTGTGATTTACTTCCGAGCCCTGACCGCAGTTTCCTGCTGCATTAAACTTTCAATTTCGTCGGGTTCAAGCGGCCTGAATTCTCCGGGCTTAAGATTCCCGAGTTTCACACCGTTGATGCTCACTCTCTTAAGCTTGGCAACAGGATACCCGACGTTCTCAAGCATCCTTCTCACCTGCCTGTTTCTCCCCTCATGCAGTGATATTTCAATCCATGAGTTGTTCTCGGACCGGTGGGGTATTCTCCTCACTTTCGACGGCGCAGTCTGAGCCTCCTGCAGCCTCACGCCGGCGCGCAGTTTTTCGAGAGCATCGTTATCAATAACTCCTTTTACTTTCGCCAGGTATGTCTTATATATCTTCTTGGACGGATGCAGAACAGCCTGAGAGAAATCACCATCATTCGTTATAAGCAGCAGCCCTTCCGTATCATAATCCAGCCTACCGACCGGGAACACGCGGTATTTTACCCGCTGCAGGAAATCCTTTACCGTAGGCCTGCCCTCAGGGTCGGATAGAGAGGTCACCACGCCTTTGGGTTTATTAAAGATCAGATAAACTTTCGGCTCAGGCCTGGTCAGAAGTTTGCCGTCAACTTTTACGTGGTCTTTTGCAGAATCAGCCTTCATACCGATTTCCGCCGTCCTGCCGTTGACAGTCACTCTGCCTTCAGCAATAAGCTCCTCAGCCTTTCGACGTGAAGCAACACCCATTTGGGCCAGTATTTTCTGAATCCTCTGTTCCATAAAAGTAAAATCGCATAGGGCATATGGCAAAGAGCAAAGGGCAGGGAACATAAGTTATACAGTTAGCCTTTAACTCTATGCGCTTTGCACTAAGCTCTTTGCGCCTCTTTAGCTCTTTACCTCCACGTAAGCCTTATCCCGCAATCCCCTCGCCCAGTTTTTAAATGCAGCGTCGAATTTTTCATTAAGCAGTTTCTGACGTATCACCTCTCGCATTTCCTGCTGCGACTTGAATACCCTTGCGTCGTTTACCCTGATAATATATATCCCGTCGCCTCTCCATATCGGCTCGCTTATACCGCCGGGCTTAAGGCTTGAACAGACATTCAAAAATTCCGTTGACATATCACTTCGCCGTATAAAACCGAGGTCTCCGCCGCCCCGCGCACTCGTTTCATCGGAATACAGCCTGGCAAGTTCCGCAAAGTTCTCACCAGCTTGCAGTTTTTTATAGATGTCCCATGCCTTCTGTTCCAGTTGCTTGTCATCGCCGGTCTTCTTCAGCATAATTTGGCTTATATCAAAACCTTCCAGGTCTTTTGCAGCGTCTTTATGCCCTGCAAGGTAGGCGTCGATATCGCGTTCAGTTACAAGAATTTTACTCCTGACTTCCTGATCAATCAGCCGGTTAACAGTTATCTGCTCCCGGAGCTTCTTCTCGTACGTTTCAAGCGTAAAACCGTCTTTCTGGATTGTTTCCTTAAATACCTCGTCGGTCATGGAGTACTTGCTTTTTATATTTTTTTCAGCGGCCGCCACATCAGCATCACTGGTGGATATTCCTTCCTTTGCCGCCTCTTGCAATTTCAGTTTCAAATCGATCAGGTTCTCGAGATAAGACATTTCATTGTCCTTGAAAAAGCGCCTCCTTTCGTCGTCCTTCATCGCCCTTGCCTGATCACTCGCGTTAAACTCCATCTCCCGGTACAAATCGCTCCAGGTTATAACCTCCTTGTTCACAATAGCTACCACCCGGTCAAGCAATATTGAACCTTGCGCAACAGACACAAAACCGGCAATAACTATACATGAGGCCAGAAAACTTTTTTTAAACATCGAAACGCCTCCATTCATATTCCTCTGCCTTTGCTGAACTTTTATTTTAACATATTCGCGGCAGATGCTCCCCGGTAAGCATATCTATAATACGTGTTCCCCCAATGGCTGTTTTGATCAGCACCCTTCCGTGATCCCGGCTTTCAGCGCAGCAGATTTCCCCGATTACCGCAGATCCGGAGCCCAGCGGGTGTCCTTTCATTTTTTCCATAAGCCGACCGGCATCTTCGGGCGGTGCTATGACGATAAGTATCCCTTCGTTTGCTACATACAGGGGATCAAGCCCCAAAAGTTCACAAGCGCCTCTTACTCCTTCCGGCACAGGCAGTAACTGCTCGTTTAAAGATATGCAGTATGGCAATTCCAGTGCAATTTCCTTCAGGGTCGTTGCAACTCCGCCCCTTGTAGGATCTCTCATCATGCGTATGGAACCCGATGCGGCAAACATCTCCTCAACAAGCCCGTTGAGGGCTGCGGTATCGCTTATCACCGGCGGATCAAATGCAAGCCCGTTCCGTTCAGCCATAACGGCAATGCCGTGGTTTCCTATGGGGCCGCTGACAATTACCTTATCTCCCTCCCTGATCCTGTGCGGCCCAAGCTCCCTGTCCCGGGGAACAATACCGATCCCGGATGTATTGATAAAAAGTCCATCGCCCTTGCCTTTATCGACAACCTTGGTATCGCCGGCAACAATACGAACACCAGCCGTCTCAGCGGCCTTTGCCATTGATGCGATAACACGCCTCAAATCATTGACGGCAAATCCCTCTTCGATAATAAAACCCGTGGTGATATAGAGTGGTTTTGATCCCACCATCGAGAGATCATTGACCGTCCCGTTAATTGCCAGTTCACCTATATTGCCTCCCGGGAAAAACAGCGGGGACACAACATAGGAATCTGTCGTAAAAGCAAGCCTCTGCCCACCGCAGCCATATTCAACAACCGCTGCGTCAGCCAGAGCGCCAAGGTGAAATTCCGGCGCAATGAACTCGCTGATCAACTGATGCATGAGTTTGCCGCCGCTTCCGTGTCCCAGGAGAATACGTTCCATCTTATCGCTCCACCAATGGACTGACTTCTATCGGCTCCATCGCCGCGCTTTCCATGGAAGGCCCAAGAGCGGTGATGTAATACAACGTTTTGGATGTCACAGTCTCATCGTCTTTGAATGTGGGCGTGACAGCCTCGCCGATAATGCTGTAGCCGCCTTCCATGGCACGCTTTCGATAAACACGATACTGTTTCACCCATGACTCGGGATTCTCCTTCCACATAAGCACAACTCCTTTCGGGGCATAAACATATTTCAGCCCGGAGGGCTTCGACGGCACAAAAGTCTCAGGGTCCACCTCAAGCACTTTGGATGGAAATCCTTCGTCTTTAATATTAGTATCGAGGAGTGCTGTCACCTCGTAGTATAAAGGCGATCCGGTTTCCACTTTATCGCGAAATAAGGGCTCGCTGAGCGCCGCCTTGTTTAAGGGCGACTTCGGGAATGTATTTTTCTTGCTGCTCCTGTATATATTATATTTGACTTTCCCTGAGATTTTGTTCCAGCTGATCTCCACCGTATCGTTTTTTACCTCAAAGAGCAATCCCTGGGGAGGCTGCGGGAGTGGCGCTGGAAGGACCTTTACAACCGGGGACGGATCGCTGATTATATTCCTGACACTGTAAACCAGTATCTTATAAAAGTACGGCCTGCCGGCCTCAAAATCAGTGTCTGTATAATGATTCACCGTCCCGGGAAGCAAAACAATTCTCCTGAACTCCGCAGGATTATTGTCCTCTTTACCCCCTGCTTTCTCAATATAAAAACCTTTTACAAGCTCCTGCATATCAGAGGATACCGAATAAGACCATGAAAGAAATATCGAATTCCCACGGTGTACCACATTAATATTTGTAAGAGGAGCAGGCTTAACAAAAGTAGTAAGCGTCGGGTCCCCCCTTTTCCCGCACGCAGCGAGGAGCAGCGCCACCAGGAATATAATTGCGGTTTTGTAAAAAGCTCCAGAGGCAAGGCGTGCAAATACCGAAGAATGAGGCGTACCTTTTCGTACGCCGCAGTGATGAGGGATGAAGCACAACGCAGCATATGGACTTTTTACGAAACCGTGGCGTTTCATTTTAGATTTTTCCTGAATCTCCTGATCTGGTCCCTTACTGCGGCGGGCGATGTGCCCCCATATGATTTCTTGGCATTGACCGATGCGGCTGCGCTAATGACATCGAAGACATCTTCTTCTATATGCCTGGAAAAAGAACGGTACGCAGCGATATCCAGATCATGCAGCGTCCTTCCATTGTCTATGCAGAAACGGACTATCCTGCCGGTGATTTCGTGGGCAGTCCTGAAAGGCAGGCCCTTTCCAACAAGATATTCGGCAATGTCGGTAGCTGTGGAAAACGCAGCATCACTGCTGTTTTCGAGCCTCTCCCTGCGGAACGTTATATTTTTCAACATTTCCGGAAGGACAGCGAGTGTAGCCGTGGCTGTATCAGCCGTATCGAAAAGAGGCCCCTTATCTTCCTGCATGTCCCTGTTATACGTCAGGGGGAGGCCTTTCATAGTGGTAAGAAGATTCATGAGATTGCCGTAGACCCTGCCGGTCTTGCCGCGCATCAGTTCAGCAACATCGGGATTCTTTTTCTGCGGCATGATGCTCGACCCGGTGGAAAAAGCGTCGGACAATTCGATAAAACCAAACTCTTCGGACGCCCAGAGGACAATCTCCTCGGCCATCCTGGAGACATGCATCATAAGCAGCGCAGCGCAGGAAAGAAACTCGAGCACAAAGTCCCTGTCAGAAACAGAGTCCATGCTGTTGTCTGAAACAGCATCGAACTTAAGCAACGAAGCTATATACTGCCTGTCCACCGGCAGAGAGGTACCTGCGAGGGCGCATGAACCGAGCGGCAGAACGTTTATACGCTTAAGGGAATCAACAAAGCGCATGCGGTCGCGCTGAAACATCTGGGCATACGCCATAAGGTGATGAGAAAGGAGCACCGGCTGCGCCCGCTGAGTATGAGTATAACCCGGCATAATCAGTCCGAGACTGCTTTCAGCCATGTCGGCAAGCACTGTCTCAAGATTTCTGAGCAGAGTCGTTATTTCCTCAACCGAGGCCCTGACATAGAGCCTGAGATCAAGGGCCACCTGGTCATTGCGAGAACGTGCAGTATGCAGCATACCGCCGGAGTCTCCAATTTTCCTGATAAGGACGGCCTCTATATTCATATGAATATCCTCAAGTTCCGGGTTGAACCTGAACCTGCCCTCCTCTATTTCCCGGTAGATGTCCTTCAGCCCCCTGATAATACGGCCTGCGTCCAGTTTTGGGATAATACCCTGTTTCGACAGCATCTTTGCATGAGCTATGCTACCTTCGATATCATACTTCCAGAGCCTCTTATCAAAGGATATCGACTCAGTATAGTTCTCTACGCTTTTTGCGGTTTTTCCGATGAATCTGCCCGCCCAGGGTTTTTTCATGGTCTACTGGTGCTCTTCAGCCTTAATTTTCTGGCGCTCCGTCATGATCTTCTGCGCAATATGCGCGGGCACATCCTCGTAGTGAGAAAATTCCATCGAATAGAGCCCCCTTCCGGACGTGATGCTCTGGAGTTGGTTCGCATAGGTCAGCATCTCCGCCATTGGCACAAGGGCGTCAATCTTCTGGTTTCCACCCGCCTGCGGCTCGACGCCCTGGACCTTTCCGCGCCGGGTATTCAAATCTCCGATAACCGTGCCGAGAGTATCTTCGGGAACAGTAATTTCAACCTTCATAAGGGGTTCGAGAAGAACAGGCTTTGCATCCTGTACCACTTTCTTAAACGCCATGGAGCCTGCTATCTTGAAAGCCATTTCAGAGGAATCGACGGAATGGTAGGTGCCGTCATACAAGGTGGCCTTTACGTCAACCATCTGGTATCCTGCAAGAACGCCCTCATGCATCGCCTCGACAATTCCTTTTTCGACTGCGCCCCTGTATTGCTGGGGAATAACACCGCCGACAATTCTATCAACGAACTCGTACCCCCCGCCCCTCTGCAGGGGTTCCAGTTCAATCCAGCAGTCGCCGTATTGCCCCCTTCCCCCGGACTGTTTTTTATACCTGCCCTGCCCTTTGGCAAAAGCCCGTATCGTCTCCCTGTACGGTATCTTCGGCGTCTTCATTGCCACCTCGACGCCGAACTTCCTTTTCAGCTTATCGATAGCAACCTCAAGGTGCACCTGCCCCATGCCCGACAGAAGCATCTCCTTGGATTCCTCATCACGAGAGAAATGCAGGGTGGGGTCCTCTTCAAGAAGCCTATAAA
>CAWHNC010000050.1:0-28800 GCA_963830245.1 Nitrospirota bacterium
GGCCGTGTATAAAACAATCTGTCGTATGGAGCAGACCAACAGCGGGAGACTTAAGCCAAGCACGGCGTAGCCTTTCCCAGAAGGCAATAGACAGTCTCTTTTACATTTCCAGATGTTTTGCGATAACGACACGCGCCCAAAGGGGTGAAACTCTGTAAGAGGGTCAAGCTGTGCCAGTGGACTGGTCTCGAATTCTGCCGGGAATAGCCCAAAAAAAATGACATACATGCATTGCCCTCTATGTCACCATACTGACACCGCATGTTCCACTTTCAACTTCCTCAAATGTGTATCGCTTGAAGAAGACTCAAAGTGAAGATTGCTTTTGGCAATATTGTGGCAGTCAGCGCCCCTGCACCTTGTTCTAAAATTTAAAATAGTATGATATGAGCATGATTACAGTGCTGTCACAAGAATGGAATCAAGACGAACCGCATAAGGCCAGCCCGAGAGCCTACCCCCAAGGCGATCCCTAAGCTTTGAATAATTCCACGTCAAAGCATCAAACTCGTCGGCACGTTCAACATCGAACACCAGGTAGAAATCTCCGCCGGGTTTGCCTGGGTAGCCAGCCTTCTCAAGAGCATCTTTAGACATTATTCGCGGGCCTGTTGATTTTATCCGCATAAGCCCTGGAATTGTCTGTGCATCCTTACCGTGCAGGAGCAAATATTGCGCGGCGGAAATCTCTGGCGAAAGCTTCAGCGATCCGGCCCTCGAATCCATGCGGCAATTATATAACTTCTTGGCGCGTATTCATGCGAAGATGCTCTTCACTCTTGCACCAACCAACAAGTACGAATGTTTCTGCAATAGGCACGGGGCGCATAAGCGCACCATGGGCCCGTTCGGGCAGTGCGCGAGATATGCAATAGGGAGGCGGGGTCTCCTCAATCTGATAAACATGATAACTCAAACGTTCACATGCCGTGGCGCGGTCACATACATGCGATACCACCTCACGTATAAATTGAGCAATTTCGGCATCGCCGTATCCGGGCTTTATGGGAAATGCCCCTAGCCCCGGCAGAATTTCATGATACCCACGCCACCGCTTGGTGATATCGCCTGGATAGAGGATGTATGCTCCTTGAGTGCGCCTGATCGCATCTCGATAGGCATGCATTTTAAGCAGATCCCCGCGTTTATATCGACCTTCGCGCTGTTCCTTTTTTTCGTCGTCAATATCGACATTTTCGCGCCCGAACATTTGTTCGATCGAATCGATTCGGTATTTGGCATCGAAATGAACATGAACCATGAGTTCTTGTTGCTCGGCCTCGATCTCACCGAAGTCGGCAGGCCAAAGGCTCAAGGTGTAGTCCGGGCGTAGCCGTTCAGTCCAAGAACCGGTTTCGTCTATCTTCGATTCTCGACTGAAAGTGCGGTTATAACTGAAACGTACTCGAAGCGGACGAGATCCGCCGGCATATTGGCCATCAAAAGCCAGATGCTCCCCGCTTTTCAGCTTCAGGCCGAACCCGTCAAAGGTCTTCTCTATGAGGCTCTCGACCAAAGGGTGGCTCAGCCTGAATACCTCGGAAACTATCCTCAGCAATCTGAAAAACACCCAATACTCATAAAGCATTGCGACATCTCTCTGTCCCGCTCCATAAACGTCATCGCCCCCTTGCCAGACGAGCCGCGCCGCCATGTCGAACTTGAGCCATGCCAGATAGATTTCCCTATACCCCTCCTTGCGGTGCAGTACCGGGCTGCCAAGAGGAAGCATGTCAGGATCGGAAACGCTCCTGAATATTTCGGCCCCCAGTGACGCCTCAATCTCCCTTTCCAAGGCAGTAATTTCACCACGCAGGCGCATATCCTCATTATTGTCCTTTTCATCAAGCTTGCGGCGCATTTTATTCAGAAAGCCTACAAAAACTTTCAAGGCAAACTTAACGAAACGATTTTCGGGAGTATCATCGCTTTGGATATCACGACAGATGGATATTCGTTCCGGCAGAGATGGGATCATATCAGACAAATGATGATCGGAGGGGAGAGCAAATCGCCTCGCTACACGGGCCAACTGCCGCTGGCTTTTGGCGTCCGGACGAAAGCCGCGCCGAACAGTTTCGAGCTTCATACTTGTGCCCTGGTGTACTCAATGTGTGAAACATGGCAATTACTATACCAAATTGCCTTTTTCTGAAAACGGACAAGAAATGCCTTAAATGCTTTGTCGTGCTCCCACAACCTGCAATATTTTATACCCTGTACCTCAAACAAGTGTCAAGAAGAAAGTGGCGATTCCCTATCGAACTCCTCACACTCTTTACGATGCACAATAATTACGATTTCAGGAGCCCTGTGCATCCAGCACACCCGACAAACTGAGAGTTATCAAATGACTACTACAGATTTTAACAACAGAATAAATAAAATACCGTCATTGTAATAGGTGTGCCGAAAAGTGTTCCAGATAAAAGAACAGAAAAGGAGCAAAAGGAAGCCAAAAGGCACAAAAACAAAAATTAATACAAGGGCTTTTATGTAAACGGAATCAGAAAGTTAAATGGTATTTCCAGACACTTGCGTTATCTCTTTTGTCATGTTAAAAAACGGCTCTTAATCAGCGGGTCGCAGGTTCGAATCCTGCACGGCTCACCAGTTTTTTCAATAAGTTCCTGAGATTCATATTATTTATTACCATAAGAATTGTATAGTTTTTGTATAGTTGAGTTCTCGTTAAGTGCACTGTCGAGAATATCTATTGCTTTTACCTTACGGGATTGTGCGAGGTGAGCATATCCATTGAGATGATCCGGTGCAACAAAGCTTATTTTGACTTTCAACTCAATCATAAATGCCCACATCTGGACAAAGGCAGTGGCGCACAAATACAGAATCCTTCGATCAACTCTTTTCCCATAGTTGCATTATCTCATCTGGTTTTTTCAGGGTCAGACTGCCGAGATTTTTGAAATCATTCACATCATAGGTGGCAAAATAAGTAGGCCTGCTCTGTGATGCAAGTACATACAACCTTACATCAAACACCCTTGCCGAACTCAATTTCTTTTCACCTGCAATCTCAATGGTTCGTATCAAAACATCTTTTGAGGGATAGACGATCTTCAATTCACCGGTAAGGTACGTTTCCTCTATCAAGGTCTTTGCCTCAGCAGGGGACAATGATTTCCCGCTCATTGCGGTGGGGTTTGTGAGTACCCGGTACAATTCTACAATATTCTGTTCTGCGATAATTCCGGCAATCTCTTTAGAGAAAGCCATATCTAAAAGAGTTGCGGAGGCTTCATGGAATGGAGACAACTCGTCATGAGCATAAACAAGCACATTAGTGTCAAAAAAGACACTAACTTTTTGCATAGATGACTTCTCTCTTCAGGTGTTCTTTCTTGACTCCTAATTTAAACGTGCTAAAGCGGCGGCGTTTTTTCTCCAACGGCATAATGATCACTTCAACTTTTTCACCATCATGAAATTTCTCACCCGGAATTTTTTTAAGAATAATATTGCTGCCCTTTATAATCCCTTGTGCTTTCATTGAAATCTCCTTGTATTGGTTATGGCCTATTATATCAGATAACTCCGTAGAGATGAAAAATTATAGTAGAGCAATCATATGAAGAAATTGTATAGTTTTTGTATAGTAGCTACGGGGAAAAGATTGGGAAAATATGGAAAAGCTGACTCCATGAATTCGGGGTAATTATGATAAAATACAAAGATTTATCAAGATTAGGAAAAGGCAACCCAATATCATAATTATTACTCTTAATCAGCGGGTCGCAGGTTCGAATCCTGCACGGCTCACCAGTTTTTTCAACTACTTACCGCTTCCCGCTGCTCTTTCAAATCTTCCACTGTTCCGGAAAGTGCTCCGGAATCATTTTTTTTATCGAGACTATCAACTACTTTTTGAAGACTTTTCGTATTGTGTTTGGCGTACCTCTGGGCAGTTGAACGAGCTTGAAGCGTCTATCGATCTTTAATTTGTAATGAATAAGCACCCACATGGTGAAAATAGAAATAGTCGCTACAATAATACTTGAATACTTGACAAAGACAACCTACAATGTTAAATTTAAATAACTTTGTTAGTGTAACTTAATGGGAATCAGAGAAAAAAGAGCCAAATACAAGGAGGAGTTTCGTCGGGAAATTCTCGATGCGGCTCGAGAACTCTTTTTGAGTGAAGGGTACGAAAAGTTCACCATGCGCAGGCTCGCCGAAAAGATAGAATACTCGCCGCCTACTATTTATCTTTATTTTAAGGACAAGGATGAGTTGCTTTTCGCTATCTGTGAAGAGGTTGCAGAACATTTTATAACTCATCTTAATTATATTAGATCCCATTCTAATGATTGTCTCGATACACTTCGTCAGGCCCTGCTCCATCGCATAGACTTTGGACTCAACAATCCCGATCAATACAGGGTATTTTTTCTTGCAAAGCCGGAGAGTTACGGTTCGCAGGAGCAATTTATGAAAAAGGAATCGATGGCGCGGGATTCCTATTTTGTATTCAGAGAAATAGTGCAGGAGTGTATTGACACAGGACAATTCCAGGCTTTGGATACAGAGGTAATAACACAGGTTCTGGCCGTCGCAACCCACGGATTAATAGCCGTGCACATCTTTAACAAAAATTTCCCATGGGCTGATCGAAACAGGCTTGCTCATGCTTTGGTTGACGGATTGCTCAGGGGATTTCAGAGATAAGTTTGCCCAGAATACAAAAGTCAAAGAGAAAGCTCTCTTATTATTTTAGGATTTGGAGGAATATAACATGTCATTCGGAGCAATTAGTAGACGAACCAACGGCACATGCAAAATGATTACCCTTGTGGTAACTTTTATAGGATGCCTGATTTTGACTGGCTGTGGAAAGCAAAGCGCCGCAGTTGCGAAGGTGCCGGCTGTCCCCCCAGAGGTAGGGATAGTAATAGTACAACCGCAACACGTTGCTCTTACCACTGAACTCTCTGGACGTACCTCTGCCCACCTCATTGCCGAAGTGCGACCGCAAGTGAGCGGCATCGTTCAAAAACGTCTGTTTACGGAAGGGTCAGACGTCAAGGCCGGCGAGGTGCTCTACCAGATTGATCCGGCCACCTACCAGGCAGCCTATAACAGCGCAAGGGCTTCACTTGCGAGGGCTGAAGCCAATGTCGTTCCAGCTAAGCTGAAGGCAGAGCGATATAAGGAACTTGTAAAAATTAATGCAGTCAGTAAGCAGGATTACGATGATATAAGTGCAGCACTCAAGCTGGCGGAGGCAGATATAGATGCCGCCAAAGCGGCAGTTGAGACCGCCCGCATTAATCTGGCCTATACCAAGGTAACCGCACCCATCTCCGGACGGATAGGTCGTTCGACTGTGACCGACGGGGCGCTGGTGACCGCAGGCCAACCGGCGGCGCTTTCTACTATCCAACAGCTCAGTTCCATGTATGTGGATGTCACGGAGTCCAGCGCAGATTTACTGCGCATGAAGCAGAACTTGGCTAGTGGCCTGCTCAAGAGCAACAGTGCGACACGGGCAAAAGTGAAACTGTTTCTTGAAGACGGCAGCGTCTATCCGTTGTCCGGTATTCTGAAGTTTTCGGAAGTCACCGTAGACCAGAGCACCGGCTCCATAACGCTGAGAGCCGTATTCCCAAACCCGAACAATGTTCTTCTTCCGGGTATGTTTGTCCGCGCTATTGTCGAGGAAGGATTAAACGAACAGGCGATTCTCGTTCCTCAGAGAGGGGTAACGCGGAATCCTGCCGGTGAAGCCACGGTCATGGTAGTTGGGAACGAAGAAAAGGTGGAGCAGAAAATCATCAAGGTCGCCCGAACGGTCGGCGACAACTGGCTGGTCAGCCAGGGACTCAAACCGGGTGACCGTGTTATTCTCGAAGGCCTGCAAAAGGCGCGTCCGGGCACACCGGTGAAAGCCGTACCCTTTGGAAGCAAACCAGATACGGTTCCTGCCGGAGCCCTGAAAACAGTTGGAGCGAATAAGTAAGATCATGTCCAGATTCTTTATAAATCGTCCTATCTTCGCCTGGGTAATCGCCATCATGGCCATGCTGACGGGCCTGCTGGCTATTAAGACACTGCCGGTTTCTCAGTACCCCGCCATCGCGCCGCCGGTGATTGCCATCAACGTTACCTATCCTGGCGCCTCAGCGCAGACGACACAGGATACGGTCACCCAGGTGATCGAACAGAATTTGAATGGTATTGATAACCTGATATACATGGCATCCACCAGCGACTCGTCAGGGGTGGTTAACATTACTTTGACTTTTAAGGCTGGGACTGACCCGAACATCGCCCAGGTGCAGGTGCAGAACAAGCTGCAGATGGCCATGCCGCTTCTTCCCCAGATCGTTCAACAACAGGGAATTCAGGTGGTCAAGTCCGGCCGCAACTACTTGCTGGTCGTAGGCCTGGTTTCAGAAGACGGCTCCATGGACCGCAATGCCTTGACAGACTATATGGTTTCTAATATTCAGGATACTATCAGCCGCCTGGACGGCGTAGGCGAATTGATGGTGTTCGGTACACAGAACGCCATGAGGATATGGCTTGACCCGGCGAAACTGAATAACTTCCATCTGACCACGGATGACGTTATCGATGCGTTGCATGCCCAGAACGTCCAGATATCGGCCGGTCAGTTCGGTGGGACTCCTGCCGTCCAGGGGCAACAACTGAATGCTACGATCACTGCGCGCACCTTGTTGCAGACACCTGATCAGTTCGGCAATATCATCCTCCGCACCAATACCGACGGCTCTACGGTAAAACTAAGGGATGTGGCCGAATGCAAGATCGGCACCGAAAATTACGACATTCAGTCGTTCTACAACGGGAAGCCGATGGGTGGAGCGGCGATCCGGCTGGCGCCCGGAGCCAACGCCCTGGAGACCGCAAACCGGGTTAAGGCAAAGATGGCTGAACTCTCTAAGTACTTCCCGCCGGGAATGAAGGTGGTCTATCCATACGACTCCACCCCCTTCGTGAAGATTTCCATCGAAGAGGTGGTACACACCCTGGTGGAAGCGGTCTTTCTGGTCTTCATTATCATGTTCCTCTTCCTACAGAACTTCCGGGCGACATTGATTCCCACCATTGCGGTGCCGGTGGTGCTCTTGGGGACCATGGGGGTGCTGGCGGCAACCGGCTTCTCCATCAACACCCTGACCATGTTCGCCCTGGTCATCGTCATCGGCCTTCTGGTGGACGACGCGATCGTCGTAGTCGAGAACGTCGAGCGTATCATGTCCGAAGAAGGCTTGTCTCCGCGTGACGCTACAATCAAGTCCATGGGCCAGATTACCAGCGCCCTCTGGGGCATCGCGACTGTCCTGACAGCGGTCTTCCTGCCGATGGCTTTCTTTGGCGGTTCTACCGGCGTCATCTATCGCCAGTTCTCCGTTACGATAATCTCGGCCATGATACTTTCGGTTCTGGTAGCTCAGATACTGACTCCGGCCCTCTGCGCCACCATCCTGAAGCCTGTCCCAAAGGGACAACATGCCGGCGAGTCCGGCTGGCTTGCCTGGTTTTTCCGTTATTTCAATCGGGCGTTCGACTTCTGCCGTGGCAAATACGAAGGGATCGTCGGCCGTTCCTTTGGAAAACCGGTTCGCTATCTGGTTATCTACGGCGGTATTGTGACGGTGATGTGCTACTTCTTCCTCCATCTCCCCACCTCGTTCCTGCCTGACGAGGACCAGGGATTCCTGCTCTGCCAGATCCAACTCCCCGCAGGCGCCACTATGGAACGGACCCTGCAGTCCGTGAAGAAAATGGAGCGGTACTTTCTGGAGGAGGAGAAAAAGACAGTCGAGAGTATTATCACCGTCACCGGGTTCAGCTTTGCCGGACGCGGCCAGAACATGGGGCTGGCATGGGTAAAACTCAAGAACTGGAATGTGCGCAAAACCCCTGACCTGAAGGTCCCCGCTATTGCACAACGGGCAATGAAGGCGTTCTCGCAAATCCGGGACGGCCTCGCCTTTGCTTTCGCCCCACCTGCTGTACTTGAGCTCGGGGTGGCCAACGGCTTCGACTTCCAGTTACAGGACCGCGGAGGTGTAGGGCACGCGAAGCTGATGGAGGCGCGCAACCAACTGCTCGGCATGGCTATGAAAGACCCGAAACTGACCTCGGTGCGACCCAATGGCCAGGACGATTCTCCCCAGTTCAAGCTCGACATAGATGACGTTAGGGCCGGTGCGCTAGGGGTCTCGTTGAGTAATATCAATGACGTCCTCTCCACAGCATGGGGGAGCACCTATGTTAACAACTTCATCCAGAACGGCCGGGTGAAGAAGGTATATCTCCAGTCCGACCCCCGCTACCGGATGCTGCCGGAGGACATCTACACCTGGTACGTCAGCAATAAGGATAGTCAGATGGTACCGTTCTCCTCCTTTGCTACTGCCCGCTGGCAGTACGGCTCACCGCGCCTTGAGCGATACAACGGCTTCCCGTCGGTCGAGATTCTGGGGCAAGCCGCCCCAGGTGTAAGCACCGGCGAGGCCATGGCAGAGATAGAGAAGATGGCGGCACAGCTTCCATCAGGGATCGGTTACGAATGGACCGGTCTTTCATACGAGGAAAAGAATGCCGGCGCCCAGGCGCCTGCTCTCTATGCAATCTCCCTCCTCGTGGTCTTTCTCGCGGTTGCAGCATTGTATGAAAGCTGGACGATTCCTTTCGTGAATCTGCTGATGTTGCCGCTCGGCCTGGTTGGCGCTGTCACCATGGTTACGCTACGCGGCCTTCCCAATGACGTTTATCTCCAGATCGGTCTGCTCACGACTGTCGGTCTTTCGACAAAGAACGCTATCCTTATCATCCAGTTTATCAAGGCCCAGCTCGAGCAGGGCCGCGAGTTGGTGGATGCGACCTTGGCTGCGGTGAAGATACGGCTTCGACCGGTCCTCATGACCTCGCTGGCGTTTTTCTTTGGCACGCTGCCGCTCGCGCTGACCAAGGGCGCCGGCGCCGGGGCACAGAACGCGATCGGCACCGCCGTCACCGGCGGACTACTCTCGGCGACATTTATCGACCTGATCTTTATTCCATTTTTCTTTGTGCTGGTGTCGCGGCTGTTTAGGTCCAGGCGACCTGTAGCGCAGCCTGAGCAAGATACAAGTCTCGCTTTGACTTCAGAGGAGAATTGATATGATAAATGTAATCCGTACCTCATTAATTTTCTCGATGGTGCTTCTCGTATTGTCAGGCTGTGCGAGTATGGCTCCGGAATATGCGCGCCCGGAAGCGCCTGTTCCTGCTAAATGGCCGAGCGGTCCGGCTTACAAAGAGAACAATGCCGTGCAGGGCAACCAAAGCGCCGACGAGATCAAGTGGCAAGACTTTTTTGCGGACAAGAAATTACAACAGCTGATCACTCTGGCGCTCGAGAACAACCGCGACTTGCGGATAGCGGCGCTCAACATAGAAAGGTCGCAGGCGCTTTATAGAATCCAGCGAGCCGATCTTTTCCCTACAGTGAACGCCACCGGCAATGGGACCGAAGAGCGGGTACCTGCAGTTCTATCTACCACGGGACAGACCGTGACAGGGCATGTATACAGTGTCAGCCTCGGATTCAGCGCCTACGAGATCGATTTTTTCGGACGCGTGCGAAGCCTTAAAGACCAGGCACTCGAGGAGTTTTTCGCCACTGAGGAGGCGCGCCGCAGTGTGCAGATCAGCTTGGTGGCCGAGGTTGCAAGCGACTACCTGACTCTTGCTGCAGATAAAGAGCACTTGAAAATAGCACAAGGCACGTTCGAGAGCCAGCAGGCATCGTACAACCTTATCAACCGCCGTTTCGAAGCTGGTGTCTCCTCGGAACTGGATGTTCGCCAGGCCCAGACAAGTGTCGATTCGGCTCGGGTGGATATTGCCAGCTTTACCAGCCAGGTGGCCCAGGACGAAAATGCACTGGCGCTTGTGATTGGCTCGCCAGTGCCTAATGATCTCCTGCCGTCCGGGCTTGGTACGATTACCGCGTTGAAAGAACTCAGCGCGGGCTTGCCGTCAGATGTGTTGCAACGCCGTCCCGATATCGTTCAGGCAGAACACCTCCTCAAAGCTGCCAACGCTAACATCGGCGCCGCACGTGCGGCTTTCTTTCCAAGCATTACGCTCACGACGAGCATTGGCGCCGCAAGCGCTCAGCTGTCCGAGCTTTTTAAGGGAGGAGCTGCTACAGCATGGAGCTTTGCACCGCAAATTACCCTGCCGATCTTCGATGCAGGGCGAAACCGGGCCAATCTGAAGGTGACGGAAGTCGATCGTGAGATATTCCTTTCTCAATATGAGAAGGCGATTCAGGGCGCTTTTAGTGAAGTATCTGATGCTCTGGCACAACATGGCACCCTTGGCGATCAAATGGAGGCCCAGCAATCATTGACAGATGCCACCGGCCAAAGCTACAACTTATCGGAGGCGCTTTATCTCAATGGAATAGCAAACTACCTGAATGTGCTGGACTCGCAACGCTCCCTTTACAGTGCGCAGCAGGGGCTAATTACCGTTCGTCTTTCTCGGCTGATCAATGCGGTAACACTCTATAAGGTGCTGGGTGGGGGTGGAGTATAAATGTGAACTAATTGCCACTCCAGTCCTCGTAGATTTCGGTCAGTGATACCTGTTTGTTTACGGTTCAAGTCCGCAAACTTGAGAGATCTTGGTCGGTGCGATGTAGTTGACAGTAATCCGCATTCCGGAGCATCCTATTATTCTGCGGAATAGAAGCGGGAATCGGCAAAACATTTCAAACAGTCTCCTGACTGCGGAGGATTCAATGAGAACGGGGCCTCCCGTTGATTTGGAAGCGCCCCGCCCTGTTTGCGTGATAGTGTCTGTGCTTATTCGTTCGCTAATCAGCCGTGTTCGACCACGACTGGGATTCACTCACTAATCATTTAAAAACCAGCATTGTCGAAGTCTGGTTGATATGGCCCACAAATTCCTCTCCATAGGTGCTGAAACCTACAGTTGGGACGCCGGCAAAGATACTTCCATACTCACCGGCAGTGCCCTTTTGGTCAAGCTCAAGCGTCCTCAGAATACAGTGAAAATTGATGATGCCGCTGACAGTACCCAATTCCTTTATCTTTGCTGCCACTGCTTCGCGGGTCTGTTTGACTATGTCTGTCGACTCCAGGACCGACAGCTCCATGCCCTGTCTGACCCCGCAATAGAAAAGGACACTATTGCCATCAACCCTCTGCGGACTCCTCACATAAGGCTCGTCTCCCGACATAAGCCCCAACGGATTAGCCATAAATCGCTCGGCGAGTTTTTCTACGGAGACGCTCAAGGCTTCTGCATAGGCAGTAACCGCGGGCTTACGATCGAATTCCAATACCTGCCGTTTGCCGGTGTTTACACTTGTCGCTACCAGTTTCTTATCGAGGACATTGAAACTCTGCGTCTTGATGAAGTCGAAGCCCGATTCGGTTTTGATCAATGCAAGCACTGCTGCATTGCTGTATGCTCGGCCTCCGGCGAACAGAGAGGTTTTCGTGAACTTTAAGTCGTCCCCCGCGGAAGCCCCTATGAACGTCACATTGGTAAGGTCGCCGATCTTTTCCATAATTCTTTCTTCCGAGCCGCTCAGTCCGTCAACCAGTATAATCCCTACGTGCCTGGAGGTATCCAGGTCCATCATAGGTGTTTTATAGTAATGTTCGAAATGACGAAAAGGCCCTGGGCACCGCCTGGTCGTCTGTTTTGATATTTTCGAGGACCTCAACCTTAACATCCGATATAACTTCCGGGCTTAAAGCCATGGCCACAATAGAATTCTTCAACATCTTTCCTGTGACGATTTCGCCTGCGGTGGTGCAGCCGAAAACGGCAGCACCGGTGAATGCACCCCCCAGTGCTGCTGAGATCTGCTCAGGGGCATATTTTGTGGAAGAGAAATAAATAAGCATTTTTGTCTCAAAACTGCCGAGTTGAGATTTTATATCCTTCACCACATCATCAATGGTATCTTTTGTGGAAAAGGCAGTCATTACTTTGTTTGTCATGGTCATCTCCTTTCTTCCTCTGTTAAACGTTGACGTTAAGTTCAAGAGCTATCTGTTTGACCCGTGACATAATTTCAGGATCATCCGGCGAAGTTGCGTTGAATTTTGCAGGGTCGATGCCTTTTAGGATTAGTTTCGTTTTGGTCGTGTTGACCAAAGCTGGATTGCCGTGCGACCTCTGTTCAACAATGCGATCGATCATACTTTTGATTGCTCCAGGCATAATATATCTCCTTTGACTTTACCCCTCCCCGCTATCAAGAAAGAAAATGCGTACAATAAGAGGGTGGTTTAAACTTTATTTTTCAAGAACTGGAACATGGCTTTGTCAAATCCGTCAAGGTAATGAGCCTCCTTTCATTACTTTATTGCTATTAGCTATCGTTTTATTCTTCTATAGTAACAATATTAATAATTTAATTTCAAAACCTTCAGGAATTAAATCAGAGTATAAACAAACTGACCCACTAACGGTTTATTGCATTTCTATATAAATCTTTGTAACATTATGTATGACAGCCAGCCAGTTAACTATGTAGGGTCCTTCATGAGTGACATTAAGGGAACAAAAGAACAACTTATAAATGAAGTATCAGAATTGCGCAAACAAAATGCTGAACTGAAAAATGCGAAAGCATGTCTCGGGAAGGTAGAAAAGGATATCACTCAATGCGCCCATGCTGAGGGAAGGCTTAGGGCGGGCGAAAGTCGCTACAAAGCGCTTGTTGATGCAGTAACCGATTGTATTTATACTGCTGAGACCGTGAACAGGCATCACGGAAGAATAATTAACATCTCAAATTGCGCCTCACCCACAGGCTATATGCCTGAAGAATATCTGGCCGATCCTGATCTCTTCTATGAAATAGTGCATGAAGAGGACAGGTATGATACAGACAAACAGGTTCAAACCCTGGTCGCAACCGGTTCATGCACCCCTATTGAATACAGGGTCATTCATAAAGACGGCTCGGTCAAATGGGTCAAGAGGGCCCTTGTTCCTCAATACGATGAAGACGGGGTAATTATCGCATATGACGGTCTTATAAGCGATATTACACACCAAAAAGAAACAGAAGCAAGGCTTATCCAGTCCCAGACTATCTCTTCTTTAGGCGTATTGTCAGCCGGAGTCGCTCATGAAATAAAGAACCCTCTCGCAATCATCCTTCAGGGGATAGAATTGTTGGAAGTTTCATTATTGAAGGACGGGGTTGATGATGTCCTGGCGATGATGAAAGATGCTGTTTTCAGGGCAAGCAGAATAACTAAAGACCTGTTGACTTTCTCAAGAGAGAATACGCCGGCATTGGAGGACATTGATTTGTCCCAGGTTATCAATGAGACCTTGGCTTTGGTCGACCACATCTTCAGCCTTAAACAGATAAAAATTGTCAGACACTTGTCCCCTGATTTGCCCAAGGTCAAAGTTGACTCTAACCAGATGAAGCAGGTATTCATCAATCTGCTGACAAATGCTGCGGAGGCCATGTCTGAGGGCGGTACCATAACTCTGATCGCCGACAGCTCCAAAAATATTCATAAGAGGAAAATTGTGCGACTTGTAATTATCGACACCGGCTGCGGCCTTTCGAAAGAAGACAGACAAAGAGCTTTCGATCCGTTTTATACTACCAAGAAGAAATCGGGCGGAACGGGATTGGGACTATCGGTTGTGAAAGGCATCATTGAAAAACATAAGGGTGACATAAGAATAGAAAGTGAACCTGGCAAAGGCACAAGTGTAATTATCGAGCTGCCATGTTAGGGAACAGAATAAAACGGAGGTAACAGATGGGCGGTAGTGCAAAAAAAAAGAAGATATTGTTAGTTGATGATGAGACCAGCTTTTGCGCACTCCTGAAATTAAACCTTGAGAAAAGAGGGCCTTTTGAAGTATTAACGACGTCCGATCCGCTTGCCGTATTAAAGCTTGCACAGGAAAATCAACCTGACCTGATTTTGCTTGATATTCTAATGCCTGAAATGGATGGCATGACTGTGGCTGTTGGACTGAGGGGAAATAAAGAGACAGAGGATATCCCGATAGCATTTCTTACGGCTCTGGCAGATGAAGAAGAGGTAAGAAATATAAAATGCAGGACCGGTGATAGATATATTCTTTCAAAACTCGGCACTAGTGAAGAGCTGATGGCGTCCGTAACCGAGATATTAACAACCAAACCAGACGGGAAAAAACTTAAGTGCGAGTGAAACAAAACAATCTCGCGCCTGAACCGGATATAAAAGAGAACAATCAGGACCAAACGCTATACGCGGCGGCTGATCTGGGTTCAAACAGTTTTCATATGATTATTATGCGGTGCATAAAAGACCGGTTTACTGTAACAGACCGGGCCCGGGTAGTTGTACGCCTCGCTGAAGGCATAGGAAAAGGGAACGGCCTCCAGATCGAGACCCGGCAATCTGCATTTGAGGCACTCCGCCATTTTCGCCTACTTCTGAGGAAAGTACCTGCTTTCAATGTCCGCATTGTAGGCACCAGCGCTCTTCGTCAACTTTCTGATCAGGGGAGTTTTGTCACAGCTGCCGGCAAGATCCTTGGGCTGCCGATTGAAATCATAACAGGCGCCGAGGAGGCGCGTTTAATCAACCTCGGAGTAGCCAGTGCTATGAAAAAGCAGAATGCCGCCAGGCTGATTGTGGATATCGGTGGCGGCAGTTCTGAGATTATAGTAGGAAAGGATACGGACATTCTTGCCGCTGAAAGCCTGTCGATGGGTTGCGTTACCTTCAGCAAGCGTTTCTTCCCCAAAGCAAAGATAACACATAGGCTATTTAAACGGGCCCAGGCTGCAGCCGGGGACATGCTGGAGACGGTCATGGGCAGTTTCAGCGGCGTCACCTGGCTCGATGTCATAGGCACCTCCGGCACAATCAAAACAACGCGGAAAGTGATCAATTACCAGGGATGGGGCGACAAAGAGATCAGCATGGTTGCTCTGGACAGCTTGATCGACAGGGTAGTCAGTGCCGGTCATATGGACAACCTCCTGAAGATCCGGGGACTCACTCAGGACCGGGCGCCTGTCTTTCCAGGCGGACTTGCGATTCTGAAGAGCATCATGGGCCGCTTTGCGATCAAAAGCATGAAGGTTTCAAAGGCTGCCATGAGAGAGGGCATTATCGTTGACCTCTTCGGGCTCGCGAATAAATAACGCCCGGTCAGGCGTCCCCTGCAGCGGATGAGTATTTCTCCAAAAGGGCAGTCTGCGCTGAAAATGGTTCTGCCGCACCAGGTTCGAGTTTTCGATAAGTTCCGTCGCTTTGCAGAATCCAGGCCTGGGAATTGTCTTTAAGATAATATTCCAGATCTTCAATAAGTCGCTGGCGAAGTTCTGACCGCTCAATGGGGAAGCAGGTTTCCACGCGACGAAAGAAGTTCCTCACCATCCAGTCGGCGCTGCAACAGAACACCTCCGGCCTACCTCCGTTATGGAAATAGAGAACACGGGTGTGCTCGAGAAAACGCCCGACAACCGAACGCACAGTGATGTTCTCAGATATTCCGGGCATGCCCGGTCTCAGGCTGCATGTGCTCCTTACAATAAGCTGGACCTGAACCCCTGCCCTGGATGCCCGATAGAGGGCCTGTACCATCCCGGGTTCTGTGAGGTGATTGAGTTTAGCTATAATACGCGCCGGCTGCCCCTTCTCTGCGTGGAGCGTTTCCCGCTCTATCTTGGACAGTAATGCGTCGTGCAGGGAAAAAGGGGCGTCGAAAAGTTTTTTTAGTTTTCCGACCTTGCCGAGACTTGTCAACTGGAGGAAGAGATGGTGAACATCCTCGGTGATTTCCCTGTCGCATGTAAAGAAGCTGTAATCAGTATATAACCTCGACGTCCGTGCATGATAGTTGCCTGTTCCCAGATGCACATAATTCCGTATGTCCCCCTCTTCCCGCCTCACCACGAGGATCATTTTTGCGTGTGTTTTGTAGCCTACGACACCGTATGTTATGTGGGCGCCGGCATCTTCAAGGCGATTCGAGAGTGCAATGTTTGCCTCTTCGTCAAAACGCGCCTTAAGTTCAATAACAACTGTCACCTCTTTCCCAGCCCGGGCCGCTGCTACAAGAGCATCAACGATTGCCGATTCGGGGCCGGTCCGGTAGAGGGTCTGCTTGATGGCAAGGACCTCAGGGTCATGCGCAGCTTCGGCGACAAAGTCGATAACAGGGACGAACGACTCAAAGGGGTGATGGAGGAGAATATCTTTTTCCCTGATCCGCTCAAACATGTTTATTTTTCTCGATATTTTCCTGGGTATCTTTGGCGTGAATGTATGGTACTTCAGGTCAGGGCGGTCCAACAAGTCGTACACTGCCATGAGCCTGTGCAGATTCACAGGTCCATCCACCTGAAAAAGGTCATCTTCAGTCAACGCAAATTTGTCGAGGAGAAAGGATATTATATCAGCCGAACAGTTGTCCGCAATTTCCAGGCGCACAGCTTCGCCATACCGGCGGGACAAGAGTTCTCCTTCAAGCGCCACTCGGAGGTCGGCGATCTCTTCCTCGTCCAGGTAAAGCTCACTGTTTCGCGTCACCCTGAACTGGTAGCATCCGACCACTTCCATCTGGGGGAACAGGTCACCGATGAATTCATGGATTATGGACGACAAAAAAACAAAGTCACTTGGTCCGCAGCAAGTCTCATTTTGCGGCAGTTTGATGATCCGCGGCACAGACCTCGGGGCCTGGACAACAGCCATTCCGCTTTTTCGTCCAAAAGCGTCTTTCCCTTTCAGGGCCACAATAAAATTGAGCCCTTTGTTGAGAATGCGCGGGAAAGGATGTGCGGGATCAAGACCGACGGGGCTCAGTATAGGCATCACATGATTGACGTGGGCGCGCAGCCACTCCCTTTGCCTGGTAGTCCAGTCCGTCCGTGGAAGTAACCGTATCCCCTCCGTCGCAAGAGCCGGGACTAACACTTCATTGAAGACCCGGAACTGCTCGGCAACCAGTGCATGAGAACGGACAGCAATCTGCTTGATTATATCAGCCGGTGCAATGTTGTCAGGACCCGTCTGAACCGATCCTGAAACAATTTTCTGTTTAAGGCCTGCCACCTTTATTTCAAAGAATTCATCATGGTTGGTGTCTGTTATGCAGAGAAATTTCAGCCTTTCGAGAAGGGGATTACCCAAATCAGTCGCCTGCGCAAGGACGCGAAAGTTGAACTCAAGCTGGCTGAGCTGCCAGTTGATAAACAACTCCGGTCGTGCAAGGGTGACATCTTGCGCCTTGGATTGCGTAGTTTTTTTTGACCTCATGACATTCAGCCTCCTGAGCATTCTATGCCTGCCGCAAAAGTTTCCGGTGACAAGCGCCCCGTATTTTACCACACCCGGACGCCGGCAGAGGGAGAATTTGACAAATTAATTATATTCTGTTATTGTTGATAACAGTTATCATTATCGTGAAAGGGTGTATGGTTATGAACAACGCCAAAGACATTTTCAGAAACTACATAAGAGAAAAGGGGCTGCGCAATACGCGGCAGAGAGAAGAAATTCTCGATGCATTCTTTTCAGCGGAGAAACATATAACCGTCGAAAAACTGTTTGCCGCAATACGAATCAAAAACCCTGATATAGGTTACGCAACGGTTCACCGGAACCTGAGTTTGCTGTGTGAATGCGGCCTGGCCGAAGAAATAAAGATAGGCAAACAGAAAACCAGATATGAACCCAAGTTCGGACAAAAACATCATGACCATCTTATCTGTTTAAAGTGCGGGCGGTTTATCGAGGTCAATGACAATAAGATAGAAAAACTTCAGGAGAAACTCACAGAAGCAAACGATTTTATTCCCGTCAGGCATAAGCTGGAGATATACGGCATCTGCAAAGAGTGTAAATAAATTTTTTAATCTTTTAATGATAATGAATATCACTATTGAAATTAATCTTCCGAATAAAAGGCGGTAATTACAAATGGGTCTGTTTAGGAAAAATAAATCATGTCATGCGCCACGATCCGGTTCAACATCCTGTAAAAAAAGAGTGGCGTTGATAGGCAACCCTAATGTAGGGAAAAGTGTGCTCTTTAATGCCCTTACCGGCGCCTACGTAACAGTATCCAATTATCCCGGGACCTCGGTCGAGGTTTCAAGGGGCGCGGCAACAATCGACGGACAGCATATTGAGATCATCGATACACCGGGGATGTATTCTCTCCTGCCGATGACGGAAGAAGAACGCGTGGCAAGAGAGATACTGTTGAAGGAATCTCCGGATATCGTTATACATGTCCTTGACGCGAGGAACCTGGAACGTATGCTGCCCATGACACTGCAACTGATCGAGGCGGGACTTCCGGTCATCCTCGTTGTCAATATCATGGATGAAGCGGAACGTATGGGACTCAGTGTCGATATATCGCTCCTGCGGAAAAGACTCGGCATTCCGGTGATAGGCGCGGCAACAGTAAAAAAAAGGGGCCTTCCCGAAATACGGGAAACCCTCGCAAATTTCACTTCTGAAAAACATGCCGCTTTCAGTTACAACAAAAGACTTGAAAACGACATAGCTGAGATCGCGGCATTACTAAAAGGCCCTTACAGGCTTTCTGCAAAATCCATTGCCCTTCTCCTCCTGCAAAGGGACGATGAAATTGCCCGGCTGGTGAAGGAGACTGAAGGAGCCGGCTATCAGGAATTGGAAGAGAAGGTCAAAGATAAGATATTTGAGCGCAGGACTTCTTTCCATCAGGACCTCTCGATGGACAGGCGAAGGGTCATAAAAGGCTTGATAAAGGATGTTTTCAGTGCACCTGATAAAAGGAAGGTCACGCTGACCGAGAGAATTTCCCGCCTGACAGTCAGGCCGCTGACAGGGATACCAATCCTGTTAATTGTCCTCTATTTCGGACTTTACAAGTTTGTCGGGGTTTTCGGCGCAGGGACGATAGTGGACCTTGTGGAACAAAAGTTTTTCGAGGGTTTTTTCAATCCCTGGATTACAGGGGTTGTCAAGCATTTAATCCCGTGGGCGGTGATGCAGGAACTATTCGTAGGAGAATATGGCATTATTACATTGGGGATACGATATGCAATCGGTATCATACTCCCTATTGTGTCTACATTTTTCCTCTTCTTCTCAGTGCTGGAAGACAGCGGCTATTTCCCCAGACTGGCCCTCCTTGTGGACCGGCTGTTCAAACTGATCGGGCTGACCGGCCGGGCGGTAATTCCGATGGTGCTCGGCTTCGGCTGTGACACGATGGCCACCATGGTCACAAGGACACTTGAGACAGTGAGGGAAAGGGTACTGGCAACCCTGCTGCTTGCACTTGCCATTCCCTGCTCCGCACAGTTGGGGGTCATCCTGGCCCTTTTATCCAAGACAAAAGGGGCACTGCTCGTGTGGGGGACATTCATGCTGCTGATCTTCGTATTAGTCGGGTTCCTCGCTTCACGGGTGCTGCCTGGTGAAACACCGGTGTTCTATATGGAGCTGCCTCCAATGAGGCTTCCACAGTTGTCCAATATCCTGACAAAAACATACACAAGAATGCAGTGGTATTTTCTCGAGATACTTCCTCTGTTTATCTTAATCTCCATGATTCTCTGGCTCGGGAAAATCACCCATTTCTTTCGAAAGTTGTGGTAGGCTGGATGAGCCCTGTCATGGCATCCATCGGGCTCCCCAGGGAGACTGCTGTAGCGTTTATTTTCGGTTTTTTCAGGCGTGATTACGGTGCGGCAGGGCTTTTCGATCTTCAGCAAAAAGGCTTGCTGAATCCGCGTCAACTCACTGTAGCAGCAGTTGCACTGACCATTTTCATTCCATGTGTGGCCCAGTTCCTGATCATGAAAAAGGAACGCGGTATGAAAACAGCATCCCTGATAGCAGCGTTTGTCAGCATTATGGCTTACGGAAGCGGATATCTTCTCAACAAGTTCCTGCTTATAACGGGGATACTGTGATGCGTTGTGGTTTTTGCGGGTTCGAGTTTGAAGAGGAAGAAGGCATTACGGGGTGCAAAAACTGCCCGATGAGTTCCGGATGCAAAATGGTAAAATGTCCCAGGTGCAACTATGAAAACCCTCCTGAGCCATTATTGGTCAAGAGGATAAAAAAAATGTTTATGAAAAAAAGCAAAACATGAAAAAACAAATAAACCACAGAGGCACAGAGAAAGATAATAGCCTATAAAAAAGGCTTCTTTTATTTTTGCTTTCGTATAACTCTGTGTCTCTGTGCCTCTGTGGTTTATTTATTTTAGTCAAGGAGGTGCTGACATGAAACTTTCAGAAAAGGCTGAGGAGATCTTGGAAGCGATGTGGATTGCCATTGAGGAAGAGGGTGCGGATTTTGCCGAAGCCGAAAAGATCGGCATCGACGAGGGGGACCCGTCTTATAAGGAACTTACTGGTCATACGCTTATTGAGATAAAGGAGGGTCACATTTATTTTAGCCCGGACGGCAAAGAAGAAGGGCGCAGGACTATACGGCGTCACCGGCTGGCAGAACGTCTTCTTATGGATGTGCTTAGTATACGGGGGGAGGAGGGAGACGAGAAGGCCTGCGAATTTGAACATCTCCTTAAAAAGGGCGTAGCTGAAAAAGTATGCACAATGCTGAACCATCCTTCAACTTGCCCCCATGGCAAACCTATACCGCCGGGCGATTGCTGTCATGAAGCAAGGAAAACCGGGGACTTGGGAGTATTGCCTTTAACCGAGTTCAAAACGAATGAGCAGGTCGAAATAGCATTCATCCAGACAAAAGACTCCAAAAAAATGCAGAAACTTATGGCTATGGGGGTCTTACCTGGAAACAGTATCCTTGTTTTGCAGACCTTTCCTTCATATATATTTCGCATAGGATATTCAGAATTCGCCATTGATGCGCAAATGGCGAGGGAAATATTTGCAAGACGAACGTAATATCCATGACGGTCACGCCATAACGGGCTGTTGAAAAACAGTTTACGAGTCCTCTGCCGTCATTCCCGTGAAAACGGGAATCCAGTTTTTTCAAAAGCTTCTGGATACCCGCCTTCGCGGGTATGACAGACTTTCTTGAGAAAAAAGAGTTTTTCAACAGCCTGATAACGCTCACCCCCCGGGATATGTTATATTTATTATCATGAGCAGCCTGTTTAATAAAATAATGATCGATGATCTCGACATGCCTGTCATGCCTGATATTGCGAGAAAGGTTTTTTCCATGCTTGATAACGGGAACTTTTCTCTCCTGGAGTTTGAAAAGACCATACTGGAAGATCAAAACCTGACAATATCTATTTTAAAAATAGCAAACGCTCCTATTTACAAAACCGGAAAATCTGCAAACACACTTTCGGATGCAATTATGATAATCGGGCTGGATAATCTTCTTGCCCTTGTTTCCATTATCTCATTGACCGACGAACTGTCAGGTAAATATCTTGACCCTGAATTGATGCGGCATTCAATTGCGGTTTCTTCCGCATCTGCCCTTCTTGCCCAGGAAATAAAGGGCGTAAAAAGAGAGGAGGCGCTGGTTGCAGGCTTGATCCATGATATCGGGAAAACTGTTCTTTCAGTCAATGCCCGTGAGCAGTACAAAACGATCAAAAACAGGGCGAAAAAAGAGGGGAGACCTTTTATAGAAATTGAAGATGAATTGCTTGGATTCAACCACTGCAATATCGGGAGTGTCCTGGCTATGAAATGGAAGTTCCCGAAAATTTACGAACATGTCATAAAACACCATCACGACGCAAATGTAAAAAAACGCTCAATCGATAGCGATGCCCCGGCTTATGAAGATCTGCTTTGCTATATCGTAAGGGTTGCAAACCAAATTGCATTGGATGCCGGTGTTGGTGTTGAAAAGCCATTCGAAACGGGGCTTTCTGATTTGATGAAAGTTCTGGGTCTGGATAAAACCACCTATGACGGGATAAAAAACGAATTAGTCAGTGTGCAATGAAGAGGCCCTTTTGATGCTGTACGAGAAATAAATTATAAGCCCCAGCACCAGCCAGACAACAAGCCTTATCCACGTATCCAAAGGAAGTCCTGCCATCAGATAAAGACAGGAAAGCATACCCAGAATCGGTGTTGATATTCCACCGGGGGCCTTGAATACCCTCTTAATTTCGGGGTGCGTGTACCTCAATACCAGGACACCAGCGCAAACAATCACGAATGCCAGGAGCGTCCCTATGCTCACTAGTTCGCCCACAATGCCGATGGGAAGGAGGGCGGACAGCACTGCCGTGACGCTTCCGGTCACAAAGGTAATGATGTAGGGCGTTCTGAATACAGGATGTATCCTGGAGACAAACGGAGGAAGGAGGTGGTCCCTGCCCATGGAGAAAAAAACCCTTGTCTGGGCCAGGAGGAGCACCAGTATAACCGAAGTCAACCCTGCAATCGCGCCCACTTTAAGCAACGGAGAGAAGAATTGCAGCCCCATGGCATCGAGTGCAACAGCAAAAGGCGCCGGGCCGTTCAGTTCAGAGTAAGGCACCACGCCAGTCAAAATGAGTGAAACAATTACGTAAATCACTGTACAAATAAAAAGACTGCCCAGGATGCCTATCGGCATGTCTTTCTGAGGGTTTTTTGCTTCCTGTGCAAGGGTCGACACCGCATCAAAGCCTATATAGGCAAAGAAGATGACGCCGGCGCCCCTTACTACGCCGCTCCACCCGAACAGACCGAACTCCCCCCTGTTGGGCGGGATAAATGGGCGCCAGAGTGCGGGCTTGAGAAAGAAGATGCCGACAGCGATGAACGCCAGTATTATGGCCACTTTAATGACCACGATTACTGCGTTCAATGTCGCCGATTCCTTTATGCCGATCGCCAGAATCACGGTGATAAAAGCAACCACCATGACCGCCGGAACGTTAAGAAGAGCTCCGGTGGAGACCCATACATGGCGCGTAATATCATAATTGAACGGCGGTGATGCAAGAAAACCGGGAATAATAATGCCCAAATCTTTTAAAAAGCTCACAAAGTATCCCGACCACCCGATGGCAACGGTTGTAGAACCCAACATGTATTCCAATATAAGGTCCCAGCCGATAATCCAGGCTACGAACTGTCCCAGTGTTGCGTAGGCATAAGTATAGGCGCTTCCCGCGACCGGTATCATTGAGGCAAATTCCGCATAACAGAGGCCGGCAAACGCACAGGCAATACCGGAGATAATAAAGGATATTACAATCCCCGGGCCTGCAATTTGTGCGGCAGCATGGCCCGTCAGAACAAAAATTCCGGCGCCTATTATAACGCCTATTCCCAGAAGGACAAGGCTGACGGGTCCAAGCGATCTCTTAAGGCCTTGCTGTCCCTCGAACGCCTCTATGGTAAGATCGGACAATTTCTTTTTTAAAAAAAGTCTCCTCATATTCCCTGATTATTATACCTAAACAATGTAATAATTCCACCATCTGCAGGGATTGGGGTAGCGGGCAAGGATAAAAAAAAATACGTTGTGAAAATTAACTGAAGATATATAGAATAAACAGGGACAATCAGACTTATGTTAAACTAGAATATCGGGAGAATTGTGAAATCTAAAACGCCTTTACCGCCTCTTATTATAAAAGGTAAAACCATAAAGATACCCATTATACAGGGTGGGATGGGGGTTGGTGTGTCTTTACACCCGCTGGCAAGCGCAGTTGCCCTGCATGGCGGTGTCGGCATCGTGTCGAGTGCATGCCTTGACCGTATCGTTTCGAAAAGGACCGGTAAGAAATTCAATACCTATGAGGGTGCATACGAAGAGGTTTCTCTCTCAAAGGCCTCGGGAGGCTTTGCAGGTATAAATATAATGGGAGCTCTTGTGCATGATTTCAATGATTCCGTGCGCGGGGCCCTCGATGCGGGGGCCGACGTTATTATTTCAGGGGCCGGCTTGCCGCTGACCCTGCCGGCTATTCAAGAGGCAAAGGATACCGCCCTTATACCAATTGTCTCGTCCACCAGGGCCCTCGATATAATTTGCAAGAAATGGGAGCGACTGCACTACAGGCCTGATGCAATAGTGCTTGAGGGGCCGCTTGCGGGCGGACACCTGGGCTTTAAAATGGACCAGATAGATCTTGAATCGAACACGCTCGAAAATCTGCTGCCTCCGGTCAAGGAGATGGCAATGAAATACGGAGATTTTCCTGTAATTGTCGCCGGCGGCATTTACACATACGAGGATATAGTGAAGTTCATTGCGATGGGAGCGGACGGCGTCCAGATGGGTACTCGCTTCCTCGCAACCGAAGAATCCAGTGCTACCGGGCTTTACAAAGAAGCGGTCTTAAATGCCAAAGAAGAAGATATACTTGTTGCACACGACCCGGGTTCGCCCTGCGGCCTGCCCTTCAGGGTAATCAGGCAATCACCCATGTATGTCTCCGCTCTTAAACGCTTGAGACCCCCCAAGTGTGATAAAAGCTATGTGCTGCTTAAAGACAGCGACGGAAATTTCACTATCTGCCCTGCAAAAAAAAGCAACGAGCACCATTTCTGTATATGCAACGGCTTACTGAGCTCCGCGGGTTATAATCCGGATAAAGAAGAGCCGCTTTATACTGTCGGGACTACTGCTGCCCGTATCGACCGGATAGTATCCGTCAAAGAGCTTTTCGAAGAGCTCACCGGCAATGCAACAGAATGAGGATTGGAGGGAGGACCTTTTAACCCTCCAACCTTCTCGACTTCTTATCCGTTCCTTTCATGCCGTATTCCCGCGCTATCCTGTCAAGAAGGCCGTTGATAAAAGATGCCGATTCAGCGGTAGAATATTTTTTTGCGATCTCCAGGGCTTCGTTTATGGTCACTGCGCTCGGAATGTCTTTCCGGAATAATAGTTCATAAGCGGCAAACCTGAGAATATTTCTATCAATGCTTGCAATCCGCAGGAGCGTCCATTTCTCGGCAATTCGCTCTATTGCAGAATCTATTTCTTCAAGATGCATTATGGTGCCTGTTATAATGTCCCCTGCAAATACCTTTACATCCTGCTCGGCATCGCCTGCCTCGTTCCAGAACAACTCGATCTCGGCTTTGAGTTCTCCTGGTTTTGTGTAACGCTCCGGCTCTCCTCCGGGGCCATCAAAGAAATCTATCCTGTACAGGAACTGTAAGGCATATTCTCTTGCTTTTCTTCTCTTCATAATTAGGACAGGGTTAGGTTTAACCTATTTTTTTTATTACCTGTGCCATTTCTATTGCGGTAACCGCGGCGTCCCACCCCTTGTTGCCTGCTTTGGCGCCTGCGCGCTCGACTGCCTGCTCTATATTATCAGCGGTGATGATTCCGAACGCGATAGGGATCCCTGTTTCAAGAGAGGCGGCTGCTATGCCTTTTGAAACCTCCGAAGCTATATAATCAAAGTGCGGTGTTGCTCCCCTGATGACCGTTCCAAGGCATATTACTGCATGGAAGGTCCCTTTCATTGCCATTTTTTTTGCAATAAGTGGAATTTCGAAATGCACCGGGGACCCTTACCAGTTCAATATCGTCATCCTTGGCGCCGTGTCTTAAAAGTGCATCGGTGGCCCCTTCAAGCAGCCGGGACGTGATAAAATCATTAAACCTGCTGACGATGATCCCGAATTTGCAACCCTTCGCCTGTAGTTCACCTTCTATTATTCTCATGGCATACCCTCCAAACAAAATATAATGTATATATTATCACACTCAAGACAGGTTAAGGGTAAGGGTTAGGTTGAGACTAAAAAATATATTTGTTGTTGGAACGTCCTGGTTTGTTTTCTTAACCTTAACCTCAGCCTTAACCTGTTTGTTACGAAGGATAAAACAACTCAAACCTTCGGGTTCTGATATTTATCAGGATGCCGGCGGCAATAAAATTGCTCAATAACGCTGTGCCGCCATAGCTGACAAATGGAAGCGGAACGCCCACAACAGGCATTACGCTGAGCGTCATGCCGATATTAACACAATAATAGACAAAGAACATAGCGGTTATGCCCACCGCCATGAGCCTTCCGAACTCATCCTTTGCGCGGTATGCGGTATCCAGTCCTCGCAGGAAAAGCAATAAATAAATAAACATAAGAAGAAAGCTGCCCACAAAGCCGCTTTCTTCAGCATAAACGGCAAATATGAAATCCGTATGTTTCTCAGGCAAAAATCTGAGCGGTCCCTGAGTCCCCTTGAGGTATCCCTTGCCTAAAATACCGCCTGAACCAATGGATATCTTGGACTGGTTAATATGGTAGCCTATGCCCGACGGGTCAACATCGGGGTCCATAAAAGCAACAAGACGGTTTTTCTGATAATCCTTGAGTCCCTCCCAAAATATGTGACCCAGGAAAGGAACAGAGACAATTCCGATTATCAGTACTACCGTTATAATCTTTTTGCTGACGCCTTTTGAAATTAACAGCACTATGAATAAGGATATCATAAGAATAGCGGTCCCAAGGTCCGGCTGCTTTATGAGCAAAGCCAGGGGGAGCAGCGCAAACATAACAACAGCCATCGCCGACATATTATCCCTGCAATCCTTGTTGCGGCAAGCAAGATATGCCGAAAGACCGATAATGAACATGATTCTAAAGAATTCCGAAGGTTGAAATGAAAAGAAGCCTATGCTCAACCAGCGTTTGGCCCCCATGCTCGCCCTGCCGGCAATCAGAACAACGACCAGCAGAAAAAGCCCTATGCCATAAAGCTGGTATGCATAACGGTCCAGCCACTTATAGTCAAACAATACCATGGCAAAAAGTGCGGCTATACTTATAATAAGCCAGATGATCTGCTTTGAGTAAAAATCGGGATGCTCGCCTACTCCCGTGGGCGGTCTCGTTGCGCTGTAAATCGTTATGACCCCGATCAACGATAGACAAATAATCAGGCTAAAGGTCAACCAGTCAAAATTCTTGATTAAGCGGCGGTCGATCTTTACACTCATTCCCCGACCTCCGGACTGTCTTGCGTTTTCTCCTGAACATCAGGATTGTCGCCGGCAGGCACAGTCGGCGGGGCAACGGCTTTAGCCGGTTTATGTTTTATAAGATACGCCTCGATGGCCCGCCTGGCAATGGGTGCTGCAGCCGTGCCGCCGTGAACGCCGTGCTCCACAAAAACAGCGACAGCTATTTTCGGTTTGTCGACAGGCGCAAAACCGACAAACCACGCATGGTCCAGAAATTTCTCGGCGGACACTCCCCGCCGCTTTCCGACAACCTGTGCAGTACCGGTCTTGCCGGCGATCAAAACAGCCTGAGACTGAGCGGCATGCCCCGTGCCCCCGGGCTCATTCACCACTCCTGCCAGCGCATCCTTTATTGTTTGTATGGTTTCAGGTTTAATTCCAAGTTGGCCTATAGGCTTGCTCCCTCCCTTTATCAGTGAGAGAGGATAAAGAGTACCTCCATTGGAAAAGGTCGCCATCATCCTTGCCATCTGAATAGGAGTTGCGGCAACATACCCCTGCCCTATTGCCGCATTGTATGTTTCTCCAAGGTACCAGGGCATTCTCTTCATCTGCCTCTTCCATTCGGTATTGGGGATCAATCCTCGCCGCTCTTTGATCATAAGGTTGAGACCCGTCTCCTTACCGAGACCGAAGGCAGTTGCATATTTATAAATCTTATCTATCCCCAGCCTCCTGCCTACCTCGTAAAAATAGGTATCGCACGATTCTACAATTGCGCGATGGAAATCGATTGGGCCATGCCCGTGCTTTTTCCAGCACCCAAAGGTCCATTTGCCATAGTGTATGCCACCAGTGCAGTTGATCTTCTGGTCCAGTTCAATGACACCTTCTTCCAGTGCCGCCGTAGCCGTGATTATTTTAAAGGTCGACCCCGGAGGATACTGACTCTGCAGAGCCCTGTTGAGCATCGGGTCTTTCTTGTCTTCCACGAGTTCCTTCCAGTCCTTGCTCTGGATTCCTCTTGAAAACACATTGGGATCAAACGAGGGAAGACTTTCCATAGCAAGTATTTCTCCCGTATCAGGCGCTATCGCCACTAAGGCGCCGGCCTTGTCCTTAAACTCATCCTCAACAGCTTTCTGGATATCAATATCGATGCTGAGGGTAATGTCCTGACCCCTAACCGCCGGCCTCTGCTGGATAAGCCGCAATTCCCTGCCGAGGGCATCAACCTCTATGATCCGTTCACCAGGAGTGCCCCTCAATTCTTTATCAAGGACCCCCTCAACGCCCCACTGGCCTATAAGGGCATCCGGAGGGAAATTCCTGAAAGACGGGTTCTCAAATTGTGCAGGCGTCAACTTGCCCAAATAACCGATAATGTGGGCCCCGACTTTGCCGAAAAGGTATTCTCTGCCGACCTCTGTCTCGACAAAAAGGCCGGGGAAATCCGATTTTCCGGCTTCTACATGCGCAATCTCCGGAAAGCTCAGACCCTCTTTTATCTTCAGGGGGATGAACGGGCTGTTGTCTTTCCTGTTCAACTTCTCCTCAATCTCGCTCTTTTCAACTCCGAGAAATGTTGCAAGGGCATCGAGGTCCAGGCCCTTGAGGCTTTCAGGGCTTATAGAGACGCTGAAAAAGGGGACATCTTTAACAAGAGCAGTGCCGTTACGGTCAAAGATAATTCCTCTTGGAGCGGGAGTTTTGACAATCCTCAACCTGTTGCTCTCGGACAGGGCCCTGTACTTGTCTCCTTCGATAACCTGAAGCTGCCAGAGCTTGCAACAGAAAAACAGAAAAACTGCGACAATGATATAAGAACCTAATTGTATCTTCGTCAGCTGCATCAAGCACACACCTTATTCCACATCGATCACGGCCTCAATAAAATACCAA
>CAWHNC010000051.1:0-7945 GCA_963830245.1 Nitrospirota bacterium
TAAAGGAGAACACATATGAGAAGATGTTATTTTGATCATGTTGCAACAAATCCGTTGCATCCGGAGGTTCTTGATGCAATGATGCCTTATTTCAAAGACAATTTTGGAAACCCTTTGAGTGTCTATGACCTGGGCATGATGGCCCGGGACGCGATAGAGACGGCGCGGCAACAGGTTGCCGGCCTGATCAATGCTAAACCTCCTACAGTGGTATTTACCTCAAGCGGCGCAGAAGCCAATAACTTTGCGCTCAGGGGAATTGCCTTTGCAAAACAAAGCAAGGGCAACCATGTAATAGTTTCAAAGGTCGAGCACCACTCAATTCTTAATGCGGCGCGCTTTCTCGAAAAAAGCGGGTTTGTCGTCACTTATTTGCCGGTGGATAAAGATGGTGTTGTCGATCCGGACACGGTAATAAAATCGATAAATAAGGAAACGGTTCTTATTTCAGTGAGCCATGCGAGCAGCGAGATCGGCAGCATAGAGCCCATTCGTGAGATATCAAAGATCGCAAAAGAGCGCGGGATTGTCATGCACGCCGACGGCGTTGCAACATGCGGAAATATTCCCGTTGACGTCAAAGAACTTGGCGTGGACCTTTTCAGCATGGCGGCGCATCAGTTTTATGGGCCTAAAGGCGCCGGTGCGCTTTACATAAGAGAGGGCTTGCGGATTGCGCCGTTGATTTACGGCGGAATTCAGGAAGGCGGCAGAAGGGCGGGCACCGAGAATGTGCCTGCGATAGTCGGAATGGGTAAGGCTGCTGCGATCGCCGCGCAGGAAATGCCTGCCAGGATGGAACACTGCAGGCAATTGAGGGATGCCTTGATCGGGGGCGCGCTGAAGCTGCCGAACGTGTATCTTACAGGGCATAAAGAAGTCAGGCTTCCACACCATGCGAGTTTTGTCGTTGAATTTATTGAGGGTGAATCCATGCTGCTGATGCTGTCGATGAAGGGGATATTGTCTGCAAGCGGCTCTGCATGCTCTTCCAGGGCGTTGAAGTCCTCTCCTGTTTTGCTCTCGTTGGGCATCCCGTCTGCGCTTGCACAAGGGTCTATCGTCTTCAGCCTCGGCACGGACAACTCTATGGAGGATATAAATTACTTCCTTGAGGAATTTCCTCAGGTGGTCAAAAAATTACGTGACATGTCTCCTTTTGCAAAAGGTTGGGGCGCAGGCAGTGAGGGAGATCAATGTTACACGGGAGGTTAGGCTATGTATTCACCAAAAGTGATGGACCATTTTATGAATCCGAGGAACGTTGGTGAGATTCCGGATGCTGACGGGGTCGGCATGGAGGGGAACCCTGTTTGCGGGGATTCCATGCAGATTTTCATAAAAGTCGAAGATGACCGGATTGTTGATGCCAAATTCAGGACTTTCGGGTGCGGTTCTGCTATCGCGGTCAGCAGTATGATTACGGAACTGGTGAAGGGGAAGACTCTTGACGAGGCGCTTAGCATCTCTAAAGAAACTGTTGCCGAGGAACTGGGAGGTCTGCCGCCTCAAAAGATGCATTGCTCAAATCTGGGCGCAGATGCCTTAAGAAAGGCAATAGAGGACTACCGGAGCAAGAAAAAATCTTGACAAAATTACTGTATACTTCTAAAATCTGTGGACTATTGCTGCAAGGGCAATACATAGAGGTCGGCCCTGTACTTATGCTCGTTTTGGGAGGAGACAGATAATGACGCCTTATAAGCTGCTTTTGGCTGACGACAGCCTCACTATTCAGAAGGTCGTTGAGTTGGTGCTTGCCGATGAGCATTTTGAAATTAAGAGTTGCAACGACGGCGAACAGGCCTTGGCAGAGATTGAATTATTCGGACCGGAAATAGTGCTTGCCGATATTGAAATGCCGAAACTGAACGGTTACCAGCTTTGTGAAAAGATCAAGAAGAACGCCGCTACAGCTCATCTGCCGGTTATCCTTCTTGCAGGCGCCTTTGAACCCTTTGATGAAAATTATGCAAAATCCGTGGGAGCGGACGATTACATCATAAAACCTTTTGAATCACAGGAATTGATCAGCAAGGTCAAGTCTCTTCTGATAAGCGCCGGACCGGCACGTGCGGAAGAGGCTGAAGCGGTTGCTGCTCCGGAAGAGGCACAATCTTCTTTTGTTGAAGAGCCCCAATGGGATGATGTGATGCCGGTTGCCGGAGACGAAAAAAGCGAAGATAAGGAGATAGTTGATTTAGGATACGAAGCCGATGCGACCTTTGCTCCAACGGGCAGAGCTTTTGAAGAGGAGATGGCTGATGCGTTGAAAGAGGATACACCGCAGGCTTCCGTCATGAGCGGGCATATTGATACACTTGCCCTGCCTTCCAAAGAAATTCTCGGGATTGTGGGCCAGTCTGTTGAGAAGAGGATATCGGATCTCATCGACCCCGACACTATAGCGGCGCTTTCCGCTGCAATCAAAGAGGTTGTTTCCACGACTCTGGCTCAGGATGCAGCAAAGATTATCGCTGATGTGACAAAAGAACTTGTAATGGAAATGATGCAATCCCTGCGCGGTGACATTATCTCTGCTATTGACAGGATAGTTCCTGAAGTGGCGGAGACGGTCATAAAAAGAGAGATTGAAAAGATCACTGCAGAGCCCTGAAAAATTATTTTTGAAAGTTCCCTGCTCAGCCCTGGGGCTCGCAAACCCTTAGTATTCAAACGATGAAAAAATGTTTCTATTAACGTGCAACTATGCTTGAGATAAAACAGAACTATAACCCCGAAGATATTGAGGACAAATGGTACGCTCTCTGGGAGTCCAGTGGATATTTCAAGCCGGACGCAGGGCGGTGACAAACCTCCATTCTGCATAGTTATCCCTCCGCCGAATGTTACCGGCTCCCTTCACATGGGACATGCGCTCAACGCCACGCTGCAAGACATACTTGCCAGGTGGAAAAGGATGTCCGGATACAATGTGTTGTGGGTGCCCGGCACTGACCACGCCGGTATTGCAACTCAGAATGTTGTGGAAAGAGAGCTTGCTAAAGAGGGACTGAACAGATATGAGCTGGGCAGAGACGCCTTTATTGAACGGATCTGGCAATGGAAAGCCGAATACGGAGGGAAAATAATTCACCAGCTTAGAAAGCTGGGGGCTTCTTGTGATTGGTCCAGGGAACGCTTCACGCTGGATGAGGGTCTGTCCAGGGCCGTACGAGAAGTGTTTGTGAGGCTTTTTGAAGAGGGACTGGTATACCGTGACAACCGTTTAATCAACTGGTGCCCCCGCTGTCATACCGCATTATCCGATCTTGAGGTCGAATATGAAGATATCGATGGCGCCCTCTATTTTATTAAGTACCCCCTGACCGATGCCAAAGGCTATATAACTGTTGCCACTACAAGACCCGAGACAATGCTCGGCGATACAGCGGTAGCTGTAAATGCCGAAGATGACCGATACCTGAGGTTGATAGGCAAGACCGTAGAGCTTCCCTTTACGGGCAGGACCATCCCCATCATAGCCGATCAGTCGGTTGAAACCTCATTCGGGACCGGTGCGGTAAAGGTAACTCCGGCCCACGATTTTAATGATGAAGCCATGGGAAAACGTCATGGGCTGCCATCCATAAGCGTTATTACCGAAGACGGTCATATGAGCGCCGAGGCGGGGGAGGCCTGCAGGGGCCTGGACCGATACGACTGCAGAAAGAAACTGATCGAAAGCCTTAAAGACAGGGGACTGCTTGAAGGAGAAAAAAAAACACAGGCATGCGGTGGGCCACTGCTACCGATGCAAAACAGTCATTGAGCCCCTCCTGACTATCCAGTGGTATGTCAGGATAGAATCGCTTGCGTCGGAGGCGGTGAAAGCGGTTGAGGACGGCGGGACAAAGCTGGTCCCCTCTTCATGGGACAATAATTATTTTGCATGGATGCGGGACATAAAAGACTGGTGCATTTCCCGTCAGATATGGTGGGGCCACCGTATACCGGTATGGTATTGCCCTGATTGCAGCGTTGAAGACGGGCGAAAACAGGGCACGATGATCGAGCATATTTTCTTCAGGGATGTAACACTTTCCGGCAAAACCGTTGCCGGAGGCACGTACGCTGATTTGCGGTCACAAGGTATGGGCCATGACGAAATTCTAAGGAACTCTAAGATAATACGGGTAACAAAAGAGGTTACCCCCCATTCCGGGAGAGAAGACATAAAGGAATGCCCTCGTTGCGGAAGCGTCAACATTATTCGTGACCCGGACGTTCTCGATACCTGGTTTTCATCGGCGCTCTGGCCGTTTTCCACGCTGGGGTGGCCTGATGCGACTGCAGATTTGAAAACATTTTATCCCACCAGCGTGCTTGTCACCGGTTTTGATATTCTCTTTTTCTGGGTGGCCCGGATGCTGATGATGGGGTTGAAATGCATGGGTGAGGCGCCGTTCAGAGATGTATATATTCATGCCCTTGTGCGTGATGCCAAGGGGCAGAAGATGAGCAAATCAAAGGGCAATGTAGTTGATCCGCTGGTAATGACAGGAAAATACGGCGCCGACGCCTTCAGATTTTCTCTTGCCGCTTTTGCCGCCCAGGGGAGGGACGTAAGATTTTCTGAAGAGCGGCTCGAAGGCTACCGGCATTTTATCAATAAGCTCTGGAATGCCGCCAAATTCATTGTCAGGAACGAACAGGTATGGAAAAGACAGGACCCCTATTCTTATGGCGCAACGCTTGACGTTGCGAGCAGATGGATCCTCAGCAGGCTCTCATTTACCGTGAGCGAGGTCAACAGAAATCTCGGCAATTACCGGTTCAATGACGCTGCCGGCAGTGTCTACCATTTTATATGGCATGAATTCTGCGATTGGTACCTTGAAATAACAAAGCCCACACTTTATCAGGAGGACAGCGAGGAGAAGACTGCTATTGTTGCATGTCTCTTTTTTGTCCTTGAACAGAGCCTTAAACTATTGCATCCGTTTATCCCTTTTGTCACCGAGGAGTTATGGCGCACTGTATTTGACGTTGATTCTTCATTAATGTATATGCGTTATCCGGGAGATCTGCCGCGATTTCCGGACGCGGAGCGTCAGATGGAAATTTTGCTTAATGCCGTAACCGGCATACGAAGCATAAGGGGAGAATTGAACATAGCGCCTTCTGTGGAAATCAGGGCGGACATCAAGACACTTTCAAAAGAAGTTGAAGAGGTCATGGCAAACAATCTCGTATCAATAAAAAAATTGACGAGATGCAGGGAGCTTAACTCGGGGCCGGGCATACAGCGAGTCGGGGGTTCTGCAATTGCAGTGCACGAAGGAATGGAGGTTTATATTCCCCTGAGTGGATTGCTCGATGTTGGCGCCGAGGTCAAAAGGCTCCAGAAGGAAATGGACAAGATCGACGAGGCGTTGAGGTTTTTGAATAAAAAGTTGCTCAATGAGGATTTCTTAAATAACGCACCGAAGAATGTTCTCGAAAAAGATAAAACTAAACATGACGAGCTTTTGACCAGGAGAGCGAAACTGGACGAGAACCTGAATCTATTGAAAACAATTTGAATTTTGAATGTTGAATTTTAAATGTTGAATTGAGGAAAAAATAAATTTTTATTATTGAACTCCACAATTCAACATTCAACCAACATTCAAAATTCAAAATTTATTTAAGTGGGAGGGGGCTGCGATGGAAAAAGAGGTGATGGATATAGAAAGCAAGAGTCTGGACCTTGTAGAGGCCGAATTTATAACTATTAAACAAAGCACGGTCAGGGCTGTAGACGGGGGCAATATAGAGTTGCAGCAGGTTGGGGCGCTGAGCATAGATGGGGAGCGTGTTGAGGTGACCCAGGGGGCATCTGTACTTATGAAGGGAGAAACACTTACCCTGAACCAGAGCATCGGGTGTATTGGCTGCAGGCGGCACAACAAATCTGAACTTCTCATTTGCTCCTGTTGCTTTGTCATCCGGAGAAATAAATGCCAACAAGAGCGCCGTCGGGGTCATGGCAGGCAATCAGATCAATGCCAATCACAGCACTTCGATTCTCATGATCGGTAAAAATATTGACGGGTCGGTGACCACGCTACTGGATTGGCGCAGCGCACTTGCTATCGGAGCTGTTGCGGGCGGTATCTACGGACTATTTGCATTGTTCAGAGGGCGCTGAAAAAAATGGTTTCCGGCTTGGCGAGGGAAACAATACGTCTGGCCCTTCTCGAAGATCTCGGCCATGGTGATATAACCTCGCTGGCGATCGTGGCGGAAGGCCTGGATGCGCAGGCGTCTATGCTTGCCAAGGAAGACCTTGTCCTCGCGGGGATGCCTTTTGTCAAAGAGGTTTTTTCGATGGTTGATTCCAGTATAGAAATAAAATCTTTTTTTAATGAAGGTGATGAAATCGAAAAAGGCGCGAAAATAGCTGAAGTGACGGGGAATGCTCTGGGACTGCTCGCAGGCGAGCGGACTGCGCTTAATTTGCTTCAGCGTGTATCCGGTATCGCAACATTGACCCATGCATACAAAAAGCTTGTCTCAGACCTGACGGTTAAAATTGTCGATACCCGGAAGACCTCGCCCGGCATGCGTTTTTTTGAAAAGTACGGCGTTCGCGCCGGAGGCGGGTATAATCATCGTTACGGGTTGTACGACGGAGTGCTGATCAAAGATAATCACATCAGGATTGCCGGTGGGGTGAGGGACGCTGTCAGGCTGGCAAAAAAAACTCACCATTTGTTGAAGATAGAAGTGGAAGTCCGAAATTTTGATGAACTCCGGGAAGCGCTGGAGGCAGGGGCCGACGTAATTATGCTCGATAACATGTCCGTAAGTGATATGACTCAGGCTGTAAAGATTACAAACCGCAGGGCGCTTCTTGAGGCCTCGGGCAATGTAACTATTGATAATATCAGGACCATCGCGGAAACCGGAGTTGACCTCATATCCATCGGCGCGCTGACTCATTCAGCAAGGGCTGTGGATATAAGCATGAAAATAGTCTGAATTATGGAAGAGATTACCTATAAGAAAGCAGGTGTTGATATTGACGAGGGGGACCGCTTTGTCCGCCTTATTTCTCCTGTTGTAAAAAAGACCTTCAGACCTGAAGTGCTCACCGACATCGGTTCCTTCGGCGCCCTGTTTAAGCTTGACACACTGCGTTATAAAGAGCCGGTGCTCGTCAGCGGGACCGACGGCGTAGGGACGAAGCTTAAAATAGCATTTATGATGGACAAGCACGATACAGTGGGCATAGACCTTGTGGCCATGTGTGTTAATGATATTCTCACCCTCGGTGCAGAACCGCTTTTTTTCCTCGATTATTTTGCTACCGGGAAGCTCGATGCCGATAAGGCCAAAGATGTGGTCAAGGGCATTGCCGACGGATGCAGCGAGGCTGGATGCTCTCTGATAGGAGGGGAGACCGCTGAGATGCCCGGTTTTTACCAGGGCGAGGAATATGATCTAGCGGGTTTTGCTGTGGGAGTGGTCGAAAAAAGCGGTATTGTCACCGGGGAGCGGATTGAAGCCGGTGATGCAATTATAGGGATAGCGTCGAGCGGTCTTCACAGCAATGGCCCAAATGCTGGTCCGGCGCGGAGGCACCGCACCATTCGCCGCATCGGCCCTCCCTACAGGCACCGGCTCTTCCCTCAGCGGCTGCAACTCGGCGCGCTGATACGCAGGAATGTCGTCGATCGGGTCCTGTTTGGGCGTGCGCTTGCGCATGAAAAAGGCGAGAAAACGGTTCGGCTTCTTTGCGGCCGGATCCAGTTCAATCGCAGGATTCTGCGCCGCATCGAACTGCGCAAATGGCACGGGCACTTTCTGTTCGGCGCGCAACGCGTTGCTCCGTGCCTCCAGTTCTTCCTCTTCTTCGCGCAGATCGCGCCGCCGTTCGCGCCACTCGCAGTAGCGCGTCCAAAGCCCCTGGGCGCGTTCGCGCATCGCCGAAAAGCTGATATCCGAGGCCAGGTAAAGT
>CAWHNC010000052.1:0-15257 GCA_963830245.1 Nitrospirota bacterium
TCGGGCTGCTTGACAGGATCATCAAGCTGCACACAGGCGAGGAGGACGGCAATAAATACACCATCTCCGACATTGAGGCGAAGCTCCGCGAGGAAGGCTATGACAACAGCCGTGAGAGCATACGCAGGAAGCTCAAGTCGTCCAGGGAGGTCGCCACTGTCTATCAGAAGTCTCTCCAAGAGGAAAGATACTGCTCGACGCCGTCCGCAACAATCCGAATACAGATGTTGTCGAAGTAACGAACTCTCTCCTTGCGCACCGCCTATTTGAATTCGCCAAGAGCATCGAGGAACTGGATTTCAAGGACCCTAATGAATTCGTATGGGCGGTCAACAAGCTCTCTGATGCTCAACTAAAAGTCGCAAAGCTGCGCCTCGATTATCAGAAAGGTTTTGAGACGGCCAAGAAGGCTGTCATAGATGAGCTGGGCAAGGAACTTGCCAAAGACTCAGATTTGCTTTCAAAGGTCACGGCGATTGTCGCACGTGTGGATACTCCACATAAAACATGAGCGTACTCAGCCAATAGTCGGCAAGGATGATCCCGGGAAAAAAGCCAGGATAGAGAGGGCGACGAGAGACTTTGCCTTCTTTTGTTCGTATTATCTCCCGACCGCTTTCCCTCTTCCTTTCGGCGAGTACCAGAAAACAGTCATCGATATCGTCAACGCCAGGTCTGTTCGCGTCCGGGCACATAAAGGCCCTTAAAAAGTTTGAAAAGGCCGGCCATCATGCCTATCTCAGGCAGGTTGAAAACTGGACGGCATCCTCGACTATAGAGCCGAGGGACCACGGGAAAGTCCACCCGCATGTCCCAGGCATTTCCGCTCTGGCTTGCACTCACAAAACGGCATGTCTTTCCTGTCATTGCCGGGGCCTCCAAAGAAAAGGCAACCGATTTTCTCGATTATATAAAGTTCGAGCTCGAAAACAACGCGCTGCTAAAAGAGGACTTCGGGGAACAGAAGGGCGGTATTTGGAAGAAGAACAAGATCACCCTCCGAAACGGTAATGCCATTGCAGCTATCGGCGCAGGCGAGGCGATCAGAGGGCTTAAGGACAAGACCACGAGGCCGACCCATATAATCTGCGACGATCTCCTTAAAGACAAGGAAGTCGAAAGCAAGACCTCCAGGGAACATCTCTACAGGTGGTTTAAGCGGGTGATCATGAACCTGGGCAAGGACGCGCTCATTGTGATCGTCAATACGATCATGCACCCTGACGATCTGCCGAGCAGGCTCCTTGCAGAGATCAAGGAAGGCTCGAAATTAAAGAGCTGGATCGGGCTAAGGTTCAGCGCTATTACACCGGAGGGGAAGCCCCTCTGGCCGCAGAGATGGAGCCTTGCAGATATCGAAAAGAAAAAGACAGACCTCGGGTCGCATATCTTTGCGACTGAGTGGGAAAACGAGCCTCTGCCTGACGAGGAGCGCAAGTTCAGGAAAGACTGGTTCCAGGGTTATGAGCTTCAGGAGATACGGAACTCAAGGTTCAAGATCGTTATGGCAGTTGACCCGGCAACCGGCAAGGAGACGGGCGATTATTCCGCCATCGTAATCGCGGGGCGGCACGAAAAAGGACAGATATACGTCCTGGATGCGGACGGCGAGAAGATATCGGACATGCGCCTGATCTCAAAGATCATCGCCAAATACAAGGCGTATAAACCTACGAAGATCGTCTTTGAGATACAGGCTTTCCAGGAGATATATAAAAACCAGCTCCTGAGAGAGGCGACGCGAGAGGGTATAGTGCTGCCGATTACGGGCATCAAGCATACCGGCAACAAGGAATTCAGGATAAGCAAGCTGTCGCCGCTTGTGGAGGCCGGGATCATCGTGTTTCAAAAGGAGCGTCAGAAGCTTCTGCTTGATCAGTTGGAGGAGTTTCCTAAAGGCCATGACGACCTGCCGGACGCGCTGGAGATGGCGGTGTCCGCGCTGATCGTGAATGTAACTGCGCCGCCGTCCGCACACGGCCTCGGCATCAAGCGGGACAGTACAACATTATTCAGGGGGTATAGATAATGCCGGTAGATAAAATCAATAGCACCGAGAAAAAAATACTCGTCTCCGAAGTGGTATCGCCCTATGCCTGGCAATTAGGCCAGTTCCTGCTTTACATGCCTAACCCTGACGAGATGCTTACGGAAACAGAACAGAATATAAGAATATACCGCGAGATGCTGCTGGATGCGCGGCTGTCCTCGCTCCTGGACATCAGGAAGGCCGAGGCCCTTAACTATCCGAGCTATGTGCAGCCCGGCAATGATACACCGAAGGCTAAGGAGATCGCGGCGTTCGTAAGCGATATCCTTCAGTCGATGAATCTGTATCAGGAGCTTAAAGAACTTCTGTCGTGTCTCGACTATGGATATGCATTTGCCGAGGTCGTCTGGAAAGACCCTGCAACACAGGGAGGCAAGTGGATCCCGGACTCGATCATGAACCGCCGTCCGGAACGGTTCGGCATGCGGCCGGACGGGACGCCGGTGCTTATAGAGGTCGGCATTATCCCTCTCATGGATCCGTACAAGTACATCGTCCACCGGCATAACGTCATGGCTGAGAACCCCTATGGAAGCTCGGTTTTGAAAGCCTGTTACTGGCCGTGGATCTTCAAGAAGGCCGGCTGGAGGTTCTGGCTCACAGCAGCGGAAAAGTTCGGGGTCCCTACTGTCCTGGCTCTCTTCGATACAGAAGACGAAGAAAAGGCGCGTGAGCGGTCAAAGATGCTTGCTGAAATGCTCTCAGGCATAAAGAACGATGCAGCGGTTGCCCTTTCAAACGTCAAAGAGGTCACGACCCTTGAGGTAAAAGGAGACCTCACTGCATTCAAGACGCTTATCGACGCATGCGACCAGCAAATATCTTATGCGATTACCGGCCAATCACTCGCAAGCGGTGAAGGCCTTCATGGGACGCGGGCACAGGCACTGGTACATAAGCAGGTACTGAAACTGCTGACTTCCAGCGATGCGAAACAGCTTGCAAAGACGCTCAGCAATACGCTTCTCGCCTGGATCACAGAGTTGAATTTCGGCACCGGCGCGCCGAAACCTATGTTGACTTATGACCTTGACGATTATGCGTCATGGGAGATAATCTCGGAGGCCCTTGACAGGGGCGTCCCTGTATCGAGAAGCGCCATGTACACGAAATACAATATCCCTGAGCCGACTGACGAGAAAGACTCATTCACCATCCCGGAAGCCTTCCGCAAGACGGCAACCCCTATCACGTCTGATGGCCAGGAGTCTACGGGGTCCACAACGCTCAGCGACGGTTTTTTTTTGCGGACACGGAAGGCCCGGAGCATTATCTGAAGCAGGAGCTCGCAAAGGCCGGGGAACTCGACAGCGCAGCTGAGAATTCTGAATGAAGTTATCAATATCTTTTCCGGGTCCTTCCCTATCGCAGATATAGCCGATCTCCGAAAATTACAGGATAGCACGTTACAAATTCCGGTCAACATGGAGATGGCTGAACGTGGAAGGGACGCTCTCATGCTGGCGTGGCTCATGGGCATGGACCATGCCGCAAACGACATCGACCTGGCTGATTCCCCTGACCCGTTGACCTTTGACGAAGCTGCAGATTTCCTTAAGGCGAGAATTCCCATCTCCAGGAAGGCATTTGCCGCGCTGGAGCCCAAGCTGCGCTTCCGCGCTTTTTCGGTCGCCAGGCTCTCTCAATACGACGCCATTGATAAAGTCAAACAATGGCTCACAAAGGCCATAAATGACGGAATGACGATCTCTCAGTTCTGGAACGAGACCGGGAAAGATGAATTGCTCAGCAAGGCAGGCTTCCAGAAATCTGATCCATGGTATTGGGAGACTGTTTACAGGACGAATGTTCAGACATCTTACAATGCCGGGCGTCTTATGCAGTTCAGGCAAGACCCTCCCAGGTATCTTGAGTTCGTCGGCATCGTGGACAGCAGGCAATCGAATATCTGCCGCCAACGCTCAGGGGTTACGCGGCCATCCGATGATTCATGGTGGGCATCTAACTGGCCTCCTCTGCACTTTGCATGCCGCTCAACAGTACGCGGCATCGATGCTGCCCAGGCAAAGGTCATTCCGGCAACTCTTACACGTCCAGCGCGTCTCCAGACAATGGTTGCTACGCAAAAAGGCTTCGGCGGCGATCCGCTGGAGACGGAATCCTTCTACAAAATGACTCCTGCTATGAAGGCGCGGGCAAAGGAATATGGCATCGAGAATGAGATCAGGGATGTCGCTAAAAAACTCTCGGTCAACTATTGATGGTTTTAACTCTGCTTACAATGTGCCTTGATTTGCTCTGATAGATTATCCACAAATAGGAGGTGGCCGCATGCCGAAAACAAGACGTTGGGAATTAGCTTACGAGGGTATCTTTGGCGAGAACGGAACAAGGGTCACTGCGCAGGACCTGCAGGAAGTCAAGGATACGTTTGCCGGTCGCGTGCCGGTGACTCCGGGACATAATCTCGCCGATTATCTGCCTGCCTTTGGTTTTATCACTGATCTGAGTTACAACCCTAAGACCACACTGCTTGTCGGAGAAGCCGTTGAACTCTCCGATCTCGTTGATGAGGCATTCGAGAAAAAGATGTACGGCAACTGGTCTATCGGAATACGGCGCAGGGCAAGCGACGGCAAGAAGTACCTGCATCACGTTGCCGTGCTCGGCGCACAGGCGCCCGCGATCAAAGACCTCAAAGACCTCACAGGCATGCCCTTTATCAATATGGCTGATGATGCCGGGTCAGAGGAGCGCTGGACTTTCAAACTCTCTGATTCAAAGAACTTCAAGTTCGGGATCATCGGCGACATAATGCGGCGCATGAGAGATAAGGTCATTGCAGATAAGGGCTCAGACGAAGCCGACAAGCTCGTAAACGACTGGGAGATAAAAGCGTTAAGCCGTCCCGATGAAGAAGGAACCGATAGCAATTCGCCTAATGGGGTGTATGCCGCTGACCAGCATAAGACAACCGGCAAAGAAAAGCCTCCTGCTCTCTCGGGCCTCGAAATAGTTGACGGGCAGTGGGATGTGACCGAGGCAGAGAAGAGGATATTCGGGAAGTACGGCATAGAAGGCATAAAGGCATACAGTCTTTACCGGGACCCCGAGGCTGACGAAAAGAACAAGACCGCTTACAAATTCCTTGTTGCCGATATCGCGGATGACAAACCCGTGATCATCGCAAAGGCATTAAGCGCGTCCCTCTCATATCTGCACGGGGCAAGGGGCGCGAAGATAGGTGATGAAGTGAAGCAGGCTGTAGAGCCTAAGCTCGAAAAGCTTATGGAGAAAAAAAAGAAGGAGGAAGAAAAGAACATGGCCGACGAAGAGAAGATGAAGAGGCTTGAAGCATCGTTCAGGACCGGCAAGAAGGAGGCGCTCTCAAAGGCAGCGGCCGGGAAGGTACCGGCTGACAAGATGCCGCTGCTGATGCAGCTTGCAGACACGCTTTCCCTGGATGAGACGATAGAGCTGACAGATGCAAGCGGCAGCAAGAAGGCTACATCCCCGCTCGATCTGCTTATGCAGATATTCAGCGAGATGGCGATGCCGCTCACTCCCGGCGCAATGGATATGGGAGACGTTCCCGGCGCAAAGAAGACAGACCGGGTTGACCCCAACAAACTCATGGCAAAAATGTAGAGGAGGAAAAGATGGCATTTAACGCAAAAACCAACAGCATGACACTTGGAGCAACAACGATAATCGATGGACAGCACCCTGCGATTATCAAGAACCGCGAGATCGCGGCAAGCCAGGGCATACTTCCCAGGGGGCTTGTCCTGGCGAGTTCGTCCGCAGGCGGGGATGTGCCGTATAACAAAGGTTTTACACAGAATATCGGGACCGGCGCTGCAGAGGGTGCGACAAAAGCCTTCAGCGGGACGCTCCCAAATGGCCCTATCGGCCCAAGCAGTGTAAGTGTTTCCGATAGCGGCAGTCCGGCACAGGTGCTTACCGATGACGGCAACGGCAACCTCACGGGCGCAGGCACCGGCCAGATCAACTATGCGACGGGGGCCATATCCGTCAGCTTCACAGCGGGGCCTGCCTCAGGCAACGCCGTCGTTGTCACATATGGAAACCAGCCGATGGGTGTATTGACAGCCGCAGTGGATACCTCTAACGAGACTGTCGGGGCCGCGCTCAGGCACGGTACCGTAGTATGGGAAAACGTGGTGGTCGGGGCTACCACTCCTGCCGCGCCGTCTGCGGGGGACATAGCAAAATTAAACGCAATCGGGATTTTCTAAGGAGGACAAAATATGCCGTTAATACCGTATGAAACACTGGTAACGAGTTTGAGAGGACTGTTTGCGCCTGCGGCCATTGCGCAGACGTTCGAGAGATTGCCGCAACTGCCGTCCGTTGTCATGGACGTGGTTTATCCGCCGTCCAGGCGCTCACAGCATCCCTTTGCCCTGATCGCCAAGGCAGAGCTGCTGAAGATCGCAGGCGCTGTGCCGGTCATAAGAAGGGGCACCCCTGCTGTAAGTATTGCCGCAGGCTCGATGGAGATCGATTTCATCGAACCGCAGCCCATAGAGATCAAGGATTTCATCAACGCAAAAGAACTGAATGATCTCGCTATGCTCATGAACGCCGACAACAGACCGGCGATCCAGGCCTTTATCGATAACAAGGTCGATAATTTCCGCCGCGCGGTCATGCTGACCACCGAGGCCCTGGCCGCTCAGAGCATCACCGGCCAGATCGCCTACCCGATGCAGACAGAAGGCGGCCATGACACCTATTCGCTCGATTATGGCTCTACGCTGTCTTACGTCCCGGCAACCCTGTGGGACGACAACGGCTGCACGGTGGGCATGATACTGGAGGACCTGATCAAGATGACCCAGACCCTGGCGCTCAGCGGCTTCGGGGCCAAGATCGACTTCCTGCTGGGCAGAAAGACCTTTGTGTCGCTTGCCAACAAGGTACTCGCCCTTCCCGGTGATAACAAGGTCAAGGCAGAGGTAAACGAAGAGGGCATACAGATAGCAGGCTTCTTCCTTAAGCTTTCCAGGGGACTTTACAAAGACCCGTTGGATTCCACAGTAGTCAATCAGTCTGTCGCAGCGAACATGATTGTAGCGGTAGCCCAGGATGCGCCGCACAGCTTCAGGTACTGCGCCATTGACGACATCGAGGCCGGGCTGCAGGCGCTGCCGTTCTTCATTACACGGCCTGAGATCACACGCGACCCTTCGGGGCTGAAGCTTGTTGCCAAGTCCAAACCGATCCATATGCCGGTCGTTAAGGGCCTTTGCTGGGCAACGGTGACAGCGGCTGAATAAGGCATTAAGGCACGGTAAGGCAGGGGATACGTCCTATCTCCTGCCTTACCCCCTTTATCAATCTTTATAAAGGCGTCTAAAGAGGGATTTTTGATTACTGTCGATTACCTTAAAACGCAAATCAAGGAATATAACTTCGAGGTCCTGACCGGGGGCAACGATGCGGTTGCGCAAAGCTGCATCCAAAATGCGGATTTGGCCATAAGGGCGGCTCTCAGAAGCTGCGGGGTCGAGCCGGATTACACGGATGATATAGACACCGCTGCCCTGACAAGGCTTTCCCTCTACGAGTTGTACAGTTATGCGGAAAATGAGGCAATAGCGGCGGACAAGAGAAGGGACGCCTTTGACCTGCTGCGCGGCAAATACGGCAACTGTGTCGGGAAGGGCCTTATAGACGGCCCGAAATCAAACCAGAAAATGACCGTCGATCCGGTGGGCTACATAAAAAAAGGGTCAGACAACTGGAAGGGGTTCAGATAGATGCTATCGGTCGAAATCGATATGCGAGACCTGACAAAGATCAGGTCGATAGCTGACAAGGCCGTAAATGCAGGCGCACTGATGAAGGAGATCGGACAATACATGACATCTTCTTCTCAGAACAAAATCCAGGGGAACATAAGCCCGGACAATGCGCCCCTTACCAGGGCATTCAAGAAAGGCGGACTGACTCTCCGTGACACAGGCCAATACGCGGCCTCTATTACATCCAGGTCGGACAATACAAAGGCTGTGGTAGGCACAGCAGCCATACAGGGCAGGCTTATCCATGAAGGCGGCGTAATCAGGCCCCAAAAAGCCAGGAGGCTCTATGTCCCTGCGGGCTACAAGACGCGGCAGATGATGCGCAAGTTCGGTCTTACGCCGGGCAAATGCATAGAGGGAATGAAAGAGGCCGGGTACAACATATGGAAGTCCAAAAGCGGCAAAGCTCTCATGGCGTCCCTCAAGGGCGCAAAGGGGAAAAAAGGAGAGGCCTTTGTACTTTTCATCCTTAAAGACAGGGTCACGATACCGGCAAGAAGGCATTTTTATATCGATACAACTGACAGGAAGGTCGTCACGGAGAAATGCAACGCATGGATAAAACCAAAGAAGTAATCGGCATACTCGAACTCTTCAGGGACCATATCGAACGCCAAACCGGGTTGAAGGCCCTGCTGGAACCGCAGCAGGTTAAACTTCTGGAGCCGCATCTGAAGGTCATGGCCCCGACAGGTTGGGAATTCCAGTCAGAGGGACTGACGCAAAATGCAGCGGCCAAGCTGTATACCGCGAGATTGGGTGTGTTGGTTACGCTTACAGCCTATGGAGACGGCCCGGATTTTTACCTGGTGGAATGCATGAGCGCTTCTTTCAGGTTAGGTCGTTATTTCCACGATCCTGTATCCATCCCTGTTGTCTCACTCGAAAAAAATGTTTCAGGGGTCTTGTGGCATTCGCCAAAGGCAGGACATGTCAGCGCAAGAGGGATAAGGCGTCCGGGCGGCCAGCATTTCAGGAACGAGAGTGACGGCAGCGGAGAAAAGCCTTTCCTGTATGAAGAGAGTTATGACGTGCACATATATTTCCCGTATGCGGAATTAACCTAAGAGGAGGTAAAACAACATGGCTGCAAAAGACGACAAGAGCACCGACACAAAGACCCAGGGCAGTGAGGTCCCCGGCACTGGGGGCGACAAGCAGCAGGAGAACGAGGCGGCATCGACAAAAGCGAATGCGTCGGCAGGGACTGCAAGCGCCACTAAACCTGCGCCTGCCGCAGGCAAACAACAGGAACAGGTGCTTCCGTCCTACCGGTACATCGGCAAGACAATCAAGCATTTCGATCACAACTCAAAGTTTTATCAGCTCGTGCCCAATTCGGTGGTCCGTAACCTGCCCGCAGATGCGGCCCAGGTAAAACTGCTTATCAAAAGCGGCGAGCTTGTAAAAATCTAAGGAGGTAAGAAACAATGGCGTTTCAACACGGCGTATACATTCAGGAACTATCGACAGCGATTTTGGGCGTAAGCACATGCGATAGCGCGCTGCCCTTTGCGGTCGGAGCTGCCCCGGTGCAGACCCTCGGCAGCAATCAACCCATAAACCAATCGCAGCTTATAACAGACTATCAAACCTTTGTTACCACCTTCGGCGGCGTGCCTGCGGGCGAGAGTGAATCCGACTATTCGCTTTCTCAATTTGCGAGGATATACTTCACATCTACGGCGGCAGCCCGGTAGTTTTCGTGAACGTCTTTGACCCCGCAGTCCACAAATCATCCGTGGCTGCTGAGGCAGGGACATTTGTCGCTGACCAAATCCCCCTCGCGCATGTGGGCGTTGCAAATGAGGTTGTGAAGAGCAGTGACGGTATCACCACATATGTCAAGGGCACCGATTACACGATTGATTACCCAAGCGGAGCAATCACCAGGCTGTCGACAGGTTCTATCGCAGCAGCGGCGTCGATCAAGACGAGTTACGACTGGGCGGAAGTTTCAAAGGTCGTGAGCGATGACATTATCGGCGGCATTGATGCAGGTACCGGGTTGCGGACCGGCCTTGAGCTGATCGATGAGGTCTTTACCAGGTTCGGGGTTGTGGTCGGCACGGTGAAGTAGCGCCTAATTACTCACAGGTCACTGTTGTTGCCAATGCGATGATCGCCAAGGCCGAAAGTCTGAACGGCTTCTTCAAGGCAATGGCGGTATCGACATTCCGCCGTCTGTGACTAAGTCTGCGGACGCGCTGCCTTACAAGGCGACCTTCGCTTCTCCGAATGCCTTGAATCCCGCCGGCCGCAAGTGCTCTCGGGGGATCAGACGCAGTGGCTGTTGTGCCGACGCCGGCTGGGCTGATGGCGAAAGTGGACATAGCCAACACGGGCGTTCCCTATCAAAGCCCCTCCAACCAGACGCTGCTGATAGACGGCCCTCTGAACATCCTCTCTATAGATGAGGCCAATTATCTGAACTCGCAGGGCATTGTCACTGTGTTCCGGTTTTCCACCGGCTGGAAGCTGTGGGGCAACCGCACTACCGCTTTCCCAGCAGACACTGACATAAAGGATTCTTTCATCCCTTGCAGGCGTATGGCCAACTGGATAGAGAACAACCTCGTGCTCCTGACCTGGCAGAAAGTGGACGACCCGATGAACAAGCAGTGATCGAGACCGTTGTCTCCACAACGAACATCTGGCCGACAAAATGGACTTGCCGGGCGCAGCTTCCTGATCGGGGCCAAGGTCTGGTTCAGGCAGCAGGACAATCCGCGACCGACCTGGCTATGGCATCATCAGGTTCTACATAACCTATCTTGCGCCGCCTCCTGCCGAGACGATTGAGTATGTGCTTGAGGTAGACGTGACTTACTTCAATAACCTGTTCGGAGGTAGCTAACCATGCAGACACCCAATATTATCAATGACGCTAATGTATATGTGGATGGGGCCAAGTGGCTGGGCAAGGCATCGATAGAGATCCCGGAGGTTGCGCACAAGGTCGTGGAAGCCAAAATGTTCGGGATGTCCGGCTTGATGGAAATACCTTTGAAGGGTCACATAGACAAGCTTGAGGGCAAGATCAAATTCAAGGCGCTTACGGTCGATTCCGCCAATGTGATCTATAACCCCCAATATGCTCCTCTGCTCGATATCCGGGCCGCTGTGCAGAATGATGACCAGCAGAGCGGCACCATGATGATTTATCCGATCAAGATCACCATCCAGGGCTTGTTCAAGAAGGTGAAAGTGACCGAGTTCAAGCAGGGCGCGGACGGAGAGCACGAGGCGGAATACGCTGCCCACTACTTCAAGCTGGAGATCGACGGCACTGAGATACTGGAGATCGACAAGTTTTACTATATCTACAAGGCAACGGGACAGGACATCCTCGCTGATGTACGGTCGGCGTCGGCATGTAACAGGGCAAAATGAAAAGTCGAAATGACAAAAAAGAGAGGAAGAGAAAACGGCTGATAAGCAGGCAACGACGGAAATAAAAAAGAAGGTGAAGCTCAGCGACGGCCGGGAGGCGGCCATACTGAAAGGCAAAGGCAAGGACCTCATCAAGGCGGCAAAGGTTGCGGGGGCAAACGCAACGTCAATGGAACTCAGTTTCGCGCTGGCCTCTGCGCTCACTCAGATCGACGGCAAGCCGGTTGTATATGAGGACCTGGGGGAGATGCCCCTTGATGACGTGATGACGATTATCAATGCAGTCGGAGAAGGCCCAAAATTTGATTTCCCGACAGCCCGGCACATCATCCACCTCTGCCGAACAACCGGATGGCGGCTCTCAGAAGTAGAGGAGCTGGAGTGGGGGGAACTGTCGTACTGGATCGATGAGGCGATGAGGTACAGTGAGTCAATGACACCTGTCTTTGAAGTTTGATGCGGGTACTTAAGGGGAGGTATGAAAGCCTCCCCTTCAGGTATTTCCTATTGGTTTTGTGAATAGGGTTTTGAGTTAGGCGTATCCACCAGATGATCTTATAAACCAGGTACCCGAAAAGAGAAAAGGCACAGAGAAAGAGCATGAGGACAAAGGTGAACCCTAAAAGGGCAGCGAAAATATACGCAACCGCTATTACCAGTGCAGGGGCAATGAGCCACGCTATGATAAACACCAACCAGTTCATGAGCAAAGTATAGCACATGATGGACCTCTTCACGATAGGTCTCGTTTTTACCGCAATAGACAAGATGTCGGGCGCGGTGAAAGGGATGTGCAATAACTCAATATCCGACCTGAATAGGGTGCAGGAAAAATTGCGCAACATGTCGGAGACCATGAACCGGATAGGCCGCGAATCCATGGGCGCAGGTCTGATGATAACAGGAGCGCTGGCGCAGCCTATTAAGGCATTCGCTGATCTCGAAGAGAAGCAAAAAGAGCTGAAAACCACGATGATGGATTCGACCGGGGTTGTCGGCAATGCATATCAAAAGACACTGGACCTCTCAAAAGACCTTGGTATCGAATTGGCAGGGTCGACGGGAGATTATGTCAACGAGATGATCGCGCTCAGGGAACAGGGCGTCCAGGTCGAGGCCATGCTCGGCGGCGTTGCCAAGTCTGCTGCACATTTCGGCATGATCATGCATCTTGCGCCGACAGAGGCTGCGATGTTTGCAGCCAAATTCAGGGAGTCCCTGGGGATCGCCGACAGCGATATGGGCAAGATGATGGACAAGATGCAGCGGCTGAAATATGCATCGGGCTTAAGGCCGGACGAACTGCTCGAAACATACAGGTATCTTGGGCCGACCCTCAAGAATATAAGGATACAGGGCTTGGGCCAGCTCGATGATCTGAACGCGATGCTGGGGGTTTTCGCTCGGCAGGGGATGGAAGGCTCGCAGGTCGGCACCAACCTCGCTATGGCTTTCCAGCGCATTGCGCAGGTGGGACAGGTGAAGCACAGAGGCCAGATATTCGGCAAGGCCGAGGAGATACTTGAGACACATCATATATCTCTTGATTTTTGGGATAAGAAAGGCGAGTTCGCCGGGATCCGGAACATGACAAAGGAGCTTGAAAAGATAAAGGACCTGACCTCGAGGGAAAAGATGCTTTTGGGAGAGGGACTGTTCGGTGAGCAGGGGGGCAGGATGCTGACGCTACTTGCTCAGGGTGGAGAGCAAGCGCTCAATGATATGCTCGACAGGATGAAGAAACAGGCCGACATGCAGATGAAGATTCAAGAGATTACATCCGGCACGGTAATGCAGTGGAAGATATTGAGCGGTACGGGCAAGACCTTCCTTGCGGAATTGGGCATGACGATTTCTGAAACACTTCACCTCGGCGCAGCAATGGGAAGTCTGAATAATATTCTCGGCAAAATGATTGACTGGGTGGATGCGCATAAAAAGCTTGCAGGAGCTATCGGCGCAGTTGTAGCAGTTGCAGGCGCTGCCCTGGTGGTCATAGGTGGTACTCTGTTGGTATTGGGTACTGCTACCAGGCTGCTTGCAGGCGGAATCGGCGCTGTAGGGACATTCACAAAGTATATACAGATAGCAATCCCCTGGGTGCGGCTAAAAGCTGCAGAGGTGCTCAGGCTGGCCGGATATCAGAGGATGCTGGATGCCATCCAGTACAGGGGCGGCTTCTGGAATGCGATGCAGTATTGGCTCATGACTACGAAACTCCGAATCCTGGAAGCAGTAGGCGCTGTGAGGACATGGACCGTTGCTCAGCTTGCGGCATTCAGGGCCAACTTCCTGACAATAGGCGGCCTGCAGAATATGGCAAGGGCATTCGGCACAACTCTTCTGGCAGGACTGAGGGCAGCTATAGTAGGGGTCAGGGCTTTCTCGATTGCGCTCTTTACGACGCCCATCGGATGGATCAGCGTGGCTATTGCCGGAGCTGCGTTTCTCATATATAAATTTTGGGGCCCCATATCAGGTTTCTTCAGGGGACTCTGGACAGGTCTCAAGGAAGGATTGAAAGGGCTGGAGCCTGCCTGGAATATCTTTAAGAAGTTTTCTTTTATCTTAACCCCGATTATATGGCCGCTGAAGATGATATATAGCCTTATCAAATGGCTTATAGCACCTGTAAATGATACCGGCAAAGCAGCGGAGAATCTCGGCGTGAGGTTCGGCAGAGCGATAGGCGGCATATTGAGTTTGGTACTGACTTTGCCCTACAAAATGCTCTCGGCTGGCGCAAATATCGTCAACAGTCTTTACCAGGGGATGATGTCAATGATCAACAAGCCAATCGAGGCGGTGAAGAGCCTGGCGCAGCGGATCCGCAATCACCTGCCCTTCTCTCCGGCCAAGGAAGGCCCTCTCAGCGATCTGCACAAGGTCAATATTATCGGTACGATTGCCGGGGCAATGAAGCCCGGTCCAATGGTGGATGCAATGCGCATGGCTACAGAGAGGATGAAGCAGGCTATGCAGCCAGTCAAGCCGTCGACGCCGATGCCTTTGGTACAGACGGTCACGCAGAAGATGCAGGCCGCGAGGATGGCTATGCAACCTCTGTTACAGCCCGTCAGACAGGTGATTGATCCTATTAGGGCAATTGCTTCGCCCCTTGTAAATCCGGTCAGAACAATGCCGGTGACGGAAGCCATGAAAAAGTCGGCAGCCTCGAAACAATCATCCGGCAGTCCGGTAGTGATCACCTATAACCCCACTGTCAATATTACCGGAGCCGCTACGGAGCGGGACAGGCAGGATTTTTCAAAACTGTTGCAGCAGCACAAAGATGAGATCATGAGGCTTATAGAGAATCACGGAGTCAATAAGGAAAGGATGGCCTGGTAATGGAGATCGGTGCTCTTGGAGATATAGCATTTGAGTTCTCGGAAGATTTTTCTAACAGCATTGACGAACTGAGAAGGCAGCGCACATGGAAATATGCGGAGCATGAAATCGTCAGCGGCAAGTCAAAATTGCAAAGCCTCGGTCGTCAACTTGATGTTATTGCTTTCAGCGGCAGATTTCTCGATTCTTTCTGTGTGCCGCTTACAGAGATCACCAGGCTGGCGGACGCGGCAGACAATGAGGAGCCGCTGCCTTTCGCTGTAGGCGATGAGGCGTTCGGAGATTTTGTGGTCGAATCAATCACAGAAACATGGAAGGAAGTCGATGGTGACGGCAACCCGCGCGTTATAGAGTTCGATATCGCGCTTAAGGAGTATAACTGATGCAATACAGCACTATTCAGAACGACAGGTGGGACCAGATATCCATCAAGTTCTACGGGCAGGCAGATTACTATAAGGACATTATAAAAGCGAATCCCCTGCTCCCTGACGGCATTAAAAACTCATCGTTGCTTCCGGCAGGGGTGATCCTGGATATCCCGGCTCTCGACCCTACACCTACTTACCCACAGGAACTGCCGCCATGGAAACAATAAGGAAACCTCTTTACGACATTATTTGGAACAGCAAGGATGTGAGCACCAAAGTTTCCGATTATCTGCTCGGCCT
>CAWHNC010000053.1:0-19686 GCA_963830245.1 Nitrospirota bacterium
ACTATCGTTTGAAACATCGAAGTCTTTGAGCTGTGCCAATATCTGCCGGTCGCAGTCACTGATCTTTATCTGGTAGAACTCGTAGAGTTCGACTGCCTGGCGCAGGCTGAACAGATGCTCTTGCCGGTAGTTCCCCTGTAAGGAACGGGCTATGGTTTCTTCGGTGTTTTTACACCGTGGATCACGCATGGCTGACAGCACCTTCGTGTCCCGTTCTCCGGCAAGGATTCCATGATCTGCCGGAAGTCCTGACGCGGGATATTATTTCTCCTGTAAAGACGTCTTTTGAGGGGTTTGAAGATCTGATCAAGAAGTATGAAAAGGAGCAGATGGAGAAGGAAGTATATGCGCTGATACCCGAGGCCTGGCATTCTGAAATGCGGATGTTCACTGAAAGCGAGTTTTCCAGTATCATAACGATGAACAATACGATAAGAAACATATCATCCGATGAAATCAGCAGGGAGTTTAACAAAGATGAGTATAGTCCGAGAGATGGGGAGATTGTTAAGGCTACCGACCACCTTGCTGCTTTTATAGAGGCATACCTTGGACGGGAAAATGGCAATAAATCAAATGAACTTGCCGAATCAAAGAATCACCTTAAGGCCAAGTACAAACACTCGATGATTGCGGGAATAAAATTCGGCGAGATTTATGCGGACTTTGAATAAAAAAACAGGACAACACCAACCACAGAGACACGGAGGCACTGAGAAAAACATTTGCAATGAGGAAAGAAAAATTCAAAATATATTAAGATCTCACTTTTTTATTTCTTAATCTTTAAGTATGATTTTCTCTGTGTCTCTGTGCCTCTGTGGTTAATTTTTGAAAATGATTATATGGAGACTGATAGAATCAGGCCGCTGCGGGGCCGCATATAATATGGCTCTTGATGAGGCCATTGCTGCAGCCGTTCGCAGAGGAGACTCGCCTCCAACGCTGCGTTTTTACGGCTGGCGTCAACCTTCAGTCAGCCTTGGGGCCTTTCAGAAAATCACAGATCTCGATACGAGCTATTGCGCTGCCAATGATGTACAGGTTGTGAGAAGGCCGACCGGGGGCAGGGGCATTCTTCACGGCGAGGAGCTTACCTACAGTTTCTCGGCAAAAAACGAGGGTTTGTTTTCTCAGGGCCTTCTCGATGCGTACAGGAAAATCAGCACTGCTTTTTCTCTCGGACTGCAGCGGCTGGGACTATCTGTTAAGATGGAAACCAGGCGCGGGAGGGGAAGCAATCCTGAGAGAAGCCCGCTCTGTTTTCAATCCACTTCCTACGGGGAAATCACCATCAACGGCAAAAAACTGATAGGCTCGGCCCAGAAACGATGGGGGGACGGTTTCCTACAGCAGGGTTCGGTGCCGTACACTGTAGATTTTACAGCGCTTGCAGCGGTATTTAAAAATAACGGCCAACGGTCAACGGTCAAAGAGGAGGATTTTACTGGGTTAAAGGATCTGGTTCATGATTTCAGTCCGCAAGCATTCAGGGTGTATATAAAGGAATCCTTTGAAAGCCTGTTCGGGGTCAGCCTGCTTGAGTCCCTTCCGACTGATCAGGAGGTGGTTCAGTCGCAACTTCTGTGTGCTCGGAAATATCGGCAGCCTCTGTGGACGGCTGGGAATCTGCGGACGGAGCACCTTTATAATAATGGAATATAGAGGCCAGCATAACAAGACTTAAATACCCATGGAACATATACATAAGCAGTTGGTAGGGCAGCGAAAGCAGCGGTCCGATGACAGGAACAAAGGTCATGGGAGCTCCTATCAGAATAACGATAAATCCGATTACCATATATCCCAGCATTACAAGACTGTAAAAGCCTATAGCAGCGGGTTTTGTAAAGAGATACTTTACAGTTTCTTTTATAGCTTGTACAGACCTGGGTTTCTCAAATACAAGGCAGGCTACTCCGTATGTTGCTATCGAGAGTGTAAGCAGAATCAGGGCAATCCCTACTGACATGAGGACCAGAGAGCAGAAAAAACTGATAAATAGACCGAACGTTGCTTCGTAGCTTTTGGCAATGTCAATGATGGTTGAAGCTGCCCCGACTAAAATGCCGAGGAAGAAGGCAATAAGCAGGAACATGATGCCGATTACGGATGAAAACAGGGACAAAGGCACAAAGAGCCGTCTTCCCTCGGCGAAAAAGGTTTTCAGACTGAATTTAGTGATCTCGTGAAGGATTGATTTGGCAAGGATCCCGATTGTTCCACCCAGCGCAAAGACCCATCCGACAAGGATAACCGCCAAATAAACAAGAAGGCTGCAAAGTATGATAAGTGCCATAGCAAAGTATTTATTCAGGAGTTCCGCAGATCCCCGGAAAACGCTTATCAGGTCTTTAAGCCGCAGTATTTCCGTCAGGTCGAGCCCGAATATGATAAAGGCGATGGCTATGGGCATCCCTACAATAATAAAAAAGCTCAAACCGCTCAGTACAAATGCTACAAACTGCACAAAAAGCAACTGCCAGTTTTTATTGACTGTATGTATGCCGGCTTTGATAGCGGCTATATGAGTCACTTTGTCTTTAGCGCCGATAACCCGACAATTGAGATGCCGGATTCTTCTGCCTCCTTAATTAATTTGTCTCTATGTATAATTATACTTCTTTCCGCTTCTATAGCAAGGACGCGCGCTCTGACGTCAATCATTGCCTGCAGAGTGGCTGGACCGATAACCGGCACATCCAGCCTCATGTCCTGCTGGGGCTTGCTCACTTTAACCACGACCGTCCCAGCGCCTCCCCATTTCGCTCCTCTGCGTATAGCCTCGTCGGTGCCCTCGATAGCCTCCACTGCCATCACTGCCTGTTCTTTTACAACAACGGTCTGCCCAATATCCATCTCACCAATTGCCTTGGCAATTTTCCATCCGAACTCGATATCTGCCCATTCCCCTTTTGAAGGGGGCTCTTTGGTCAGGACCCCTGCAGGCGTCGGAAGGTGGGGGCTGAAGGATGTTGTGTTTATGATGGTAATTCCTTCTTTTGCCAGTTCATCAGCGAGCGCGTTCAGGATCGCATCGTCGCTCTTATCTTTAAGCGAAAATAGAAGCTTGATTGCCCTCAAATCAGGTGTGATTTTTGATTTATAAAGGAGTGACTTCGGGACCTTCCCGGCCATTATGGCTTCGCAGATCCCGGCGTCTTTTAATGTATTTATAAGGGCGCCTAATTTGCCGACATTAAGCCATTGGATCTCATCAGAAAGGTCATTGAGCACTGGAGATGCCAGATTCTCCAGCGCTATGGTAATAACTTTGTAGCCGCGTTCTTTTGCATCTCTTGCTATAATCTCAGGGAGGTCACCGGCCCCGGCAATTATACCTATCTGCATATGCCTCTTTTATTTTTCTCCACAAACTCCACAAGCCTCTCGACCTCTTTTACTCCCGCAAGTTCTGATTCGATCTTTTTTAGAGCGTCCTTCAGGGTCCGTTTTTCTCTGAAGAGGATTTTATAGGCTTTTTTGAGATTGTTAATTGCCTCGTCTGTAAACCCGTGTCTTTTCAGACCTATCACATTAAGCCCATAGAGTTTTGCACGGGACCCCGAAGCCATAGTATAAGGGGGGATATCCTGTCCAATACCGCTGAACCCCCCAACCATTGAATAGGCCCCTATGCGGGTGAACTGGTGGATGGCTACAACGCCCCCTATGAACGCAAAATCCTCCACGACGACATGGCCCGCAAGAGTGGCCGCATTAGCCATTGCAATCGAAGAGCCGATTTTGCAATCATGGGCAACATGGACATAGGCCATAAGGAAGTTTGCATCTCCAATCTCAGTCAAACCATCTCCGGCGACTGAAGCTCTATGTATTGAGGCGTATTCTCTAATGATATTGTGTTTGCCGATCTTAACGCCTGTCTTTTCGTTCTTGTATTTAAGGTCCTGCGGCGGCAACCCGATCGTGGCAAAAGGGTAAATAGTGCAGTGCTCGCCGATCTCGGTATTTCCTTCGATAATCACATTCGAAATAAGCTTTGAGCCCTTTTTGATATTTACTCCTTCACCTATCACACAAAAGGGACCTACACAAACATTATCGGCAATCTCGGCTTTCTGGCTGACAATTGCTGTTTTATGAATTTCTCGTGACATCCATCCTCCTATAGGTCTCTATCGGAAACCATTGCGGTAAACTCAGCCTCTGACGTCAACTTGTCTCCGACAAACGCATTCCCCGCAAATTTCCATACATTGCCTCTTTTGTGCATGACATTGACTTCAAGCCTTAGCTGGTCTCCAGGTATGACAATCTTTCTGAATTTGACCTTCTCTATGCTCATAAAATATACTGTTTTCCCCGGAATTACGCCTGATTTGAAAGCAAGTATTCCAGCTAGCTGTGCCAATGCCTCAACAATGAGCACTCCGGGCATTACGGGATTGCCTGGGAAGTGCCCCTGAAAAAAAGGCTCGTTCACAGACACATTTTTTATCCCGACTGCCTTGACGTCAGTTTCCAGCTCAATTACCTTGTCAACCATCAAAAAGGGATAGCGATGCGGCAGAATAGCCAATATTTCCTTAATCTCCATCAGTTCTCCTCCACTAAAAAAGCAGTGAGACGTGAATCGTGTGACGGCCTTTTCGTTTCACGTTTCACGGTCTTTCATCTTTTTCTCAAGCTCCTCAATTCTTTTTTTCAGCTCCGGCAATCTTGCAAACAGTGCTGAGGCCTTAAGCCAGTCTCTGTGGGCTAGTATAGGGTATCCGGCATAGACGCCGCTTTTGACCTCTGCCATACTCATAACACCCGACTGGGCGGCTACCATTGTTCCGGCTTGAATGACAGCATGGTCTGCAACCCCTACCTGTCCTGCCAGCATAACCCCATCGCCTATCCGGGAACTCCCTGCTATTCCAACCTGGGCTACTAATATAACATTGCTGCCTATCCGCACGTTGTGACCGATCTGTACAAGGTTGTCGATCTTGGTTCCCTTGCCTATAACGGTAGCGCCGGTTGTGGCCCTGTCAATAGTAACGCCGGCCCCTATTTCCACATCATCTTCTATCAGGACCTTCCCAACCTGGGGTATCTTATTATGTCTTCCTTCCTCAAAAACATATCCGAACCCGTCAGAGCCTATGACAGTATTAGGATGAATGATTACCCTGTTGCCGATAACGGTGTTTTCCATTATAGTCGCATTTGGGTAAATAGTACACTCTTCACCGATACTGCAACCTTCACCTATAAATACTCCCGGAAAGATTACAGACCCCTCACCTATTCTTACCTTGTCAGAAATATACGTGAAATCGTAAATAGCGACATTCGCGGCTATCTCAGCGTCTCCGGAAATAAACGCATTTTTGCTGATCCCTTTGTGTTGTATAGTCCTGCCGTAAAAATGTTTAAGGAGCCTGGCAAAGGCATAGAGCGGATTTTTTGTCCTAATTTGCGGCTTCTGAAGTTCCGGAATGAAGTCCTTAACCAGTACAGCTGCCGCCATGCTCTCCCTCAGTTGCGCAAGGAGTTTCGTGCCCGAAAGGAACGTAATATCTCCCTCCCGGGCATCGGAAATTCCAGCAACTCCGTTTATTTCAACGGACCCCTCACCCTTCACCTCGCCGCAAATCAACCCGGCAATCTCGTCCAGTTTCATGTGATTTTCTTTGAGTGCTTGAGTAATGAGCAGATGCTCATTCTCATAAACTCTTACTCCTCAGAGGTTCATTAACCAGTATGCTCATATGCCTATAAACCCACTTACTAATAAGCTTATTTGCTCTTAGTAACTTTGGACTCATTGAATCTTTTTATTATAATATCGGTAAGGTCAAGCGTTTTATCACTATAAGGCAATGACGTCAACGGCAGAATAACGGTGTACTTCTCCTCCTGTCCGTACTTCGCGACCACTTCAATTATTTGTTTGTATACCGACTCTGTTAATTCTCTCTGTTTTTTCTGTAACTCCTGGTTCGCATCCGACATCATCCTCTGATATTCTCTTTCCGAGCGCTCCACGTCTTCTATCTTTGATTTTTTTGCATCCGGAGACATGAGAGACCCCTGTTTATCCAGGTCACTCTTCATCTTATCGATCTCCGCGATTTTTTTATCGATCGGCAATCTCAATGAAGAAGCCAACTCATTTAGATTGCTTCTCGCTTTTTTCCCCTCTTCGGAGTCGTTTGCAGCTTTTTCTATATCAACGACGCCTATTTTTATATCAGCTGCGTTAGCACGAGACAGGGCGCCATTTAAAAGCACCGCAAATCCAACGATCATCACCAGAATAATTTTTTTCATCGAATCCTCCAAGTTTTTTTAAAATACAGGTCATAGGTCATAGGTTATGGGTTATAGATAGTTCCGAAACTTTATTTTTATTCGTCTATGACCCATTACCTATGACCTATGACCCATTACCTATGTTTTTAAAATGATGAGCCAAAAGTAAATCCGATCTTGCTTGAGGCCTCACCTGGCTTCTTGTTCAGATTAAGGCCCCACTCAACCCTTATCGGACCCATGGGGGAAAGCCATCGTATCCCGAACCCGGACGTGTAGTCGAGATTAGTGCCAAACGTTTCATTTACACCATACGCTCTGCCCGCATCAAAAAAGACGAGTCCTTTGAACTTATATTCAGATACAATAGGGAAAATATACTCGGTATTGAAAATAAGCTCACTTAATCCTCCGAAGGGCTGGCCATTAACATCCTTTGGACCGGCATCCCCATAGTTTATTCCCCGGATCGTATTAATGTCGCCGAGATAGAACCGCTGGTATAATGGCACTTCCTTGCCAAACAAACCAGCCGAATATCCTATCCTGCCCCTTACCATGAATGTTGTAGAACCGGTGACAGGGAAATACCAGGCAGAGTCAGCGATTCCTTTGAAGAAGTCATTTGATCCCCCTAATCCTGCAAATGTGAATCCGAGCGCATTACGGGAGCCCCTTGTCGGGTCTTGATAGTTGTCCCGGGTGTCCCTGGCTATTCCAGGACTGATGGCGCTGGTTACTTTTGTCCCCGCCTGATCTGTTATGATCGGGGAGGCACTGCTGCTGATATTATAAATGTTTGCCTGCTCCAGATTGTATCCTAACGAAACTCCCCAGTATTCACTCAGGTTTTTAGTAAGGGACACGCTAAAACCGGTCGCTTTGCTGTCGAAATCTCCATATACCCGGTATGTTTTATAAATGCTGGCGTTGAATAATAAAAGTTTGTCCAGAAACCAGGGGTCCTTGTAGGATATTTCGTAAAAAGAACTTTTACCGCCGAGTTCTCCCTTTAGTTTCAGCCCACGTCCCGTGCCGTCAAGATTGATCTGGGCCACTTCCAGCATGGCGACAAAGTGGTCAATGGAGCTATATCCGCCGCCGACGCTTATGGAGCCGGTCGACTTCTCTTTAACAGCAACATCAAGGTCTACTATTTTTTCTTCAGGCCGCGGTTTTGGCGCGATGTCGACTGTTTCGAAAAACTGCGTGTTTTTCAAACGCTCGTAGCTTCGTTTTATAGAAGAAGCATCAAAAGTTTCGCCCTCATCAAGTTTGATTTCCCTGCGTATTACTTTGTCCCTTGTTTTCGTGTTGCCGGATATGGAGATTTTGCCGACAGTGTACTTATCGCCCTCGGTAATCTTGAAGATAACCCGCACTGTTTTCTTGTCTTCATCGGGTACAAGGTCAGGGAATACTGATACAAGCGCATAGCCGTTGTTTGAATACTTGTCGCTGATAGCGACTACATCCTTTGACAGTTCCGATTTATCGAAAACCTTGCCGGGCGAAAACTTGATGATCTTTCTCAATTCATCTTCTTTGAAAGCAAGGTTGCCGGCGATTTCTACCGAGGATACTTTGAACTGTTCTCCTTCTGAAACCGGAATGGTAATTTTCATTCCTTTTTTGTTATCGATGAGTTGCAATACAGGCTCACCTACTGTGACTTTAATATAACCGTTGTCATAATAAAGGTCCCTTATGCGATCAACATCGGCCCTCATCTCTTCTTTTTTGTAGTAACCGGTGCCGAAGATCCAGGAGAGCAGGCCCCTTACTTTAGTCTTCATGGCCCCTTTGATTTTGCCGGCTGAGAGCGCTTTATTCCCTTCGATAATGATATCCCTGATTTTGACCTTCTCTCCTTCATTGATCTGGAAGGTCAATACGACTTCACCCTTACCGGCCTTTCTCAGAACAGGGACAACCGTTGCGAGATAGTAACCCTCATCCTCATAGTAGGCCCTTAATTTTACTGTATTATCGTTGATAAGGGTTATGTCTGATATTGCTCCGGCGGTAAGTGTAATCTTTTCCTTAAGACTATTGTCATCATATTCCTTGTTTCCCTGGAAGTCCACCTTTATAATGGTTGGTTTTTCTTCAACCATATAGATCAGCTTAAGGCCGCCCTCAAATGGCTCTAAATCGACCTTTACATCATCGAAATAGCCCATTTTGTAAATGGCTTTGATGTCGTCAGAAGTCTTTTCATTAGACAACGGCGCCCCTATTTTTTGGGATATTTTTGCCTTTACCGAGCCTTCTTCAATGCGTTTTACGCCCTTTATCTCGATGGCGGTAACGACCGGGAGTTCGTCAGAATAGACAGGTCCGGCAAACAGATGCACGAACACTAAAAAAAGACTTAAAATAAAACAATTAACTCCGATCCTTGCCCGAACACCTTTCACGCAACTCTCTCCTGCAGCCTTATTTTACGACTCTGCCCAAGCCTCGATAAAAGTCTAAGGTATCTTTTGCACTGTCGGTTAGTATAGCATAAAGACAGGTACTAGGTAATGGGTAATGGGTAATAGGGAAAAATCTTCTTTTTGTTTCTTTTGGCCATTACCTGCTTTCTATTATTTTTAGAAGAAGCTGTTCATAATCGAGTGATATCCTGTCCCAGGTATAGTCCTTTGCATATTCGCGAGCTTTCTGCCCCATCTCTCTTCTCAAAGGTTCATTTTCGATGAGAAATTTTATTTTCTGAGCAAGGTCTTTCGCATCCCCTGTCTTGAATGATATGCCGAACCCTGCATCAACAGCATACCGCAGTTCAGGGATATCGCTTACAATTACAGGCTTGCCGCACGCAGCGGCCTCAAGGACAACAATGCCCCAGCCCTCAAATCTTGATGGTAAAACCAGTGCCTGCGAATTATGTAACATGGCTATCTTTTCGCTTTCGCCCACAAAACCGGCTAAGGCAACATTTTTAAGACCAAATCTCATTATCATTTGTTTCAAGCGAGCTTCATCACTGCCCCTGCCTGCGATAAGCAGGTTTATGTTATGACCCTTCATGGCAGCGAGGAGCGTATCGAGTCCCTTGTTTTTGATATGGAGTCTGCCTACGTAGAGCAGCGGAGAGTCTGATTTATCAGCACCTCCCAGAGTCGGCGCCTTTGAGGAGACCCGGCCCTTGATATTCAGCAAGCTGTCCTCTTTAAAAAAATCTTCGTCAATACCTGCGGGAACCAGCGGCGCATCGGGAATACGGATTTTTTTTCTTGTCTCTTCTGAAAGTGCAGTTACGTGTTTGAAAAGCAGCGGATAGAATTTTTCTATCAGAAAGAACGGAAGACCGCCAAGCCACCATCTTCTAAGGACATTAATGCCTTCAAGATGATTGATATGAAGCACAACCGGTTTTTTTGTCAGGAATGCTGAAAAAACCGGATTCCAGGGGGCAAAATCCTCGACAATAATGTCGAATCCCGGCCCCTGTTTTTTTACAAGCGAAGCGGCTTCCAGAGCATAGGAAAAGGTGCTCAACACATAGTTTTTCCTGCTGCCGGCAAAAATGAACCGGAGTCTGTCTTCTGTATAGTTGGCGGCCCCGGGATAGTTCCCACTGACAATGGTAACTTCATGGCCCCTGCTCGCGAGCCTTTTGCATATCTCGCAGGCCCTTACCGCTCCTCCTCCGCCGACCCAGGGGTTGCGGCAGTGGTCGTATATGAGATGAAGTATCTTCATGAAGAAGGATACATGCAGGTCAACCTTTTTCCGCAATACTTATGTCATGCTGCACCATGACTTTTATCAGTTCATTGAATGTTGTTTTCGGTTCCCATCCGAGTTTTGTCTTTGCCCTGGAATAATCTCCTGTGAGAACCTCTACTTCAGCCGGTCTGAAGAATTGAGGGTCTATTTCTACGAGAGTCTTGCCAGTGGACCTGTCTACCCCTTTTTCGTGAATCCCGTCTCCGGTCCATTCCAGCTCTATCCCTACCTCCATGAATGCCGCCTGGGCAAACTCCCTGACGCTGTGAGTTTCACCGGTTGCAATTACATAGTCGTCAGGTTCGGACTGATGGAGCATAAGCCACATTGCCTCCACGTATTCAGCCGCATATCCCCAGTCACGCCTCGAATCCAGATTGCCAAGAGAAAGTTTTTCCTGAAGCCCCAGTTTTATTTTTGCTACCGCATGCGTTATTTTCCGCGTGACAAACTCAAGTCCCCGCAGGGGGGACTCATGGTTAAAAAGGATGCCGGAGCAGGTGAACATATCATAAGATTCGCGGTAATTTACAGTTATCCAGTGCCCGAAAAGTTTTGACACTGAATAAGGGCTTCGCGGATGAAAGGGGGTCTGTTCATTTTGGGGGGTCTCCCTTACCTTGCCGAACATCTCGCTGCTCGATGCCTGATAAAAGCGTATATGCGGATTGACGGCGCGTACAGCCTCCAGCAGCCGGAGCACGCCAAGACCGGTGACATCAGCGGTAAAAACAGGCTGCTCGAAAGAAAGTGCGACAAAACTCTGCGCTCCCAGGTTATAAACCTCGTCGGGCCTAATGGCTTCGAGCGTCCTTTGAATATTGCTAAACTCGAGGAGTTCAAAAGGAACAAACTTTATATCGTTGTCGATGCCGAGAAACTTCATCCGACCCATATTAAGATCAGACGTGCGCCTGAACGCGCCATAGACCTCATAGCCTTTTTCGAGCAGCAGCTTTGACAGATATGCTCCGTCCTGACCGGTTATGCCTGTTACGAGAGCTTTCTTACCCAAAATTGCCTCCTTATCTTGTAAAAATATATTTAAACAAACTTCCCAAAGACTTTTAAAGTCTGTGATGCAGCCTCTTCCCATGAAAAAATACTTGCCTGCGCGAGGCCTTTTTTTATCATCTCTTTCTGAAGGGATACATCCGACAACACTTTGAGTATAGCGTTTCGCCATCCTGTTTCATCCAGCGGATCAAGCAGGATGCCTGCATCCCCGGCAACCTCTGGAAGGGAAGACGAATTGGACACTATTACCGGCGTGCCTGAAGCCATGGCTTCAAGAGGCGGTATGCCGAAACCTTCATAAATAGAAGGAAAGACGAACAGGGAAGCGCCGGAGTATAGGTCGTTCATGTTTTCGTCGGGCACATATCCAAGGAATTTAACCTTTTTTTCTGAAAAGCCAAGTTTTTTATATTCCGAGTATATGTCTGTATTTTTCCATCCTGATGCACCGGCTATGAGGAGTTGGATGTCGCCGGTTTTTAATTCTGCGAAAGCCCTCAACAGAGTTATCAAATTTTTTCTCGGCTCAACAGTGCTCACAGTGAGGACGTAATTTACCGAGGTCCCGTACTTCCCTGCAATATAATTTGCCGCGGCTGTCTTATCCAGTGGTTTATACCTGTCGGCGGCAGGATAGACAACGCTTATCTTCTCTGGAGAAACGCCCGTAACCTCCGAGAGGGCGCTGGCCGTGGCTTTAGATATTGTGATGATGTGGTCAGCAGACTTTATGGACCTCTTTGCAAGCACATTTAAAACAAAACGGTTATAGCCTCCCATCGTTTCGGGGAAATAATGCCAGACCAGATCGTATACGGTGAGCACTTTTCCAATGCAGCGTGGCAGGAACGGAGGGATCATCTGTCTGGTTCCCCAGAAAATGTCAATCTTGTCTCGCTTCATAATTTGCATACCACTACTGAAAAGCCACAGGGTGTTGACATGGGATGAGGAATTTTTTCCGGTGTGAGACCCGGACCTAACCCTTAAATTTATACTCTCAGTAATTTGGAAATGCTCTTTGCAAAATAGAAAGTAGTCGTTTTTATTGTCAATAGTTAATAGATGGTCCAATATGTTATTTAAATAATTCGAGATTCCCGTCGAATGTGTCATGGAGAGAGGAAAAGCGTCTACGGCTATGTTCATGCCTTTATGTGTTCTTCAACAGAATATTTTGCAATTTTTTCTCTTTTTTTCTTCCACCTATAAACCTTTAGCCTTTTTTTTATTTCAAACCACATTTTAGATGTAAATAATTTCCATACGAAAATAAATGATGATTTATAGAGTTTATATTTACGGGTCAAATATAATAATCTCAGCATAAATGCCGGAATGTTACGAGCGTTGCGCAGAGCAATTATTGAAAGACTGCAGGTTTCCATATTTGCGACCAGCCACGCTTTAACTATATCCTCTTTTTTGAAAATGTCAGATTCAGCAGGCGGGTCTTTAAAGTTTAGGTTTGAATCGATAAGAGGCGAAAAGTTACGAATTTCCCCTATCTTGCCGTTTTTTTTGAACCATTCATTAACCTCTGTCCCAGGCCACGGTACGCATACATTCCAAAATATGTAGTCGGCTCTCAATTTTTTTGCCAATTTGACGGATTTCTGCTGTTTTTCTAAAGTATCCCCGGGCAACCCAATAACAAAACAAAGGCCTAACTGGAGATTATATTTGTGAACCAGCCTTGCTGCATTTATAATCGTATAAAGCGATTCGCCCTTATGTAGCATCTTAAACACTTCAGTATCTGCACTCTCAACACCCAAACAAATACTTTGGCCGCCAGCTTTAATATAAAGTTTAAGCATTTCTTCGTCAATGAGATCCGCCCTCATATTATCAACTGCGAGAAAGGCGTCAACTCTTCTTTCAGCGAGTTTCCTTAAAAAATCTTTAAACCTTTCACCGTTAAATGTGGGACAATCATCGGTTATTGCTATACACTGTAGGTTAGGGTAAAGCTTCTTTGCCTCCACAATCTGATCAATACAATAATCCAGGTCGCGTGCGCGCATTTTTCGGCCTGCAATAAAATCTATAGTGCAAAAACTGCAATTAAACGGACACCCTCTGCTCAATTGGATTTGGTAATTTTTTAAATGGCGGCTTTCATGAAAAATGTCGAGATTTATTGCGGGTATTTGTTCGGGAGTTGGGACAGGACTGTTCATTACTACTGGTAATGGTTCCCGTACAGCGGAATTTATCAATGTGGTTATAATTGCTTCAGCTTCACCTCTAACTATGTAACTGACTCGTTTATCATTAGAAAAATCTTCGGGAAACAAGGTTACATGTGGACCCCCAACAATAATTGGAATGTTGCAGCATCTGACGATCTGCTCTATCATTTTTTGCGACTCATCATATAAATATGAGAAAACCGATATGCCTATGACATCCGGTTTAAAATCCGAAATAACATCCTCAATATGCGGGATTGTTATTGTTTCGCACTCAATGCTTTTCAAAAAAGAGTAGTCCACTACCTTGACCTGGCAACCTGATTGTAATAATATTTGTCCCAGAAGTGAAAAGCCCATATGAACGCGGTCAGCATAGTACCCGTTTTCTTTTGCAGGATTCACAAATAACACTCGCTTATGAGTGGAAGGCTTGCCGGTCAAGTGTTCACTCCAGGTTATTTATAAATTTATTTTGATGCATAAATACACGCGACCCCTTGCGTAAATCCTTTTGAAGCAGAGTCTAAATTGCATAAACCTTCTTTGGTAGATGGCAGCCAATATTTTTTGTCTATCCCTATGAAGTAAGCTTCCTTAAGAATCTTAAAATTGCTTAACAACGCGATTAATGAATTATAATCATAGATTCTTTGCCCGCAGGGCCCTTCAATCAACCCTTTTTCCCCGAATGGAACAGTCAGGCCAATTTTCCCGTCCTTCTTAAGAATCCGATACATCTCATTAATGACCTTATAGTCCCCGTCTGAAAATTCTTGTGACCCATAGGCCGGAAGACCGCAGTGTTCAATAGCAGAAATAGCAATAATAGCATCAAAGCATTCATCATGAAACGCATTATTCAGGAAATTGATTTTTATAAAGTTAAAATTGGGATGGGTATAAGGATACTCATTGATGTCTACGCCTGTTACGTTATATCCCAAGCTTGCAAGTTCTATGGACACCATACTTTCACAGCATCCAAAGTCGAGAATGGCAGACTTTTGCGGCAAGTCGAGGTTTTGAAATACAAAAGGTATCTCAACTATTCTTTCATTTGTCAATACTTCATAGCCTTCTTCCAGGAAGCTGTAAATTATCGCCTTGACAGTACGTACAAATATATTTCGAGGCATATTCTTAAGCTGAAAAGACAGTGGATAGTTCAAAGGAGCACTATACAGGCTTCTGCCAAATCGTTTAAGTTTTTCTAATAATGTCATATCAAATAATTATTCGGTTTTCCCAAGTTTCCATCTTCTTTTCAATATTATATCAAAGTGTCCTCTTTACTGTCAGTAAATGAAGAAAGCTTCTCAAGCCTTGCATTTTCAGCCCAGTTTTTTCGGAAATTAGTTCAAAGATAGAGATATCTTCCCTTTCAAGACCTCGCATCAGTATGAGCGAGAAAAGATACCCTGTCAAAAAAAGAATCATATACACGGGTAGCATCCATAAGTAGAGTGGGAGCGCCTTTGCAATAATGTATAAAATCACTCCTATAACCATGGAACCGAAAACAGGTTTTATATACCTGACCGTAAAAGGTTTAATTCCATATCTTCTGTGAAGGATGATTAAATTGATGGTGCTGATCGTGACATAGGAAAGCATGGTCGCTGCCGATGCTCCAACAAGCCCCAAATTGAGGAGTTTGATAAGCATATAATTGAGTGCAAGGTTCAGGAGAGTTCCAAATATCGAAATATTCCGGATTTCCCGGGAAAGACCTGTTACCATCATGAGGACAACACTTGTCCCCATAAGAGTCTGGAGTAAAAAACCTAAGGAGAGAATGCGCAGGGGCAGCGCGGACTCTAGAAACCGGTTTCCAAAGAGAAATGTTATAGTCATTTCCGGAAAGAAGAATAATATGAAAAACAGTGGCAGACTTGCCGCAAATATCCACTTTGTAAGCACCTGATATGTTTTTTTAAGCTCAGGCAGTTGTCTATTTACAAACATTTCTCCGGCGATAGGCATGAATACGAATCCGAGCGCTATAAAAGGAAAGGTCAGAGTGCTGGCAAGCAGGACACTGATATTGTATATCCCCACCTCTGCCGGGCCGGAATATCTTCCCAGCATAAGCGTGTCCGTCCAACAGAAAATAGTCTGCATCAGGCCGAGGAGAAACGCTGAGCTGGAGAATTTCAGAAGTGAAGAGTGGTGTGAGCTTCCCCCTAAAGAAAGCGGGTTTAATCCAATTACCCTGTATCCATAGTAGCCGGTCGAGCATAGCACAATAATTGAAGATAGAACAAAAGCATAGAGAATACTAATAAAGGGAAGTCCGAAGTACAGGAAAATAGAGAGGAAAAAAAGAAAGAGAAGAGGTATCCCTATGTCCATATAATATACCTTGGCCCTGATTAATCCATATCCCCGTAAAATCCAGATGATAATGATAGTTAGAACATAAAAGGGTATGTAAAGAGAAGCTACTTTTAAAGGGGTTGAAAGGGCTGGCTTGTAAAAAACAAATCTTGATATGGGTGCAGCCAACAGAATAAGCAGCACACAAACCATGATGCCTGATAGTATCCCTATTTGAACAGATGCTTTCCCTATTGATTCGGCATCGAATAATTTCTTCTCATTGATAAACTGGGAAATGTATTTTGTTGCTCCCTCATGAATCCCGAGACTGGCAATGAGTGTGCTCACGCTGATAATGGCGATTATCAGAGAATAGATGCCCAATTGGTCCAGTGTCGTACTTCTAATTATCAGTAGCTTTGCGGCAAACCAGAGGATGTTGCTGGCCGCTGCGCCGAACAGGACAACTAAGGTGCCTTTTGCGGCTGTTTTTAAAGATGAGTTTACTATATCGGACATTGTGAAATGTATCCCTGGGTCCTCCGGCTATTTTGGGAGGACGCTCTCTATAAATGATGCCTGAAGGCTTCGACTCTAAGTTTAAACGGCAACAACACTGCCTCCCGCACAATCTTTCCGCTCATCTTCGACCCGCCGCCTCCCCGCTCATAGAATATTATGGGCATCTCGGCAACCTTGAGCCCCTTTTTATAGCCACGATACACCATCTCTATCTGGAAGGCATAGCCGTTTGATTTTATCTTTTCAAGTCCGATGGCCTTCAGCGCTTTACTTGTATAGCACCTATATCCGCTTGTCACATCGGTAAATTGCTTCACTCCTAACAGAGTGGAAGCATACCAGTTGCCGAACTTGGAAATCAGCAGTCTGCGGAAATCCCAGCCCACGACACTAATTGTATGATTAAGATACCGCGATCCGACCACAATATCGTATCCTGCACTTATCTTTTCGACAAAGAAAGGAAGAGAAGCGGGATTGTGAGAATTGTCGGCATCCATCTCAAAAAAAAGGTCGTGCCCATTTTGGAGACCCCATTGGAAACCTTCCACATAGGCCGTGCCGAGTCCCAGTTTTGAGGGGCGTTCAAGCATAGAGACGCGCCCGGTATCAAAAAAGTTTCTGACAATGTCTCTGGTCATGTCCGATGAATTGTCATCGACAATAAGTATATGGCAGTTCATGACATTAAGAGTCATGGTCAGGACTTTTTTGATGGTGATAGCCTCATTGTAAGTAGGGATGACAACAAGAGTCTTCATTGCGCCCCCCGCGCAAGGTGGCGAATGAATTGCTTCCTTGTCTCTGTCCAGGAAAACTCCCTTGCCCATTCCAGCGCCTGTATGCAAAGGGAGTCATACTTTTTCTTATTCTGCCAGTATGCTATGGCTTGAGTCGCCATCGATTCAGGGTCATCAACCAGTATTCCTGTCCGGCCATCCCTAATACTGTCAACGAGTCCTTTGACCCTGTATCCAATTGCAGGGGTTCCTGCCGCATTGGCCTCTATAACCACCAGTCCCCATCCTTCGCGTATGCTGGGGACCAGGAGGAAATGGGCCCTCTGTAAAAGATCGTGCTTCACCCTGTCATCCACGAATCCCCAAAAATGTATGTCACTATACTCTTTATACGTTTCTGTCAGATATCCATAAAGGGGGCCGTCTCCTGCGATCCAAAGTTTCGCAGTCCCGAGGGTCTCTTTCACCTTGAGAAATGCCCGGATAGCATCTTCAGAATTTTTTGTGCGTTTAAGTCTTCCCAGGTATAGCAGCGTCGGCGTTTTTTCCTTATCCGGGACATGGTCCAATACGTTGCTATCAAGCCCGCAATGGATAATAGTTATATCTGAGAATCCCAGGTCTTTTAAATCCCCGGCTGTTGATTCAGAGATAGTAATTGCCGGCCTTTTTCTATATAAACGGAGAAGCAGCCTTTCGATAATTTTCAGAAAATAGCCGGGTATTCCGAGTTCAGCGGTCCAGAACTCGCTGTAAAGCTGGTAAATCAGGATAGTTGAGTTATGCATGAAGAATGTGAGAAAACCAAGACCATTGAATTCATCAATGATAACCCAATCTCGTTTTTTAAGCGCATATAGCAGTCCGTAGAAATGTGTTGTCAGCTCATTGCCTTTTCTGACAAATGTTATCCCCTCTGATTCTTCCCTGTCATTTAGTCCATTGACTCTCGAAGAAAACCACTCGACCTTGTACCCTTGTTCTGTGAGGGCCCTTGCAAGCTCAAGCGTATAGACTTCTGCCCCGCCTTTTTCCGGATGCTTTATGCACCGCCTGTTCAGAATCAAAACACTTTTCATAAATATACCTGCTTACTCGAACGGATTCCTGATGGTAAGCCCTTCAATAATCTGCCCATTCGAAAAATCCTCCGAAAGAAGAAAGTTGGCGCTTCCCCTTACAGCAGACGTGACAATCAATGAATCCCGGAAGGAGTATTTATATTTACGATGAATTTCTATGGCTTCTATTACACTATCCCCATTGTTAACAACGACATCCCATTTAAGAAAATCTTTTATAATGTCCCTGGCTGTTTTTACATCCAGAGGGTGGGGTATCTTTTTTGTTACGTTGAAGAAAAATTCCTCCAAAACCTGAGTACTAATAACCCCGAGACCTGATTCCCATAAATCCTCTATTATTTTTACAGCCTTGTCATGTTGTGGGCGGCGCTCGAAAAGAACCGATTACGGCGGTCCGAGGAACCAAATATGGCACTATCGGTTCCTTTAAACAACAGAAAAAATATCCGTTAAATGTCCTGTCTGTAACACTTACACGCAACAGTTATAGGGGGCCTCCTATAATGCTAATACGGCGTAAAATAAGGCTTTCCGAAGCGCGGCGGAATGTATTGCGATAAAGCCTCCTCATTGAAATTTACCTATGAAAACATTTCTCCCAGGAAAATGCAATATTTTTTTGCTAAAGCCTCCAAGAAAGGAACCACTTACGCCGAAATCGATGCCGCCATAAACGGTGCGTTTCCGGCGCTCCCCACACATGTTTTTCCTCATTAGAGATGTCATATGCATAAACAATGATATTAGTGTCTAAAAATGCTCTATCTCCGTTCATGGAGTTCTTCTCTTGTCCATGTAATATGTCATTTTGTCCCGAGGTCGAATCCCTTCTTCATAAGTTTGATTTGTCTTTCCATGGCCTCTTTATATCCGGTGTCTTTTTTTATTTTTTCAAGCAAAGATTCTCTGATAAACTCGCTAAGAGATTTACCCTCTTCAGCAGCAACGGCCTTGGCTTTCCTTAATAATGATTTGGGCAATGATAAAGTCACATTTTGCCTTTCCATGATTAACACCTCAACGAGATTTATCACATAAATATGTTTATCACATTTTTATGTGATAAATCAAACCTACGCCAAATATAAACCCGCCGCCCATATAATAAAGGCAAGGCAGGCTATGTATATGTAAGTCCGCTTTCTTTTGAAGATCCATAGCACAATAAATCCGATGTATGCCCAGAAGGCGGAAACGACCACCAGGGACCAGAAAACAGATGGAGAATAATCCTTGTTCATTATGCCCATCTGCTGGTCGTATCCCTCTTTAATATCCTTGACCATGCCATCCCTGACAAGAAGCTGAGCTTTTATAGAACCGCCGTCTTTCTTCGAGTGATACATCGCCTGATCGGCGTTCTGCATCAATTCATCTGCATCCGTGCCGTCGTCCGGGTAGATACTGACGCCGATGCTGGAATGCACGGCCAATTGGTGTCCATCGATCTGCATCACCTCCTGCAAGAGGTCATGAAGTTTTTTCACCACGACCATGACCTGCTGGGGATCATTGATCGAGTCCAGCAGAATGACAAACTCGTCACCGCCCAGACGAGCCACCGTGTCCGCTTCGCGCACGGCTGATTTCAACAGCTTTGCGAAATTGACCAAGACAAAATCCCCGGTCGCATGACCGAGCGTATCGTTGATCTCCTTGAAACGATCCAGGTCGATAAACAGCACCGCAAGATGATTTCCGGTCCGCCGCGAACTGGCGATGGCGTGTTCCAGCCGGTCGAAGAACAACCTGCGGTTGGGCAATAGCAATACGTCGGGTCCAGCGTTAACATAAACACCA
>CAWHNC010000054.1:0-47246 GCA_963830245.1 Nitrospirota bacterium
CTTTAAGCACCAACAGTAGGCGACTTAAGCGCGGGAATGACGCTGTTTATGTTGCCGGGTGAAATTATTTCTAATAGATTTCTGATGATGCAACTCCACTTGTAGAATTGCCAAGGCAACAACGGTTATAATAATGTTCTTGCTGGTAAATTTGTTGGAACACTTTTTTTTATATATATTGGAGATTTGATATGGTCAGCACTATAGAATGGAAAGACGACAAGGTTTTTATGCTCGACCAGAGCAGACTGCCTCTTGAAGTAGTTTATATAGAATGTGCAGACTACCTGAAAGTTGCTGAGGGAATTAAGAAGCTCTGGATCAGGGGGGCCCCGGCAATCGGCATCGCGGCTGCCATGGGCATAGCACTCGGGGCACAGGATATAAAAGCCGTCACTACTGACGATCTTTCAAAAAAGTTGGAGCCGGTGATGGATACCCTGCTTGCCACAAGGCCCACTGCCGTCAATATAAAATGGGCTGTAGAGAGGATCAAGAAATTCCTCGCCGCCCAAAAAAACGAGCAGGTGAGCGCTGTTAAACAGCTGCTTATCGATGAGGCAAGGAAGATACTCGAAGAAGATATAGAGATAAACAAGGCGATTGGCAGATGGGGGGCCGGCTTTATCAGGGACGGTGATACTATCCTTACACATTGCAATGCAGGCAGTCTTGCCACAGGCGGATACGGTACGGCAACTGCCCCTATGCTGATTGCAAAGGACCAGGGCAAACGCATACAGGTAATTGCTGATGAGACACGACCGGTATTGCAGGGCGCCCGGCTTACGGCCTGGGAACTGATGCAGGCTGACATACCGGTGACGCTGATAACCGATAATACCGCCGGAGCGCTCATGAAAAAAGGTGTTATTGACCTTGCAATCGTCGGCACGGACCGGACGACAAGGAACGGAGATGTGGCAAACAAGATCGGCACGTATAGTGTTGCAGTCTTGTGCAGGGCGCACGACATCCCGTTCTATGTTGCCGCGCCGTTAAGCAGTATCGATTTTGCCATGGAGTCCGGGGAGCAGATACCTATCGAGGAACGCCACTCTGATGAGGTCACCACTATTCGTGGTCAAAGAGTTGCGCCGTTAGGCGTTAATGTGATAAACCTGGCATTTGATGTAACTCCGGCCAAATATGTAACTTCCTTTTTTACTGAAAAGGGGGCCTTCAGGCCCCGGGATATCAAGAAACTGGCGGATGAGCGTGTTAATATAGACTCTATACGATTTAATCCTGTGGAGTTATGAAGGCATATGACGGCGTGCAAGGCGGTAACGCACCAAACGTTGATAATGTTATGAATATCAAAGATATTTTTTCACGCTATGCGGAAGAAATGAAAACTGTTGAGCAGCAGCTCCTCGGCATCTTCAGCAGCAACGTATTTCTGATTCCCATGGTAGGTCAGCATCTTATCAGCGGCGGAGGTAAGCGGATACGTCCGTTATTTCTTCTCCTCAGCGCGGACCTCTGCGGGTATGAAGGGGTAAACCGCACACTGCTTGCCGCAATTATTGAGGCCATCCATACCGCATCATTGCTACATGACGACGTTATCGACGGCGCTGACACCAGAAGAGGAAAGCCTGCTGCGCATGCTGTCTGGGGAAACCAGGTGGTCATACTGGTAGGAGACTTCCTGTATTCCAAGGCGCTGAAGATTGCAGTTGACCAGAAAAACCAGAAGATAATGGAAGCGCTCTCCCAGGCAACGAGCCGGATGACGGAGGGAGAAATCCTGCAGCTTAACAAAGTCGGAGATCCGGAGATAACCAGGGAGGAATATTTCGAGATTGTCGCTGCCAAGACGGGTGTCCTGATATCAGCGGCGTGCAGGATAGGCGGAATTCTGGCCAAACAGCCTGAGGAGAATGAGATGGCGCTTGCGCGCTTCGGTATGAAGACGGGGATCGCATTCCAGCTCGCCGATGACATCCTTGATTATGTTGCTGACCAGAGAAACCTCGGCAAGAAGCTCGGAAAGGACCTTGAAGAGGGAAAGATAACGATGCCTCTTATTTATCTTCTTAAAAATGCATCTGCTGTTGAGCAGGACGAAATCAGGGGTATTATAAAGTCACGGGCTGAGAACGAAGAGGGCCTCCATAGGATTATGGCGCTGTTTGAACAATACCATGCAATAGATGAGTCCCTTAAAATAGCTGAAGCCCTTGTTGAAGAGGCAAAGTCCGAACTGGGAGGCTTCCCTCCTTCCAGGGGAAAGGAAGCTCTTCTTGCAATAGCTGAATACGCGATGCAGCGAAAAGAGTAGCCATGCACCCGTTTGTTGCGCTTGCCAGGAAGGCCATTGAGGAATATGTAATCCATAGGAAAGTGCTTCGTCCCCCTGACGAAGTGCCTGACGACATGAAGGAAAAAAACGGTGTATTTGTCTGCCTGAAAAGAGGCAACGATCTGCGCGGGTGCATCGGCACTTTCCTACCTACATCAGCGAATCTCTACGAGGAAATAGTAAAAAATGCGGTCGCAGCAGCTACAGAAGACCCCCGTTTTTATCCCGTGCTGGAGTCTGACCTGGAAGCGCTTCAGTATTCGGTTGATGTCCTGTCGGAGCCCGAAAGAGTTAAAGACCTGTTAGAACTCGATCCCAAAAAGTACGGAATCATAGTAATCAAGGGTGGGCGAAAGGGGCTATTGCTTCCGGATCTGGAAGGGGTTGATACGGTTGAAGAGCAATTGAGGATTACAAAAATGAAGGCCGGCATCGATCCTGGTGATAAGGACGTCGAAATATTCAGATTCAGCGTCGAAAGATATAAATAACTGCAAAAGTTAGGACTTCACCATATTTGTTTCAACAGTGAATATTTTCAACAGAAGTATTGCAAGTGCGTGGGGCGCGTATTTCAGCGCCCATCGCCAGCTGGTTGGAACTATTTCCACCGATCGCTCGCCATAACACACAAATTAACGTGGATCGCCCGAGAACTGGTTAGCACTATTGCTCGAATTTCATCGGGGCTTCTATCCTTAATAAAAAATCTATCGGGTTTGCCAAGATCATTCCATCCACAAGACCCCTGGTTATCGCGAGCACAGTTCACTCTTGGCCTACCTATAAAATGCCATCCATTTGACGTTCTAACGGAGATTTTCGACTCTTCAAAACACCATTGGCGGTCACCTATACACTTACAGTCTTTTCTGTCGCCGCAGCGCACGTAATTGAGTTCCGGTGTTCTGACTACATCCCCGCATATTTCTCTTTCTTCAGCAAAGGAGCTACGGCTCGATGACAACAAGCATAGAAATGCAGTCAACGAAACAAAGCATGTCACCATTATTTTCTTAGACATATAATCCTCCTTGTTGTTTGCAAGCTAAACAGAATACGATATATGCACTGGCTAAGAGAACTGTGAGTTAGATAAACTACTCACCTCCTTCCTGTGATAAATTAGGGCGATTCACCATCCCGGGCTATATACACCTCGCGAGCCCTTTCTCCTATTTATCCAAACAATATCGTTTTCGAGCTATGTTGTCAATAAGACAGAACTGTCTATCGCTGGTTGAACCAAGAACAAGAATAATAGTGAATAAGAATGCTAATTTCAGGAAGGAGTAGAAAAATCTATTACCCTTCAAAAGAAGAATGCAGCATGTTTTTCCCCTCAAGACTATGGGACGAAACCTGCGCGATGTCCTGTTGTTCTCAGGCTGAGAGTTGTACTTCTTGAAAGTGAGCCCATACATATATCTGCGTGGTATAATTGTTACGTATGCAGTAGTCGATAAGAGGAAAAAGTAGTTTTCTCTTGATAAACTGCCCTTTAATAGGTGATCATCGGATATGTTTTGTGCCGCGTCGGCCGGTTTCAATTGCGGCAGACACGGCTGGCGCTGCTATTCGGCGCTGGCACGCTGGCTATGGGGCTACTTCTTGCGCGGAGTTTTGGCCGCTTTCACGGCGGACTCATATAGACGCAAATTAATTGATAAAAATAGGAAAGGAAAAAAATAATGGAACCTATTAAAGAAATAGTTTTTGAAAGAACGTATGACGCCTCACCCGAAAAGGTCTGGCAAGCTTGGACTAACCCGGCCATAATAAAGCAATGGTGGGGACCAAATAATGTCACAATTCCTGAATGCGAAGTTGACCTGCGCGTTGACGGTAAAATTTACATAGTTATGGAAGCAGGGGAAGCAATGGGCCCATACAAAGGCACAAAGTGGCCAATGCTGGGAGAATTTACTCTTGTTGAACCAAATTCGAAGCTTTCTTATACCGCAAAGGCGTGGGTTGAAGGACAAAAGGAGGAAACCACAATTGACCAAACCACAGAACTAACACTAATTGAAGAGAACGGCAAAACTAAATTAAAACTTAAAGCAGCTATACACAAAACCGGACCTGGGGCTGGAATGGCTGTCCAAGGTATGCAAGCTGGTTTTACCCAGCAACTAGATAAGCTCAATGCTTTCCTAACCGCTCAAAAATAAAGACGCTTGCCATACTATAGTATAAAAGAACGGGCAGAGGACCCGGATAAATTTTTTTAATTCTTCCTGGAGGCAGCACATTTCAAATCTGGTATAATTCACCAGAGTACAAAAGGTAACTGCCGGGGAAAGGTCTTTGTTTTGACGTCATTGCGAGCGGAGCGCGGCAATCTAGTTGTTGATTTTTCGAGCACCCATGGATAAGCAATTCTATATTTACCTTATGACAAATATGAGCAACGCCGTTCTTTACACTGGCGTGACGAGTGCTTTAAAAAGAAGAGTGTATGAGCATAAAGAAAAACTGGTTGAGGGATTTACAAAGAAGTATCGTGTTACCAAGCTTGTCTATTATGAAACGGCGAAAGATGCTCAAACTGCGATCACCAGAGAGAAGCAGATAAAGAGCGGCTCACGGCAGAAGAAGGTGGCATTGATTGAAAGCATGAATCCTCTTTGGCATGATCTCTATGATGATCTCTGAAAAAGACGAGATTGCCGCGCTTCGCTCGCAATGACGGTTTTTGGGGAATACAAATGACGCCCCAGACGACCCGACAATACCGCAGCTCCTGAATAGCCCGCTCGAATACTGAAAGTTATTTGTGGCACTCAGGCAGATTTTGTGCCCTCTTGATTTTGCGGACTCGTCGGTGCAGTCCGTAGCAAACCTCGACGAAAATGCTTCTTCACTTTTCGAGGTCCCGGAGATGAATGTTTCTTTTAATAATTCACGCAGACAAAATATGACCGCTTTCGTCTCTAAAGTCTCCGGTTGCACGGTCGATGGGACCAAGCACGTTACGGGGGAAAGTCCTCAGTCATGACAAATCGACATTTTCACGGATTCCAATTGTACTCTTGATAGAGTTGTGCTTGCCTGAAAGCATCGACTCGTTCTGTACTCCGCATGCCTACCCCGTCATGTCCGAATTGCAGAACTACAAATAATCAAGCATGGATGAAGCCAATATAATGGAACCAATCTGCTGAGGGATAATTAATCTGTCTTCTGTCCCATTCTTTTAAATTCCCCGCTTTTGCCGCCGCGCTTTTCAAGGAGCATGATATCGGATATCACCATTTCCTTGTCTGCTGATTTGCACATGTCGTAAATAGTGAGGGCCGCAGACGACACGGCAACCAGAGCCTCCATTTCGACCCCGGTTAGTCCGGCTATTTTTACCGTCGCCTTAATGTCAACGGTCCCGGCGCTGTCGTTAAAAGAGAAATCAACTGCTGCATATGACAGGTTCAACGGATGGCACATGGGAATCAATTCAGATGTTTTCTTGGCTGCCATTATGCCGGCAATCCTCGCCACGCCGAACACATCTCCTTTTTGAATAGAACCATCTTTGATCATGCTCATTGTCTCAGGCTTCATGTGCACAGAGCCGGCGGCGACTGCCTCGCGCATGGACGGCGTTTTACCGGAAACATCCACCATCTGCGCCTTTCCCTCTTTGTCGAAATGTGTAAATTCCATATTAAACCTCCCGTATTGGAAAAATGAACCACTGAGAACACAGAGTTTTATGAAATTAAAAATGGCTAACTTCCCGGCAGCACTCTCACTCTGTGACCTCAGACTTTTCCAGAAAAGCTTTTCTCATGCCACAGCAAACCTGTTGGAGTCCACTGAGGAAAGCATTTGATGTGTCAGTATGTTGTGTTAAATCTTGTTTGCTTCTCATAATTAGTTTTTTTCTCTGTGCACACTGTGGTTTTTTTGCCTTACATCGGCGACCAGCTTGAGTTGAGCGCCTGTATGTTTTTTGGAGTTATCCTGACAATACCTTCTCCGTTAATCTGCATAAGAAAGATCCCTTTTGAACCGTCCATGTTCGATGTGAATGCCAGATATCTGCCGTCAGGAGAAAAGGAAGGGTTTTCGTTGTTCCCTCTGTCAGTAAGCTGGGTCGGGTTTGTGCCGTCAGCCTTAATTACAAAAATCTGGTTCTTCCCTCCTATCATGCTGGCGTAAGCAATTTTATCGCCCTTAGGAGACCATACCGGAGAGGTGTTGTAGTTGCCCTGAAAGGTCAACCTGCTTACTCCATAGCCGTCCCGGTCAGCAAGGTATACCTGAGGATTGCCTGATCTGTTGGAGACAAATACGATGGACCTGCCATCAGGAGAAACCGAGGGGGAAACATCGATCCAGGGTGAAGAAATAATTTTTCTGCTGCGCACATTATCAAGACTGGAAGTATAGATGCCTGAATTCAGATCTTTTGACGCTGTGAAAACAAATTCATGATTGTTGGGGAAAAAGTTGCCTGCTATATTCAAACCATTTGTCAGCATAAGGGTTCGTTCTTTCATGGTATTGATATCGAGCAGGTAAATTCCCCACTGACGTTGCCGCTCTGCCGAATAAAGAAGCTTTGCCTTGTCCGATGACCAATGCGGCGACAATAAAATTCCTGAGGTTATACCGGTTTCCTGTATCCTGTGACCATCCCAGTCCATCAGCTGCAATTCCTTTTTACCTCTTTTGTCGGCGATGAACGCGATCTTTGTTTTGAATATTCCCAGCTGTCCGGTAAGGACAGTATAAATATCATTTGCAATGGAATGTGCGAGCGGACGCGCCAGTTCAGTTGTAGCGGCATACTCTTTCTTCAGCACTTCCCTGCCATCAGAGACGTCATAAGCTGAAACAGTCACGATGAACTTGTCCGGCGCAAAAAAAGAAACCCTGCCTTTAACGACAAGTTCGACCCCCAGGCCCATCCAGCTGGCGGGATTAAAAGGCTGATCAGGGCGTTCGATCTGGACAGAATCGTCAAGACAGTTAAAAAGACCTGTAAAGTCAAGATCGTCTTTTACAATATCGGAAATCTGCTTATTGCCCGGAAAGTCCTGCACGGCAATAGGCAGTTTTTTAAGACCCGGCGCTGTAATGTCGATATAAACCTTCTCTGCAAAAGCAGGGGAAGGCAAAGATAAGCCAGGTTGAGGTAGAGGTATAGGTAAAATGCAAAAAATACAACAGAGACTTATAATTATAATTTTTAGTTCGATACTTTTCATGCTGTCTTTGCCTTTGTTTTCATCACGTCTTATCTCTGCCTCAACCTCAACCTGTCTTTTTCTGCCACTACGGTCTGAACCGCAGTCCTATTTCCATTTCTTTAAGGGGCGGGGGCAGCGGGCTGGCCATGCTTATGGCCCTCAGGACAGAGCGATCGAAAAGCGGATTCCCTGATCCCTGTTCGACTTTCTCTATTGTAATGCTGCCGTCCTTTGAAACCTTGATTAAAACAATAGTTAGGAAATCCTTATCAAGCGTCTCCGGGTATATCCACTGCTGCCGGATTTTTGTTTCAACCAGCGAATAATAATCACCTCTGCCGGCAGTACCGCCTCCGCTGCCGGTTGTATTATTCCTGGCTGCGGCATTAGAAGGGTTTTTTGATTGCTCTGCACGTCCTTTGGCCCCTATATCGATAATTTTTCTAAGCGCTATCAGTTTTTCGAGCTTTTTTATGGCTTTGAGTTCCGCTATCCTGTCTTTCAGTGTGGTAGTGTATGACTCTTTTTTCATCCGCGTCTCAGTGTGCGCTTCCACCTTTGGTTTTTCAGCCGGTTTTTTAATCTCAGGAGCTGCAGCTTCCTGTGCTGCCGGCGCGGACTGGGAGACTTTTTCAGACCCCGCGGTCTCTGATGGAGAGATAAGCGATACTTCATAGGTAGGGACCAGCTTGCGTGTATAGAGCTCCCTGCCAATTAAAAAAGAGACAATGATAATTGAGATATGCAGGAAAAAAGAAAGAGTGATGGCGATGCTTATGCCGGGCTCCTTCATTTCAGCGATATTTTGGGCTCGGTTATCATTCCGAGCTTTTCTATCCCTGCCTCCTTTACTTCGCCCATTACTTCCACAACCAGGCCGTAAGGGACATCCTTGTCAGCTTTAAGAAACACATTTGGATTCATCTTGCTTACGGCAGTAAGTTTCTTTGTCAGGTCAGCCATCGATATGTGGTTGTCGTTCAGGAATATTTCTCCGCCCTTTTTTATGACTATGGACAGCCTTTCTTCAGGAGGCAGGTTTTTCCCCTTTGCCTGTGGAAGATTCACATCGATCCCCTGCTGAAGAAGCGGCGCGGTCACCATGAATATTATGAGGAGCACGAGCATTACGTCGACAAGCGGGGTTACGTTTATCTCAGACATTACGTTTCTGTTTCTCGAAGGTGTCATCTTGAACGGTTACCTTAGAATATAGTCGAAAAGCTCTTCAGAGAAATCTTCCATTTCGATAATCATGCGGTTTGATCTGCTCAAAAAATAGTTGAAGGCCACAACCGCAGGAATGGCCGTCAAAAGACCCATAGCTGTCGTAATGAGCGCCTCGGCAATGCCCGGCGCCACCACGGCCAGGGATGCGGAACCGGCGCTGCCGATTCCCCTGAACGCGTTCATTATGCCCCACACCGTGCCGAATAATCCGATGAACGGTGATGTAGAGCCTGTTGTGGCCAGAAAGTTCAGATAGCGCTGGAGCCTGGTCGCCTCCAGAGTGGAATATCTTTTCAGCATCCTCTTGAGTTCGTCTTTTTCCGTATAGGTTTTTTCGGAGAACACGGACCTGAACAGACAGGCGAGAGGGCTTACCGCATACTTTTTGGATGAAGAATAAAGATCCTTTGGTACCTTCGCTGACTCATAGGCTCTCATAAACCCGTAACTCTCATTGTCAGCTTTTGAAAAATAACGCCATTTCTGGAATATGATGGTCCATGATACAATGGAAAAAAGGAGTAGAACCGCAAGGTCGCCCTTGACGACATACCCTGCTTCCAATATTAATTGTAATGCCGATTGCTCCATGGTCCTAAAATGTTATCTAATTTCAGGATTAAAAGTCAAATAACGAATGACATACAAACTGCAAATTCTCCGGTCTTTCATATCCATTCACTACATGACGAGTCGCACAATATGCTTCCTGCTGTCAGAGAGAATGCGGATTTGTACGCCTTTATTTTTTTAGTATCCCCTCGCCATCAAGGGACAGAGTCACCTCATCACCTACGAGCAATCCGCCTGCCTCAAGGGTCTTGTTCCAGGTCAGTCCGAAATCTTTTCTGTTAATCAGCCCCCTGGCAGAGAAGCCGATTCGGGTATTGCCCCAGGGATCTTTTGACGGACCCACGAGATTGCCCATTAAGACGATTTCCTTTATCACATTTCTGATAGTGAGATTTCCCTTCACGGTATAACTGCCGTCGGCGTTTACATTTACTGATGTTGACTTGAACTTTAATGTAGGATAGTTTGCAATATCAAAAAAATTTGCACTTCTAAGGTCGGCATCTCTTTTTTCGTTCCTTGTATTAACGCTTTTTACGTCAATGACAGCTTCTACGGATTTCAGCTTTCCTTTTTCATCCAGATCGAAGCTACCGGTAAAGTTGTCGAAAGCTCCCCTGACTTTAGAGATAACCATGTGGGCCACGGTAAACCCTATATCGGAGTGAGCTGTATCAACAGAATACTCGGCAGCAAACGCTGAAGATACACCAATAAGCAACATGGAAACAGCAAATACCATAAGGTTCCTCATAATTATTTCCTCCGTTTGTCAGCGCCCATAATAACTTAAATCTTATATTATAGATTATAAGGAATTATCTGTTTTCGTCAACACAAAGGGTCCATGCAAACTTTATGAAGCATAGCGAATAAAACACTCGCCCAAGATGGCATTTTGACCGCAGTAACTTGCAACGAAGCGGAGGGATACGTTATTTTATATGATGGGATTTGAACGTATTATCAATTCTTTTAAACACAAGAAAGTACTCATTATCGGAGATTTGATCCTTGACAGGTATATTTTCGGGAAGGTGAACAGGATTTCTCCAGAAGCCCCTGTGCCGATTGTTGATGTGGTAAGCGAGTCTTATCTGCTTGGAGGTGCGGCAAATGTAGCCAACAACATCATAGCCCTCGGCGGCAGCGTATCCGTTGCCGGCATTATCGGCAGAGACACTGCCGGAAAATATTTGAGGGACCTGCTTGAGCAAAAAAATGCCGGGACCGAAGGTCTCATCGAAGACAAAAGGCCGACCACGGTAAAAACGCGTGTAGTTGCATATAACCAGCAGGTCGTCAGGTTCGACAGGGAGGACTGCAAAAAGCTTGACGGGAAAAATCTCTCCCTCCTGCTGAATTACATAAAAAAAGCCATCCCAATGCATGATGCTGTCATCGTTTCCGACTATAAGAAGGGCATAGTGTCTGCGGCTCTTATAAAGGCGCTGGTCAAATATGCAAAGCCGAATAATACGTTTATTGCTGTGGACCCTAAAGTGGGACACTTCCGCTTTTACAAGAACGTCTCATTAATAACTCCGAACCTCATGGAGGCATCTCTGGGGGCTGGTGTTGAGATCAAAAATGAAAAAAGCCTTATGAAGGCAGGTAAGACTCTTATGAACAGGCTCTCATGCAAAGCGCTGCTGGTGACAAGGGGAGAGGACGGCATGAGCCTGTTCGAAATGAAAACTTCAAAAGAGATCAAAGCAACTCATATACCTACTGTCGCTCAGAAAGTTTTTGATGTCACAGGGGCGGGCGATACTGTTATTGCCGCTTTTGCTCTTGCCCATGCTGCGGGAGCCTCACTGCAAGATGCCGCAGTTATAGCCAACCACGCAGCCGGCATTGTTGTCGGGGAGATCGGGACTGCTGTGGTAACCCCCGATCTATTATTGGAGTCGCTGTTTCCTGACCGGGAAAAATAACAATGCCAAGGGCTATCGCACTATATTCAGGAGGGCTTGACAGCACTCTGGCAATCCTGGTTGCCATGAGGCAGGGGATAGAAGTGACCGCGGTGACCTTTCTCACCCATTTCGGCTGCGATATCTCCGACAGGTCCTCGTGTTCCAAAGACCCCTTTGCCGCTGCCGCTCAATTCGGGTTTGAGGTGAAACTCTGTCATCTTGCTGACCGGTTTACAGAAATTGTAAAAAAACCGAAGTTCGGACATGGCAAGAACATGAATCCCTGCATAGATTGCAGAATATTGATGCTTCAGGAGGCCAAAGTCCTTATGGCCATGCGCGAGGCTGATTTTATTATAACGGGCGAAGTGCTTGGGCAGAGGCCCATGAGCCAGCGCAGGGACACATTCCCGAAGATCGACAGAGAGGCCGGGCTGGCCGGATATATTGTGAGGCCTCTGAGCGCACAACTGCTTAAACCGACGATCCCCGAACAGGAGGGGCTTATCGACAGGGAGAAGCTCTGCGCGTTTAACGGCAGGTCGAGAAAACCTCAAATTGCCCTTGCCCTTGAGTTCGGGCTCACCGATTATCCGGCCCCAGCCGGAGGCTGCCTTTTGACAGACCCGATTTATTCATATCGCCTCAGGGAACTGCTGGAGCATAATCCTTCCCCGGAGGTGAAGGATATACAGCTACTGCGAGTGGGCCGCCATTTCAGGGTCCCCCTGAGCGGCAAGATTATTGTCGGCAGGCATGAGGAAGACAACAAAATTATTGATTCGCTGGCCGGCAAAGGCGATTACCTGTTATGGGTTGAGGGACAAGGCAGCCCGTTTACGCTTTCAAGCGGCACAATTACAGAAGATGAACTGGGGATAGCTGCTGCGCTCTGCGCGCGGTATTCAGATGCAAAGGCCCTCCCTGTAGTTGATGTTTCTGTGAAAAAGGACGGCGCCTGCTTCACCATGCAGGTTTGCCCTGCGTCGGATGAGATGATTAATAACTATATGGTCCGGTTATCTGAAACCATAAAGGAGACTAAGAAATGAAAAGAGCTGCGATTATTGTATTCTTTTTTGTTGCATCATTGCTGGTATCTTGTGCGGGTACTTTGAACTACCCTGTATCACTTTCATATCAGCCGCTCAAGCAGTATGAAAAAACGGGTGTCGTCCCGGTTACAGTAGCACTGCTCAGCGATAAGAGGCAGGTTGCCGATAAGAGAGTAATCGGGAAAAAAGAAGATGAGACCCCTTTCATATCGCTTGTTGGAGAGCCGGCAGAGGCCATCTCCAAAGGCTTCGCCTCATACCTTGAGAACAGGGGCTATAAGGTCAGCAGGGTCAACGATGCGTGGGATGGGGACCTCAAGTCCTTAAATCCCAACTGGGGCGCCATTGTTGTCGGCGGTACGCTGGACGACCTTGCCCTGAATGTTACCGGAAATCTTGTCAAGACAGAGTATCTCTACTCTGTTAAATTCACGCTTTGCATTGCCGACGCCAAGTCAAGGGAGCTTCTGCACAAGGAGAAAATTGAAGTGTCCTCATCCTATGTCACGGTCCCGTTCAGCAGGGAAAAGGCGGAAGAATTGATCAACAAGGCGCTGTCTGAAGCGGTTGAGCGCGGACTGGCAGATATGAATAAATATATTTCTAAATAATCACCTCACGGGGAGTGTGAGAAGAAGGGTCAGGTCTAAATGATTAAAGTCGATGTCGTGATTTTGTAAGTCGTGTCGGTACTGCGTTCCAGGGATCGTCAGGCCACGGATGCTTTGGATACCGACATTTCAGTTCCTTTTTGACCTGCTGATAACCGGTCTGCCAGAACCCCTTGAGGTCCTGCGTGATCTGCACTGGTCTCCGGGCCGGTGAAAGAAGATGAATCAGGACTTTCACACGGCCATTGGCTATAATGGGCGTATCATCCAGGCCGAACATTTCCTGCAGTTTTACTGCCAGTACGGGTGTTTCCCCGGAGGTATAATCAAGTTTTATATTATTGCCGCTCGGCACAACAATGGATGCCGGAGCGAGCTCATCGAGCCGACCTTTCTGCTGCCATGTAAGCCGCGCCTTCAACGCCGGCAGCACTTCAAGGGCGGCAATGTCCTGATGGTTGCGCAGGCCGGCAAGCAAGGGCAACAACCATTCTTCAAGAGTTGCTACAAGGTAATCGTAAGAGAGATCCGGCCACATTTCCCGCGGAAATACTTTTTGCATGAGCGCCACACGCCCCTGGAACTGCCTGGTCTCTTTACTAAAGGAAAGCATTCGTGGATCAGACCGGATAGCTTCGCATATAAAGGGGGCGGCTTCTTCCTTTGAAGGAATAAAAGGCTTAGTTGAAAGCAGGACTGAACCCAGCCGTTCTTCAACGGCAGCAATGATTCTCTTTTCTTTTTTGTCCCATCCGATGCGGCGCAGGGTCTGGATACGTGTCGCGCACTCCTGCCGTATGATTATTTCAGTGAGAGGGGAGGCGAGATGTACTACGCCTTCGTTCTTCTCCCCGGCATCTACGTTAACTGCAATAATAAAAGGACTCCGGGAAAGACCGCTCGTTGAGGCCAGCCGTACTCCTCTTCCCTGGGCCAGAACAAAACGTCCGTCGCCATCTCCACGGTTTTGAGCAACTCTGTCCGGGAAAGCGCATAGAAGAAAACGAGATATTATGTCAGTATCCCATATCTTAGCGGATGAACTTTTGTGCGCTTTCGGCAGTAAGCGAATGAGATGCTTTGCTGTACGGTCCACTGTTGCCAGCGCCCACGAATCCGCCGCACCTGGGACCTCTTCTCCATTTCTCCAGGCACGAAGCACGTCGAATCTTTCAGCGATATCAGGTTCCTGTGCACCTGACTTATTAGTGCGGCGCATTATATCTCTTTCCGAAAGGATAGCAGCAAGATCAGCTGCGGAATGAACACAATCGAGTTCCTCTGCCCTGGCCATAATCCGTGCAAGACGGGGGTGAAGGGGCAAGCGGCTCATGGCCCTGCCAATGTCAGTGATCGAGCCTGATGGATTAAGTGCCCCCAGGTCTGTCAGTAAACAGCGCGCAGCGTCCCACGCAGCCGCAGGCGGCATATCAAGCCATGCCAGTTCGGAAGGGTCCTTTACGCCCCATGCGAAAAGTTCGAGCGCAAGTGCCGACAGGTCGGATATGAGCATCTCAGGTGGAGTAAAAGGTATCATGGACTGAAACGCGTAATGGCTGTAAAGGCGGTAGCAGATACCGGGACCTAGCCGTCCTGCCCTACCTTTGCGCTGCCCGGCAGACGCCTTTGATACAGGAACCGTTATTAATCTGTTCATACCTGATGCCGGGTCAAACTGGAGTCTGCGGGTCAGGCCGCTGTCTATGACCACCTGAACACCCTCGATCGTGAGGCTGGTCTCCGCTATATTGGTAGCAAGCACAATCTTACGTTTAAGCGAAGGAAGAATAGCACGTTCCTGATCTTCAAAAGGAAGGTCGCCATAGAGGGAATGTATTGTGATGTCTTTACGCCTGCGCTCGATGTCTGATAACAGCGTTTCGGCACAGGCACGTATTTCTCCTGATCCAGGCAGAAAAACGAGGATATCTCCGGAAGTTTCTATCAAGGCAGTCTTAACCGCGTTGGTGACACGCTCAGTTATAGACTTATAGGGTACATCAGCGATATACCTGTCTTCCACGGCAAATGCCGTTCCACCTGACGTAATTACCGGCGCATTGCCAAGAAGCGAAGCAACGGGGCCGCATTGTAACGTTGCTGACATTATGAGTATTTTCAGGTCGGCCCTGAGAGCCCGCTGTATATCCAGGCAAAGGGCCAGAGCAAGGTCGGCATGGAGACTGCGCTCATGGAATTCATCAAATATGACCATTGCCACACCGCTTAGCCCGGGATCAGCCTGAATGCGACGGGTAAGAATACCTTCGGTGACAACTTCAATGCGCGTCAATGATGAGACGCGGCTGTCAAATCTTATCGAGTAACCAACAGTTTCACCAGCCTTTTCTCGCAGCGTTTGGGCCATCCACCTTGCAGCTGATACTGCAGCTATTCTGCGCGGCTCAAGCATTATAATCCGGCCTCTTTTAGGGGGAAGAACATCAATAAGCGCAAGAGGCACGCGCGTAGTTTTGCCTGCACCCGGAGGCGCCTGCAGAACAACTGAAGGATTGCCAAGCACGGTATTCTTCAGTGCCGGAAGCAAGTCATCGATCGGATAGCGGACCACAGATGAATTCATGTGCTCGTATTTTATCATTTGGATTAAGAACCTCGCCGTAAAGCTCAAGGGGGAACCCCCTTTGCCTCACGGCGCTGCCGCCTGCCTGGATCGCTTCTTGAATGCCCTCGCCGTGAGACAGCCGTCAGGCGAGGCTGCTAAGTAGCGTCTCCCGGCTGGTTCTTCTGATCCGTCGGCGCATCCTTGTTAAAGCGTTTCTGCCTTTTCTCTTCCTGCTTTTTAAGCTTCACTAATTCCTTTTTTCTTTTGTCGGTCTTATATGTTGGTTTCTTAGCCACCTCTCCCCCCTTCACGATCTTTTTAGAAAGCAGTATGCATTATAACGCAAAACATTGTGGAAATCTAAGACAGAGAACAACAATTATAACAAAACTGCTATGCGGCAGGTATTAATTAATAAAGATTTTGATGTCACATAAAAACGGTCGCTGTCCCTATTTTCTCCTTACTGCTGGACTATCCGCATCATAAAAACGTAACAGCTTATCTTTCCATTCTTTTGCATACTCAACGCCGATACGTTTACTTCTTTTTATCCGCAGTCGTATTCGGGAACCGGAGACAAGATACAACCTGTCGCCGCATAGATCCATGCTATGGCAAGATCGGGTGATTTTGAGCGCGCGCGTGAGTTTGCCAGGGCCGGAAAGATCAGCTTGCCACTCATCGAGAGGTTCGGCCGCGCGGATGAGCACGGCCTGTGCTTTGCCAGTTTTACCCACGACAATATTGAACATGTTGTACATCCCGTAGATGAGGTAGACGTACGCATGACCAGCAGGGCCGAACATGACCTCGGTCCGTTTTGTCCTGCCTTTAGAGGAGTGGGAAGCAAGGTCATTGGGGCCGAGGTATGCTTCGGTTTCTACGATGCGCGCCCGGTACTCCTTGCCCCGAACACGATGCACGAGAATTGTTCCGATCAAAGCGCGCGCAAGCTTGATCGCGTCTTGATGAAAAAATGACCGGCCGAGCTTTTTCATAGCACTGTTATCTTACCATCAAAAACCAGAATGTTGATTACATAACGTCAATCTTCTGTCTGTGAGCTATAGTACGACCGGAAAGCATTATACCTGGTGAAATTTGAAAGCTAAAAGTACCAGAAGCAGGTGCCTTAGGCAGGCGCTTAAGCGGAAAACAACCCCGTACCATCTGAATTACAGTGCTCCTATAACCTTACGGGAATTCCTTTTGCCCTCAGGAATTCTTTTGCCTCTTTCACCGTATGTTCTCTATAGTGAAAGATAGACGCGGCGAGCACTGCATCTGCCTTGCCCTGCACAATGCCTTCGTAAAGATGGTTTAGGGCGCCGACGCCCCCGGATGCGATTACCGGGACCGACACAGCCTCTGAAACAGCCCTCGTGAGTTCAAGGTCGTATCCGTCTTTTGTGCCGTCCCTGTCCATGCTCGTCAGCAGAATCTCCCCGGCGCCGAGTTCCTCCACTTTTCGCGCCCATTTGACAGCATCAATATGCTTCATCTTTCTGCCGCCATGGGTTGAAAGCGCCCAGAATCCGCCCTTGCCGGCTTTTTGTGGCTCAAGACAGACACATTGAAGGGATTTATCAACTATCCAGTTTTCGCAGGTTGCATCGTCTAAGCTGCCTGTCACTCTCTTTGCGTCAATTGCGAGAACAATGCACTGGCTCCCGAATTTCTCCGCAGCCCGGCTGATAAAAAAGGGGTCTTTCACCGCAGCTGTATTTATAGAGACCTTGTCACATCCGGCGTGGAGCAAATCTCTGATATCGTCAAGCGTACGCACTCCGCCCCCTACCGTGAGCGGCATGAAGACGTCGTCGGCAGTCTTTTCTACGACATGGAGTATGATATTGCGTTTCTCGTGAGAGGCGGTTATATCGAGGAAAACCAGCTCATCAGCACCCTGTTCATCATAATATACGGCATTCTCCACAGGATCACCCGCATCCCTGATATTTACAAAATTGACACCCTTAACTACACGGCCATCCCTTACATCAAGACATGGTATTATTCTCTTTGCAAGCATATTAAACACCACCAGTTGTCAATGTGATCGCCTCTTCCAGGTCAAGAGAGCCTGAGTACAAAGCTTTTCCGGTGATGGCGCCCCACAGATTTTTTATTGCCATTAAATTTCTCAGGTCCTCTATCGAGGAGACGCCGCCTGATGCGATGACAGGTATGGCAAGCGAAGCAACCATTTCGCGTGTCGCCTCAATGTTGGGGCCGACCATCATCCCGTCTTTGGAAATATCGGTGTAGATAATCCCGGCGGCGCCATAGTTCTGCATGGCAAGGGCGAGTTCCCCGGCCTTTGCCCCGGTGACTTCCACCCAACCTCTTACGGCAACGAGACCGTTCTTTGCGTCAATGCCAACGAGAACCCTTCCGGGATATTTGCGGGCCGCTTCTTTTACGAGTTGCGGTTTTTCTATAGCAACGGTGCCCAGGATGACCCTGTTTATACCGAGGGCAATAAGCTGGTCTATCCTTGCCATGTCCCGTATGCCGCCGCCTGCCTCTATATCCATTGTCACGGCAGCCCTTATTTTTCGTATGCTGTCGATATTTTTCTGGCTGCCCGTGAAGGCGCCGTCGAGGTCAACGACATGCAGCAGTTTTGCCCCGCAGGCTTCCCATTTTACAGCAGCGGCAGCCGGATCATCAGAGTATATCGTTGCATCCTCTTTCCTGCCCTGAAGGAGCCGTACACAGAAACCATCTTTTAAATCTATTGCAGGAATCACAAACATACATTAATATAACATACTAAGTGCTTCAGTTCGTAAATACGGTGTCGCACTGAGAGCGTCGATGCGCCGTGCCGGCGAGACGCACGACTGAGTGTACCGTTGCGTACGGCGAAGGAGCGCAACGAAGCTGGAGCGGATGCGGCGGCGCTCGAATGCAACCGTATTTATGAATTGAAGCACTAAGACAACGCTAAACGAGCGGGGGCTTTCTACTGTGTTAAAAATTGTTTTTTTTGTTCTCCTGTTTTTTCAACTCTCGGCACTATTTTCTCCGGCCAATTCCTTTTCCGTCCCTGAAAAACTGCATTATGACCTCACCTGGGGAGGAATAAAGACCGGCGAAGCAGAGTTGGAGGTCAGAGAGAGCGGTGATGTAATTCAGCTCATATCTAAAGCCAATTCTTCTGCTTTGGCATCGTTGTTCTATCGCGTGGATGATTTGGTTGTAAGCACGATCAAAAAAGGAGAAAATAAAGGATATTGCGACGGGTTCATAGGCGTGCCTTATAATTACCGCATCAAAATAAGCGAAGGCAGGCAGCAACGCGACAAGGAATTCGTTATGAAGCACAGCGCAAGCAAGGTGACCTATATAAACTATCTCGCCAAAGAAAAGAAAGAGTTTGGCATCAATAAATCCACACTCGATCCTCTCTCAAGTTTTTATTATGTCAGAACACTGCCGCTTGAAGTTGGGAAATCTGTTTTTATCGATGTATTTGACAGCAAAAAACTTTACAGGGCCGAGGTCCAGGTGTTGAAGCGCGAAGTTATAGAAACGTCTGCGGGGACCTTTAAAACGGTGCTGATAAAACCTATCGTCAGATCGGAGGGTATTTTTTTCAGAAAGGGAGACATTCTCATCTGGCTTACCGACGACAACAGGAAGGTCCCGGTCATGCTTAAGACGAAGGTTGGCCTTGGCACGGTGAAGGCGGTACTGGTGGGCGGGCAATGAAGGTCCCTATATCAGTAGTTATCGTGACAAAAGACGAGGGACGGAATCTGGAAGCAGCGCTTCAAAGCGTCAGCCGGTTCAGCGAGATTATCATTATCGACGACTTCAGCACTGACAGCACCATATCCATTGCGCGCAAGTATACCAATAATATATTTCAGATCAGATGGCAGGGCTATGCCAGGCAGAAACAGTCCGGCATTGACAAGGCATCTATGCCGTGGGTGCTTGTGCTTGACGCGGACGAGCGGGTGACCGGAGAGCTTGCAGAGGAAATCAGCACTGTCATTGGGAGCGACGCCTTTAATGCATTTTACATCCCCAGGAAAAACTTTTTTCTCGGCCGGTGGATACGGCACGGAGGCTGGTGGCCCGACTATACTTTAAGGTTGTTTAGAAAAGAGAGTGCCCATATGGAGCAGCGGGAGGTTCATGAGAAGATCGTCGCGGATGGGAAGACAGCCTATTGTAAGAATCCCATGGAGCATTATACGTACAGGGAGATTTCGGATTATATAAAGAAGATGGATGTTTATTCAGCGCTTGCCGCAGCAGAACTGCATAAAAAAGGGGTCTCAGCCAGGTTTTATCATTTCATGATAAAGCCGCCGGCCACCTTTGTAAGAATGTTCCTGCTTCAGCAGGGCTTCAGGGACGGCTTTCACGGTTTTGTCCTTGCAGTACTCTACAGCTTCTATACCTTTTTAAAATACCTGAAGCTCCGGGAGATTGGGGATGGATAGTGGGGAAATACTGCAACAAGCAAATGATAGACCTCCCTTCGGCAAACAATATCGCTTGCCGAAGAGAGATAAAAGATTACTCCCCGCAGCAGATGCGGCGCATTTTTTTCTTTCCAGACGGCGCAACTGAAAGTATGACATCGATCTTATTGCCGCAATGACTGCAGCTCTGCCCCTTACTTTTGTTCTCCGCTCTGGCAGATACATCAGTCTTTGATTTGATCTTCTCAGCCATGGCACACACTCCTTTAGTTTTTCAGGTTTATTTTTGTGTAATCAGGAATTTCCAATCCATGATATACATACGCAACTCCCCCGTCCTGCAATGTCTCCCAGTTTCCTTCTGCAAGAACAAAGAAATTATTTGATGGAGGAAATTGCCAACTCACTATAAACTAACATAAATTACGCGGTATCGTCAATTGAAACGGGAAATCCCGGTAGTGGACCAGAAGGACTACAGGAGCCGGCGTCCTGCCTCAATCACCTGGAAGGCGGTTAGATAGTTCCCGAAAGTTTTTTGGCAAAATCGCGCACTGCTATCAGCTGATTCCTTATATCTGACATATATTCAAAAGACGGCAGGCTCTCTTTTGAAGCTGTTTTCTTCAACTCCAGTATCTTTTCAGAAAGTCCGTTCAGAGACAGATTAGCTTTTTCGACAAAGGCGAGCAGGTCTTTATCTCTGTTCATATCGACCTTGAGACTGTCTGCCACCTGCTGTACTTCTTCAAACGTGGTGACAATGATATCGGTGAACATGTCCTGGTCAATGCCATATAAATCTTTAACCTTACGGAAAAGCGGTACCCACTCCGTAGTCTCTTCGCATATGAGTGCGGCAAATTCGCGGGCCATCTCACAAACCAGGGCGAGAGGCGGTATCTTCTTCTCTTTCTGTTCTATATTATAATTATAAAAAAACTGGCATTCGACAATAAACGGAGGGAACTTCCAGTAAGCAAGCGCCGCAGATCCGATTTTCCTGTGATCTATCCCGTAATTCTCAGTCTCCCATGCCAGCAGCGACTCCAGTGGATGGAGCTTTATATCTTCTATTCCAACTTCTTTTCCTTTTATGAAGAGGTCGAAAAAAATGAGAAACCCGATTTCAAGGACAAGGCCAGCAGTAAAAGCCTCTTCAGGGTTGCAGGTGCGTAATCTTCGCGCAAGGGATTTCGCAATAAGGGCCTGGTAGAGCGAAGAACGCCAGAATTTTTCAAAATCAACGGGACCGACCCTGCCCATCGGGAATGTATCTCTCATGGACAGTGATAAGGCCATCACCCTTAAATGATCACAGCCCACTCTCAAAATAGATTGCTCGATGGAAGATATGGGACCTGCCGCCCTGAAAAATGCACTGTTTGCAATTGTGATCAGACGAGCGGTAAGACCTGGGTCCTTCTCGATGAGCTCTGCCATTTGAGCCACGGAACAATTCTCGTCTGAGGCGATTTCAACGAGCTTTACGGCGACTGCCGACAACGACGGCAGAGAATAGCCGCTCCTGATCTTCTCGATAATTTCTTCTTCAGTAGACTTTCCCACTCCTAAAAATAACAAATCCACTGCAATCTGTCAACTGAAACTATCATCGCATGTTTTATAATGACAGCGTTTTCGGCAATGAGCGGGCCAGTGCGATAACCGTGACGCCCGCTGCACCGGCTTGTGTAAGCACCCTGGCACACTCACTTGCCGTGGCTCCCGTGGTTATAACATCGTCTACGAGAACAAGTCTGAGGCCGTCGACAGCCTTATCTGCTACGAACGCGTTTTTTACATTTTTCAGCCGTTCTTTCCCTGTGACATCGGTTTGCGGCAATGTTGCCTTGTCTTTTTCCAGGACATCAAGCAACAGGGGGATGCCGGACTGCATGGACAGATGCCTGCCGATTAAAGCGGTCTGGTTGAATTCCCTCTCCCTCAGTTTTTTTGAATGTAAAGGGACAGGAACAATCCCGTCCGCATCGGGAATGGGCAGTTCCGACAGCAGAGCCGCAATGGGTCGGGCGAGCCTCTTAAGGCGTTTGAATTTAAGGAGGTGAACAGCCTTTCTTAAGGCGCCGTCATAAATGCCATAATAAATAATTTTTGAAAATGACGGCGGCGACTTCAGGCATGATTCGCAATACGTTGCGTATTCGGAGACCAGAGGCAGACCGCACATCAGGCATGCGGGGCCTGAATACCGTTCAATCCCGCTCCAGCAGGCAGCACAAACAGGATTGTGCATGTGGCTGTCCGAATCATTGCCGCATACAGGACAGGTTGAGGGGAAAAGTAAATTCAAAAGGCCGTGAAACGTGAAGAGTGAAGCGTGATGTAAACGGGAAACGAAGTCCACCTTCTTATCCTTTCACTATTCACCTTTCACGGTTAACGTGTTTTAGAATTGATCTTTAAGGACGATGATCTCGTCTCTCTTCTGTCCTGTGGAAATTATCTGAATTTTTGTGTTCAGAAGCGTCTCTATTTTTTTAATGTATTTCTTTGCATTGGCAGGGAGCCGCTTGAATTCTTTAATACCGATGGTGCTCTCTGTCCAACCTTCCAACTTCTCATAAACAGGCGTTGCCTGGTTCAGGACCTCTATTTCTTTTGGGAAGTTTTTAAACATTCTGCCCTTATATTTATAGCCTGTACAGATATTGATGGTACCGAGTCCGTCCAGAATATCGAGTTTGGTCAAGGCTATCCCTGTCAGCCCATTGATGAGAATAGAATGTTTAAGCTGGACGGCATCAAGCCAGCCGCACCGCCTCGGCCTTCCGGTTGTGGCCCCGAATTCACCGCCCTTATGCCTTATTTCTTCTCCGAGTGCATCTTTCATTTCAGTAGGGAACGGACCTTCCCCGACCCTCGTGGTATACGCCTTTGTGATCCCCAGAACTTTCTTGATTTTTGTCGGCCCCAGGCCCACGCCGGTACAGACGCCCCCCGCGATGGTACTGGATGAGGTCACAAAGGGGTATGTGCCATGATCAAGGTCGAGCATGCATCCCTGTGCACCTTCGAAAAGCACTTTTTTGCCCGATGCAACGGCATCATTGATAATGATATCGGTGTCAGTTATATACTTGGAAATCCGTCCGGCATAACCCATGTACTTATCATATATTTCATCACTATTGAGAGGCGGCCTATCGTAAAATCGTTCCAGGAGGAAGTTGACCAGCACAAGGTTTGCCGACAGTTTTTCTCTGAAGATCCCGGGGGTCAACAGGTCCATCATCCTTATCCCGTGCCGCGCCGCCTTATCTGTATACGCAGGGCCTATCCCCATACCGGTGGTACCGATCTTATTGAATCCCTTCCCGATCTCATGTTCGCGCTCAAGCGCCTTATGGTAGGGCATAATAAGATGCGCAGTTTTTGAAACCAGCAGATTGTTGTCTACCTTGATGCCTTTCTCCCTGAGAGTGTCTATTTCAGCAATAAGGGCTGCGGGGTCGACCACCACGCCGTTGCCTATTATGCATTTTATCCTCTTATGAAGAATTCCCGAAGGTATGAGGTGGAGTACGTATTTTTCATTTTTCACGACAACGGTGTGGCCCGCGTTATTGCCTCCCTGATATCGTGCAACCATATCAGCCTTTTCTGTAAGAAAATCCACAATTTTCCCTTTCCCCTCATCACCCCACTGGGCGCCGACTATAACGACTGTAGACATAGTAGTACCTCTCATTACAGGGTTATTACCTTGACTTTAAGGATATTTGGTAAATGCCGGATCTCCTCCAGCAATTCGTCGGATATTGAGGAATCGATATTAACAACCGATATTGCCCTGCCGCCAGCGCTCTCCCTGCCGAAATGCATCCTGGCGATATTGATATTATTATTACCCATTATTGCACCGATACTGCCTATAACGCCGGGTTTGTCATTGTTGCTCATGACCAGCATATTCCCCTCCGGGACAATTTCGACCGTGTAATCATCTATTTTTACTATCCTTGGGTCTTTTTTGCTGAATAAAGTTCCTGATACTATAAGCTCTCTCTTCGGAGATTTTATTTTCATTGTTATCAGGCTGTTATAATCCCCTGCATCACTGCTTTTTGTCTCGCCTACCTCTATCCCCCGCTCTTTGGCAATCAGTGCAGCGTTCACGAAATTCACGGTCTCAAGCAAAATCGGGGTAAGAAGCCCTTTGAGGGCTGAGAGTGTTACAGGCGATACATTCAAGCCTGCCACCTCGCCTTTGTATTCGATAGTAACGCCGGTCATTTCGCCATCCAGCAACTGTGAGGCGAAACTGCCAATATTATCAGCAAGCGTAATGTAGGGCTTCAAAACCGCAACCTGGTCAGCCGGAACTGAAGGGAAGTTGACCGCGTTCCTGATAGTGCCGTGCACGAGATAATCCACTATCTGTTCTGCGACAGCCAGTGCCACATTTTCCTGTGCCTCCTGAGTTGAGGCCCCAAGGTGAGGGGTGCAAACAACGTTAGGATGTTTTAGCAGAGGGCTGTTTACCGGCGGTTCCTGCTCAAAAACATCCAGGGCCGCGCCGGCAATCTTACCGCTCTCGAGAGCCTCGAAGAGGTCTTTTTCGTTAACGATGCCGCCGCGCGCGCAGTTGATAATATAGACGCCATCTTTCATGGTTTTGATGGTTTCAGCCCTGACAAGATTTTTCGTCTCATGTGTTAATGGAGTATGCACAGTGATAAAATCGGACCGTTTGATGAGTTCAGGTATCTCGACCTTCTCAACTCCGGTCTGGCGGGCCTTCTCTTCATTGAGGAAAGGGTCATAGGCGATGACCTGCATGCCGAGGCCCTGCGCCCTTTTTGCCACCTCTGCGCCGATGTTGCCGAGACCGATAACACCGAGCACTTTATTGTAAAGCTCGGTGCCCATAAATTTCTTCTTTTCCCATTGTCCGGCAGCCATTGACGCCCCTGCCTGGGGAATTTTCCGCGCGAGGGCGAACATCATGGCAATGGTATGCTCTGCGGTCGTAATAGTGTTGCCGCCAGGGGTATTCATCACAACAATGCCCTTTTTTGAAGCTGCAACCTTGTCCACATTATCAAGGCCGGAACCGGCACGTCCGATAACTTTCAAATTTGATCCGGCCTCTATGATTTCAGCAGTCGCTTTTGTGGCGCTCCTGACAATGAGCGCGTCGTACTCTCCTATAATGGCCTTCAGTTCCGCAGGTTTCAGGCCTGTTTTAACATCGACTTCGAGGCCAGCCTTTTTAAGTATGTCAACACCGCGGGGTGAAATACTGTCGCTAACAAGAACCTTCATTAAATGTCCCTCCTCATTGCATTAAAATCTCCTGTGCTTTTGCAACGCCGGTCCCCAGCTTTATGCCGTAACCGAGTTCCTTCAGTACCATTTCCAGGGCAGCAATGCCTGTTATAACATCAAAAATGTCGGCATACCCGAGATGAGCTAGCCTGACTATCTTGCCTTTTGCCTGGTCCTGCCCGCCGGCTCCTGTTATTCCGTATTTCTCTCTCAAGTTTTTGTAAACTACCTGCCCGTCAATCCCGGCAGGCACTTCTATTGCCGTGACAGAATTGCTCGGGGATTCTTTTGAATAAAGGTTGAGGCCCATTGCCTTTACTGCCTCCCTCGTTGCGTGGGCAAGGAGCGCATGTCTTTTGAAGACATTTTCAAGCCCCTCCTTCCGGAGCATCTTTATCGCCTCGTTGAGTCCTATTATCAAGGTCACGGCTGACGTGAAATTTGTTTGGTTCTTTGCAAGGTTCTCCCGTTCCTTTTTGAAATTAAAATAGAATTTCGGCATTTTTGAGGTCTCGCTTCTTTTCCAGGCCTTGTCACTGACAGCCACAAATGCAAGCCCGGGAGGCAGCATTAAACCCTTTTGCGAGCCTCCGACCATGATATCAATTCCCCATTCATCTGTCTTCATGTCCTGGGACACCAGGGCGCTGATCGCATCAACGATGAACAGAGCATTTTCGAATTTCTTTACAACCTTTCCGAGTCCTTCAATGTTGTGGTACACGCCTGTGGATGTCTCGGTAGCCTGCACAAAGACCCCTTTTATTTCGGGATCGTTCTTCAGTATAGCCTCAACAGCTTCAGGCTTTACCGAATATCCCCATTCAACGAGGATCTCTTCCACTTTCAGTCCGTACGCTTGAGCGATCTTCGTCCAGCGTTCCCCGAACTTTCCTCCGTTCACCACTAACACTTTGTCTCCCGGATTAAAGAAATTATTTACCGCTCCCACCATACCGCCGGTGCCGGTCGAGGTGAGGATAAGCACATCGTTCTTTGTCTGGAACAGCCATTGAAGTCCCGTCTTTGCAGCTTCAAGCACAGGCAAAAAGTCAGGCGCCCTGTGGTGAATAATCGGCATCGCCATTGAAAGCAGGACTTCAGGGGGCACAGGTGTGGGCCCTGGGGCAAAAAGATAACGCTTTAGCATACAACCCTCCGATGTTTATATAGTTAGAAGTTAAAGTCGAGCACATATAATAATATAAAACCGCTATGTTTGAAAAGCCCGATAAAAACCGTGAAAAGTGAAACGTGAATCGTGAATCGCAAAGGCTGGAAATAAAAAACATGTTTTTCATGTTTTGTTTTGTTTTTTTAAGACGTTTCACGTTTCACGATTCACGTTTCACGGCCTCTAGATTTGCCCTGTTATTTGGCTCTGTGTTATCATCTCCCATGGAACCTCGTAAAATCATGGAAGAATCTGAGCACTACCTGATGCATACCTATAACCGTTTTCCAGTTGTACTCAGAAAAGGGCGGGGCATGAGGGTTTGGGGTGCTGACGGCAAAGAATACCTTGATTTTTTAGGGGGTATTGCTGTGAATGTGCTCGGACATTGCCACCCCAAGGTCGTTATTGCAATCCAGAAACAGGCGCAAAGATTAATACATGTGTCAAATTTTTATCATATCGAGCCTCAAATTAAACTAGCGAAGCTCCTCGTCAACAACTCCTTTGCAGACAAAGTTTTTTTCTGCAATTCAGGCGCCGAGGCCAATGAAGCTGCAATTAAGCTCGCCAGAAAGTATGCAAAGGAACATTATGGCGGACATGATCGGTATGAAATTATTACTGCATTGAAATCATTTCATGGCAGGACTCTTGCCACGATGACGGCAACGGGTCAGGAAAAAATACAGAAAGGATTTGAGCCGCTGATGCCGGGGTTCAAGCATGTCCCGTTTAACGACATCCATTCGCTTAAGGAGGCAATAACTGCAAAGACCTGTGCTGTTATGCTTGAGCCTATACAGGGCGAGGGAGGCGTAAACCTGCCTTCTGAAGGCTATCTTGGCGAGGTCAGGGAACTCTGCGACAGGCACGGACTCCTTCTGATTCTTGATGAAGTGCAGTCAGGCATGGGAAGGACCGGTAAGTTTTTTGCTTATGAACATTATAAAATGACCCCCGACATCGTGACGCTCGCAAAAGGCCTTGGTGGGGGAGTGCCTATAGGCGCAATGCTCGCTACGGATAAAATTGCTGCAGTGTTCAAGCCCGGCACGCATGCATCTACTTTTGGAGGCAATCCCCTGGCGTGTGCCGCTGCTATTGCCACGGTAGAGGCAATTCTTGAGGACGGGTTTGTCCTGGACCACTGCAACAGAATGGGAGAATATTTCAGAGGGCGTCTGATGCAGCTTAAAGAATCCTGCGATCATATCGTTGATGTGCGGGGCAAGGGCCTTTTTATCGGCATGGAGCTTACGAGGGATGGGATGCCTATTGTAAAGGCATGCCTTGAAAGGGGTATCCTGATCAATTGTACGGGCGGCGGCAATGTGCTGCGTTTTACCCCTCCGCTTATTGTCGAGAAAAAAGAGGTGGACACGCTGGCTGAGCTGCTTGACGAACTGCTGAACCGGTCAATATGAAACGCGACCTTCTCGCAATACATGATCTCACAAAAGATGAAATCCAATCCCTGTTGGAAAGGGCGTTGGCCCTGAAATCGGGTGCTGACGCACATAAATGCCCGTTAATAGGCAAAAGTGTCGGGTTGCTTTTTGAAAAACCTTCAACGCGCACGAGGGTATCTTTTGAAGTGGGTATCTACCAGTTAGGCGGAAAATCGCTATACCTCAGCCCCAGGGAAATTCAACTCGGCAGAGGCGAGACGGTTGCTGATACTGCACTGGTCCTGTCACGCTATCTCACCGCTGTTGTGCTCAGGACTTACTCGCATTCTACCATTGAAGAGTTTGCGTCGTTTGCAACTGTGCCTGTGGTCAATGGTCTTTCGGACCTTCATCACCCCTGCCAGGCGCTGGCTGATCTCATGACTATTTTTGAAAGGAAGGGGACACTGAAAGGAATACGTTTGGCCTATATAGGAGACGGCAATAATGTTGCCAACTCGCTTATAGAAGCGGCTGCCCTTACCGGCGTCAACATGGTTATCGCTTGTCCTGAATGCTGCGACCCTGACAGTGATGTCCTTCAAAAGGCACGGAGCAGCGGCGACGGGTCAGTAACCATCGTGAGAGACCCTGTGGAAGCCGTAGCCGATGCCGATATTGTTTACACCGATGTTTGGGTAAGCATGGGACAGGAAAAAGAGGCGGAAAATAAAAAGGCACAATTTACCGGTTACCAGATAAACACCGCGTTGCTCAGCCACGCCAAAAAAGATGCTGTTGTCCTCCACTGTCTTCCTGCATATAGAGGCCAGGAGATAACCGATGAGGTCATGGATGGACCTAAGAGCGCGGTATTTGATCAGGCCGAAAACAGATTGCATACCGAAAAAGCACTCCTCGAGTTCCTGATTGTTTCTGATCGTCATTAAGGGCAACTTTCTTAAAGTTTGCAGTTTACGATTCACGCAACTGTACGCATAGTACGGTTGTAAAGGTTGAGCCCTCTTTCTTCTTTACTGCTTCCTCTGTCTTCGCCATCATCATAACCGAAAGAAAAAGGAAGAGGGCTTTCTTTTTTGGGGTCGTAAGTAAAATAACTCTCTTTTGCCGCTGCAGAACCTGAAGATTAGTTACATATGCATTTGCATAAAGCGTCTCCCATTACCTGCCGCATTGGCATTTCTATTTGAGTGTTGGAGGCTATTCCCTGAAGGAAAACTTTTCTCTCTTTGCAGTTAACCTCATACAATTTTCTCGTTTCCTTAATGACCGAATATTTTTCGCCCATTTTTGCAACATTATCCCGAACCCCGTCCTGAGTGTATTCAATCCTGATCCTCACCAATTTGATATCAGATGAAAGCGGTTTTATTGAACGATTATCATAAAATAGGGCGGCCTTGTCACTTGACCCATATAACTCCCATCTTGTTCCTCTGGTAAGAGGAAGATTTATAAATAAGGTCACTGCAATCAACGTAGTCGCTACAATGGCGACTGTAAAAAGCGAAATGTGTGTATCCCTATCCCAATATTTCTCCATATTCATATATAGCTTCGCGTCCTCCATACAAATTGCGCCGCGCAAGTTCATCCTAAATATGATCACGGGGTATGAAGAATATTGAAAGTAAAACCTATTCCTGACCGGTTTATCAATCAGGAATATAGAACCATGAAATCAGGAAATTCCTGATCCGGATAATTTATGAGAGTGAAATGGGTCGGCAGTGATACTCAAGATTTGTTAGAAAAATGAAAGACGACTTCGGACAGCAATTAGGGTGAGATAAGGCCCTCTCTTATAGCATATCGGGTAAGTTCGGCCACGTTCTTGATATTAAGCTTGCTGAAGATATTTTGCCGTTGTGTCTCAATGGTCTTTGGGCTTACCTGCAGAAGGGCTGCAATCTCCTTTGTAGCTTTACCTTCTGCAAAAAGCTGTAAAACTTCGCGCTCCCTGTTTGTAAGAAGGGAAAAGGCCGATGTCGGAGCTTCCCCCCAGGATTTACGGAGAAAGTCTTTCATGAAAGAGGTTGCTATTACAGGGCTTAAATAGATTTGATCCTTTAACGCAGATCGAACGGCATAAACCAGTTCTTCCGAAGCACAATCTTTCAGGATATAGGCTGAGGAGCCTGCTTTGAACATTTCGATTGCAAAAGTATTATTCGAAAGCATTGACAGCGCAATAACCTTGGTCTGAGGCTTCCTGTTGATGATCGTTCTGGCTGCTTCTATTCCGTTTAATTCCGGCATGCTTACATCCATGATTACGATATCAGGAGAGAGTTCCTGAGAAAGCCTGACAGCTGTCCTGCCGTCACCTGCCTCAGCAATAACTTCAAAGTCCTGTTGCTTTTCGAGGAGTGCGCGAAGGCCCTCACGCATAATCCTGTGGTCATCGGCAATGAGAATTTTTATTTTCATACCATCTCTCCTTTATAAGGGAACCACTATGGTGCACCGAGTGCCGCATTTGGGTTCAGAGGCTATCTCAAACGTCCCTTTAAGGTAATTTATTCGCTCCTTTATGATAAATAATCCAAGACTTCCTTTCCTACTATAATCGCCATTCGAAGTGTCTAACCCAACCCCATCGTCTTTGACCTCGATTCGGAGGTTGTTGCCTTCGCTTGTCAAAGAGATCCCTGCCGTATGTGTATTCGCATGTTTCACGATATTTATTAACAGCTCCTGTAGCGTCTTAAAAAGAAGAACGCTTAAATCACCGCCCAATTGTCCCGAAATATCATCATGAGTGAATTCGATCATGAGCCCATGCTTTTCTTTAAAATGCTCGCAGAGCCATTTTATGGCCGCAATTAAACCCAGTTTGTGAAGGATAGGTGAACTGAGCTCAAAAGATAATGATCTTGTAAATTGGATCGACTGCTCAATCAACTCTCTTATCTTCGCCAGTTCACCGGAGATCTCAGCACAGGAAGTGGATTGTTGCAGCGATGTGAGTTTGATTTTTGACAGAGCGAGGGTTTGGCCGATATTATCGTGCAGTTCCTCAGAGATTTCTTTTCTTTTTTGCTCCTCTAGTAATGATAGTCTTTGCATGAGTACTTGGAGGTCTTTTTGATAAGCGAGAATCTTTTTCTCAGCCAGTTTGCGTTCGTCAATTTCCGTAATTAAAGCGGTACTACTCTCTTGCAGGTTGTCGGCCAGCCTATCACTGACCGTAATGTGCTCTTTCAGGTTTGACAAAAGAAAATTGACAACCACAAAAAAACCAAAGACCAATAATAAATTCCAGCCGCCGGTAATAGTAGTGATGGGATCTCCCTGCAAAAATAAGACGAGAGGAATGGTTGCTATACTTACTACTGACATGAAATTGCCGGCTTTTTTATTAAGGAACCATGTGACAAAACAGATTGGAATTAAATAAAAAAGCGATACGCTGATATAACTGCCGGTCACGTAATCCAGAAGAGCTACAAGCAGATTAAGCACAAGTCCGATCGCTATCAGAGACGGCGTGGACAACCTGCCAAGATAGTCAATGGTTTTCACTTTTCCCTCTTTCTATGGATCTCCGGAAGAGTCTTTGACCGACAGATTTACTTTACATTATCTCTACCAGCTGTTCAAGGTAATTTCCAGTGGTGAGGAATATTTTACTTTGTGCTAAAATAATTTCGACTTATGTCTTAACCTGCAGGGGCAGGGGTAAGTATGTTTGGTTAGCTTGAGTATAAACTTAAACAACAAGGGAGGCGTATCAGCGGAGAAATCCAACGGGCTGGTATGGCAAAAGTCATGAAAGTTGTAGCATTCAATGGAAGCGCACGTAAGGACGGCAACACGGCAATTCTTGTCAGGCAGACATTTAATGAATTGGAGAGGGAAGGGATCGGAACAGAGATGGTGCAGTTTGCGGGTAAGAAGGTCCAGGGGTGCATTGCCTGCTACAAATGCTGGAGCAACAAGGATAACCACTGCGCGGTGAAAGATGATATCATCAACGAATGCATCGATGCAATGGCCGGGGCTGACGGTATTATTTTGGCTTCTCCAACATATTTTGCTGATATAACGAGTGAAATGAAGGCGCTTATTGACAGAGCGGGAATGGTAGCAAGGGCCAATGGAGATATGTTCAGGCGTAAAGCCGGGGCAGCCATAATTGTTGCACGCAGGGCTGGAAGCATCCATGCCTTTGATACTCTCAACCATTTTTTCCTCATCAGCCAGATGATAATCCCGGGGTCAAGTTACTGGAATTTGGCTTTCGGCAGGGAACCCGGTGATGTGGTGAAAGACGAGGAAGGACTACAGACGATGAAAGTGCTCGGTGAAAACATGGCCTGGCTCCTTAAAAAGTTAGGGTAGGACGACCGGCTTATCTTTGTGCTCGCAAAGATAAGCCGGTATGATCTTACTTTTGCACTTCATAGCGTACAGATATCACCACAAAGGTGTCCGTACCTTGGGGTCTGATCACCACAATTTCTTCCCCCTCGGTCTTGCGCAACAACGCCTTTGCCATTGGCGAATTAATGCTGATAAACCCCTTTTTGAGATCGAATTCGTCCGGACCGACAATGCGATACCGAAACAGGTTCCCATCGGAATCCTCAAGCTCGACCCATGCGCCGAAAAATACTTTTGACTTATCATCAGGCAGCCTGTCCACAACAATCAATTCATCCAGCCTCTTTGAGAGAAACCGTATTCGGGAATCGATCTGCCTCAACTGCTTTTTGCCGTAAATATAATCAGCGTTCTCTGAACGGTCCCCCATGGCCGCGGCCTCGGCAACTGCCTGTGTTACCTGAGGGCGCTTCACCTTCCAGAGATATGATAGCTCCTCGCTTAAACGCGTTCTACCTTCAGGAGTAATATAATGGGAGGTATTGGTTTTATTACCTGATGGTTGCATGTCTCATTTCCATTCTCGTTCACTGCCGTTTGGCAGTTTAACAATCGTGAGCCAGAAGTCTTCTATCGATTTTACGACCTTCAGGAACTGGTCCAGGTCAACAGGCTTGGTTATGAAACAGTTCGCATGGAGATTATAGCTTTTTATAATGTCCTCATCAGCCTTGGAGACAGTAAGCATTACAACCGGTATACGCTTCAGATTGTCATCCGCCTTGATCTCGGTGAGAACCTCGTGCCCGTTTTTTTTCGGCATGTTCAGATCCAGAAGTATCATATCAGGCCTCGGAACATCCTTGTAAACGCCCTCTTTCCGAAGAAACGCTATGGCCTCAACGCCGTCGCTGACGACATGAAGATCATTTCTGACCTTAGCCTCCTTCAAGGCCTCCTGTGTCAAGCGCACATCTCCGGGGTTGTCCTCAACGAGCAGGATATCAATCGGCCTTCCCTTATACTGTTTGTTCATGCTGTTTTGCCCTCCTTTATAGGAATAGTAAAATAAAATGTTGTTCCCTTGCCTGCTTCCGACTCAAACCATATGCGGCCGCCATGGCGTTCGACAACTCGCCTGCAAAGCGAAAGCCCTATGCCGACACCCTGATACTCCCTACCGTGCAGCCGCTGGAAAATATTGAAGATCCTGTCCTTGTATTCCTGGGCGATGCCTATCCCGTTGTCCTTGACGGAAAAGACCCATTCGGTCCCTTCAAGAACCGCCGAGACATGGATAAGGGGTGGTTCTTCCCGCCTGAATTTTATGGCATTTGCTATAAGGTTCTGGAATACCTGAACAAGCTGGACAGCGTCAGCTTCGACAACCGGAAGACGGTCCGCGGTTATCGAGGCTCCGCTTTCCGCAATGGCGATTTTCAGGTTCGAGATGGCCTGCCCAAGGACCTCAGCAGATTTGACCTCCTCACGCGGCCTGCCCTTTGTTTCTATCCGGGAATAAGCCAGAAGGCCTATGATCATATTCTGAAGCCTGCCTGCTCCTTCCACAGCATAAGCTATGAACTCATCAGCGTCTTTGTCAAGATTTCCCTTGTACCGCCGCTCGATCAACTGCAGGTAACTCGCTATCATTCTCAAAGGCTCCTGAAGGTCGTGGGAAGCAATATAGGCAAACTGTTCCAGTTCCTCATTGGACCGGCGCAGTTCTTCGACCGTATTTTCTATTTCTTCGCGTGCCCTTTCCAGCTTAGCGCTGTATTCAATTTCTTGTTCGTATTGTTTACGGTAAAAAAGCACATTTTCCTGCCTCCGCCACAAAGCGATGCCCAGGCCGGAGGATATGATCAGTATCATGATAATACCCGAGACAGCAAGAGCATCTTTCCGAAGGGGCGCATACACCTCATCTTTGTCCACCTTTGCAACGATAAACCATGGAGAATCGGGAATAGAGTCTACGGAAGCAAGCACTGCTTTGCCCCGGTAGTCAATTCCCTCGACGAATCCCCTCTTGCCAAGCACAGCCATGGCCGCGGGCAGGGCACTTTTGCTGAGGGGGAACCGAAGGGAAAGGGCCGTGGCTTTCCAATGTCTGAGTTCATTAATGTAGACGACATCATCTCCCTCGCGCCTGATCAGCAGCGTCTCGGCTGTTCCGGATGGCACAGGCCACGACTGAATGAGCGGATATAAAAACCTTTTCGGATCAATGATCAGCAAAAGTGCGCCTGCCGGACGGTTGTCAGGGAGAAGTACCGGGGCAATGATACTGAGTTGCAGGGTTTTGGACAAGTAGGTTCTGCGGATATCAGTTAACGCCACTTTACCTGAATTAATCGCCTCCAACACCATTTTTTTTGAGTGCGGTCCAAGATCCGCTGCAGTCGAATCAACGGACAATTCGGCCTTTCCATTTGCGTTGACCAGAAGAATCTCACTGTAATCACTGTTCTTTTTAAGCAGCAACATCCAGTCCAGAAGGTCCTTCCTGATTTGAGTTTTTGGGGATCATCAAGAAATTCCCTGATCTGCCTTGACATGATCCGGTTGTCCACAATGACTTGTGTCTCTGCAAGCCGCTCTTTTCTCCAGTTTGCGATCTGTCCGACCTTCAGGACAGTTATGGCAAGAAGATCATTCTTAATGTTTTCTACAAAGTGGGCCTTCTGCTTTACATAATATATATACCCGGCGGCGATAATGCCGATCATGAGAAAAGTGAAAACTATAAAAACTCTATATGGTATATTGAGCGGGTTGAGTTTAGTCGACATTATAAAAAATACTCCTGTAACAATTATAAAACATTTCTATACATTCTAAAATATTCCGCAACGACGTCATTCCCGCAGTATGTTAGCGGGAATCCATTTTTAGTTTTTTTATTAATGCCTATCCTGCCCCACTTTATATTTTCCCCCCTGGATTCCCGCTAAAAAACTGCCAACAGTAGGCGCCTTAAACGCGGGAATGACGCAAGCGCCCGTCCGCAGCTTTACTATATCCATGCAGGTGATATACTTTTAATAATTGAGGATTGAATGCAATAATTTTGGAGGTAAAAAATGATTGACCCTGTAAGAATCCTTCCGGAAGAGGCAAGAAAGAAAGTGTTGTCCGGCGCAGCTATTTTTGTCTGTGCGTATGACGACGAAGAAAAATTCAGAAAAATGCATCTTGAAGGCGCTATCTCTTTTAACGCGTTTAAAAGTAAGGTCGCTTCTTTATCAAGGGAACAGGAGATTGTGTTCTATTGCGCCTGACCGAAAGAGGCCAGTGCTGCCGGTCGGGCAGTCGAATATATGGAGAAAGGGTTTAAAAACGTAACGGTCCTCGGCGGTGGCGTAGAGGGCTGGAAAATTGCCGGATATCCTATTGAGTAAACGGGAAGTTAGAAGCATTAGATTACCCGCGGGAAGACCACAGGTAATCTAATGCACAGTCTGCGTACCCATCCATGGGAATGCAGTGCTGTTGAATACCTCAGGCGTATTTATTTATACGAGTTCCTGTTTCGCCGGTTGTCCCTGATTGGGCGCCGGCTACTTTTTGGTTGTTAAGATTATTAAGCTGGGCCTCAAACGAGGCATCCCCTGACTTGTGTTTTTTTTGGAGAAGGTTTTTTAATATCTCTGAGTCCAGAGGGTCTTTCGGTGTTGCAGTCGCATGGGTCGCGCCTGCATTACCGCCTAAACCGCCTAAACCGCCAATACCGCCAATTCCTGCGCTCATTATATTTCCTCCTTGTGGGACAGTTCCGTGTTAAGTAACAACAGCCTCGAAAGGTAGTCATCGATTGTTTGTCTTTGAAATACTATAGTATCAAGAAGAATGCCAATTGAATTATCTTTGAATTTGATGGATATTTCCTAAATAAGGCATTTGATATGCTATGGAATTTACCCCATAATTTATGGAATGGAATCCATAAAAGAGTAAAACAGGTATAGGTAAAGGTTAAGGTAAAGACAAAGATAAAACCCGAAATTTTTTTGTGTTTTCTTAACCTCTACCTTAACCTTTACCTACTATTAGGACAGGTTGTATTCTTTAATCTTTGTGAGAAGCGTCTTGTAATCTACTTGCAGGATCAATGCAGCTTTTGACTTATTGCCTTTTGTTAATTCCAGTGCTTTTTTGATTGCCTTCCTTTCAACATCTCTGACAGCCATTGTGGTTAGTTCCTTAAGCGGCAACAGATCTAAAGATTCTGTTTTCCCGGTAGTCTCCTCAAGTAAAAACTCTATGTCCCTGAGCTGTATTGACTGATTTTGAGACATGAGCACTGATCTTCTTATAATGATGTTTCTTAATTCCCTGACATTTCCCGGCCAGGGATACCGCTTGAGGGCTTCAAATATTTCTTCACTGAAATTTTTCAGCGGGGCATTCAATTTTTCTTCAGCTTCAATAAGAAATTTCTGTGCTAGAAAAGGTATGTCATCAACTCTCTCTCTCAATGGCGGAATGGTTATCATAAATTCACTGAGACGGTAAAACAGGTCCTTCCTGATACGTTTTTCCGCCAGGGCCTGCTTTATGTCCCTGTTAGTTGCGGAAATAAAACGCACATTCAGGTCCTTTGTTTCCGCACTGCCAAGGGGATGTATTTTCTTTTTCCTCGATAACTGTCAGGAACTTGCTCTGTGCATATGGGGTCATATTTTCGAGTTCATCAATAAATATGGTCCCGCCCTTAGCGGCAAGCTCAAACAAGCCTTTTCTGTTTTTGTCAGCGCCCGTGAATGCGCCCTTTTCATACCCGAAAAGTTCACTTTCAAAAAGGGTCTCAGGTATTGTACCCATATCAATTCTTATAAAAGGATTGTGAGCGCGTGGGCTTAAATTATGAATAATGTTTGCAATAAATGACTTCCCAACGCCGGTTTCCCCCTGCAGCAGGACCGTAAAATCTGTCTTCGAGATTCGGCGTATCTGATCGATCACCTCCATCATTTTGCCGCTCCTGCCCAACATCCGTTCCAGAGAATCCTCAGCCTCTGCATTGAGTTTTTCGAGTTCGCGCTTTAACGCTTTGGATGGACTGTGTTGCACCAATTCTTCCGCAATCTGCAGTTGACTTTCCGCCAATATCCGCTTCCCTTCAGATAGCTCAAGATTCTTTATACGTTCCTGCAATTCCTTTATTTCACTTAATAAATCCTTATTATCATTTTTCATATGATCTCTCTCTTCAGCCATCTTATATTCCATAATAATATAATGGTGGCTAAAAGGACAAAACTCAAGACTAAAGTTTTCCATGCACTCATTTACTCATAAAAGCATGGTAAGATAGTACTCAATTGATCTTTCCAACGGGAGGTGTCCGTTTTGCTTTTATCTATTTTGCTTGCAGCGGCGTTGATGTCCGGCGCACCCAACCCTTCGTCACCTCAGGCGCCAGAGACCGTAAATCTTGTTGACCAGGGCAAGGCCGGGGAAAAACAGCCGGAAAAAGTTAAAAATGATATAATCGGAACAAACCCTGTTGTGACAAGACATAAAGTTGTCGTGAAGGGAAAGGAAATACGTTATACGGCAACGGCAGGCCTACTGCCGATAATGAATGATGCCGGCGAACCTGAGGCGCATATCTTTTTTATTGCGTACACGGTCAATAACTCAACGCCCGGCAGCCGTCGACCCCTGTTGTTTTTATTTAATGGCGGTCCCGGCGCGTCTTCAGTGTGGCTGCACATGGGCGCTGCCGGTCCCAGGCGTGTCCAAATGCTTGTCGATGGCAGAATGCCGGCGCCACCGTACCGGCTGGCAGACAACGAGTTCACCTGGCTGAATGAGGCTGACCTTGTCTTTATCGATCCGGTCGGCACCGGCTATAGTCGGGCCATCAAGCCTGAGCTTACCAAAAAATTTGCCTCGGTGCGGGGTGATATTGACTCTGTTGGAAGGTTTATCAGGCTTTATCTGACCCGGTATGAGCGCTGGAGTTCACCGCTGTTTCTGGTTGGGGAGAGCTACGGTACCTTTCGGGCTGCAGGCCTGTCGGAGTATCTGATTGATCATGGAATCGCCATGAACGGCATTATTCTGATCTCCTCTATCTTGAATCTGCAGACCACCTCTTTTGATCACGCTAACGACCTCCCATACGTTTTGTCTCTCCCAAGCTACGCTGCGACAGCCTGGTATCATAAAAAGCTTGTTACACAGACTGACCTGGAGCAGACCCTGGAAGCGGTGGAGGCTTGGGCTGCCGGTGATTATTTGACGGCCCTTGCAAAGGGGGACCGGATGTCACCTGGGGAGCGAAAGGCCGTAGTTGAGAAACTGGCCGGATTTACCGGCCTCGACAAGACCTTTATCGACACCCACAACCTGCGTATTGATCGTGGCAGCTTTGCCGGAGAGCTTCTTTTGAAACAGAGGCAGTTTGTCGGTTTCATGGACAGTCGAATTACCGCTGCCAACCTTGATCCGGACGCGCCAATCGGTTTTGACCCGACAGTCGCGACAATCCGCCCTGCCTATACAGCCATGTTCAACGATTATGTTCGTGGTGAACTGGGGTTCCTGTCTGACCTCGAATACTTTACTCTGGGCGGAGGAACCGGGGAGTGGGACTGGGAAGCAAAAAACGGCTATGCCGATACCAGTGACAACCTGCGGAACGCTTTTGCCAAGAACCCTTACATGAAGCTGTTCCTGGCTTCCGGCTATTTTGACCTGGCAACCCCTTATTTTGCCACCGAATATACCCTGGCACACCTCGGGTTAACGCCGGCTCTCAGGGAGAACGTCACAACTCACCGATACCGGACAGGGCATATGATGTATTTGGACAGCGACGCCATTTCCCAACTGCAACGTGATGTCGAGAAGTTTATAAAAAAAGCATTATAATGGTCACCTCAAAGTTGCTTAACCATTTTCTAAACCTTGTAGTGGCGCCAATATGAAATTATTTCGGATGCTTTTCTGATGATGCAGTCAGAAGTTTCAATCGACTAATGTGACACGTTGTGTTATAATGTCTTACATGGAGGTGAGACAATGAGTGCAGCAACTATAACTGTTAGAATGGACGATGAAAAAAGACGGAAACTTGAAACTATTGCGAAGTTTATGGACAGGTCCAGATCATACCTGATACAACAGGCCGTAGACGAGTTAATAGCTCAGTACGAGTGGCAATTGCGTGAGATCGAGGAAGGGATTAGGGATGCGGATGAAGGCAAATTAATAGATCATGATGTTCTTCTAAGCAAGTGGAGGGCAAAACTTGCGCATTCGGTGGACTCATAAAGCAGAACAGCAGTTAGATGAAATCGAGAATTATATAGCGCAAGATAATCCCGCCGCTGCAACGAGAGTTGTTATTGATATTATTGAATCAGCACGGCAGTTAGTTCAATTCCCTAATAGCGGGAGACCAGGCAGGAAAAAGGGCACACGCGAACTGGTTATAGTAGGAACCCCTTATATATTGGTTTGCCGCGCCAGAGCCGAGATACAGGTTTTGAACGTGCTTCACGGTGCAATGAGAATAAAAGAGAGCGAGAAATGAAAACGCCGTGGCACACAGTTATCATTTCTTTAAGATAATTGTGCGATGTAAAAGACAGGACTTGGCCTATCGGTCAATGTATGAACAAGTGCGAGTTTCTGCTTATACACTGCATGGTTTTTACCGATGAGAATATTTTCTTTTCCTTCCTGGAGGCAGCACATTTCAAATCTGGTATAATTCACCAGAGTACAAAAGGTAACTGCCGGGGAAAGGTCTTTGTTTTGACGTCATTGCGAGCGAAGCGCGGCAATCTAGTTGTTGATTTTTCGAGCACCCATGGATAAGCAATTCTATATTTACCTTATGACAAATATGAGCAACGCCGTTCTTTACACTGGCGTGACGAGTGCTTTAAAAAGAAGAGTGTATGAGCATAAAGAAAAACTGGTTGAGGGATTTACAAAGAAGTATCGTGTTACCAAGCTTGTCTATTATGAAACGGCGAAAGATGCTCAAACTGCGATCACCAGAGAGAAGCAGATAAAGAGCGGCTCACGGCAGAAGAAGGTGGCATTGATTGAAAGCATGAATCCTCTTTGGCATGATCTCTATGATGATCTCTGAAAAAGACGAGATTGCCGCGCTTCGCTCGCAATGACGGTTTTTGGGGAATACAAATGACGCCCCAGACGACCCGACAATACCGCAGCTCCTGAATAGCCCGCTCGAATACTGAAAGTTATTTGTGGCACTCAGCGGATTTTGTGCCCTCTTGATTTTGCGGACTCTCGATTAGTCGGTGCAACAAAGTCTACTGGTCTACTATCAGTTATGAGGAATTCCAAATGAAACTTAAGCGGGGCAAATGTGCAGACACGGCTTTCCCGAACACTGTTCTTACATCCCAGATCAAGCTTCGGCAACTACAGTTTAACCTTGCTGTCCGGGTTATATAAATGATTTATGCCGGATTCGACCTGTCAGGGCCGATATGGTGTAACAACCCACAGCGAAAAGAACTATCGTGGCCCCGGATGCAGTCCCCCAATAGTAAGACGCGAATAACCCGGTAGTCCCTGCAAGTATACTTATCGCTATTGAAAGTGCCGTATATGAACCCACACTTCGCGCTACGTTACGACTGGCTGCGGCAGGTAAAACCAAAAGAGAATTTATTATCAAAATCCCGACCAGACGGATAGCCACCATCACTACCACGAGCAAGCAGTATGGAATTTTAAACACTTGTCTTTTCAACCAGAAAAGGTTTCCCTTTTTATCCTGCGGCTTACTATTGGGGGACTGCATCCGGGGCCACGATAGATTCTTTTCGCTGTGGGTTGTTACACCATATCGGCCCTGACAGGTCAATCCGGCATAAATCATTTATATAACCCGGACAGCAAGGTTAGATTACGTGCCGAAGCTTGATCTGGGATGTAAGAACAGTGTTCGGGAAAGCCGTGTCTGCACATTTGCCCCGCTTAAGGTTTCATTTGGAATTCCTCATAACTGATCGTCGACCAGTAGACTTTGTTGCACCGACTAATCGAGAGTCCGCAAAATCAAGAGGGCACAAAATCTGCTGAGTGCCACAAATAACTTTCAGTATTCGAGCGGGCTATTCAGGAGCTGCGGTATTGTCGGGTCGTCTGGGGCGTCATTTGTATTCCCCAAAAACCGTCATTGCGAGCGAAGCGCGGCAATCTCGTCTTTTTCAGAGATCATCATAGAGATCATGCCAAAGAGGATTCATGCTTTCAATCAATGCCACCTTCTTCTGCCGTGAGCCGCTCTTTATCTGCTTCTCTCTGGTGATCGCAGTTTGAGCATCTTTCGCCGTTTCATAATAGACAAGCTTGGTAACACGATACTTCTTTGTAAATCCCTCAACCAGTTTTTCTTTATGCTCATCACTCTTCTTTTTAAAGCACTCGTCACGCCAGTGTAAAGAACGGCGTTGCTCATATTTGTCATAAGGTAAATATAGAATTGCTTATCCATGGGTGCTCGAAAAATCAACAACTAGATTGCCGCGCTTCGCTCGCAATGACGTCAAAACAAAGACCTTTCCCCGGCAGTTACCTTTTGTACTCTGGTGAATTATACCAGATTTGAAATGTGCTGCCTCCAGGAAGGAAAAGAAAATATTCTCATCGGTAAAAACCATGCAGTGTATAAGCAGAAACTCGCACTTGTTCATACATTGACCGATAGGCCAAGTCCTGTCTTTTACATCGCACAATTATCTTAAAGAAATGATAACTGTGTGCCACGGCGTTTTCATTTCTCGCTCTCTTTTATTCTCATTGCACCGTGAAGCACGTTCAAAACCTGTATCTCGGCTCTGGCGCGGCAAACCAATATATAAGGGGTTCCTACTATAACCAGTTCGCGTGTGCCCTTTTTCCGCCTGGTCTCCCGCTATTAGGGAATTGAACTAACTGCCGTGCTGATTCAATAATATCAATAACAACTCTCGTTGCAGCGGCGGGATTATCTTGCGCTATATAATTCTCGATTTCATCTAACTGCTGTTCTGCTTTATGAGTCCACCGAATGCGCAAGTTTTGCCCTCCACTTGCTTAGAAGAACATCATGATCTATTAATTTGCCTTCATCCGCATCCCTAATCCCTTCCTCGATCTCACGCAATTGCCACTCGTACTGAGCTATTAACTCGTCTACGGCCTGTTGTATCAGGTATGATCTGGACCTGTCCATAAACTTCGCAATAGTTTCAAGTTTCCGTCTTTTTTCATCGTCCATTCTAACAGTTATAGTTGCTGCACTCATTGTCTCACCTCCATGTAAGACATTATAACACAACGTGTCACATTAGTCGATTGAAACTTCTGACTGCATCATCAGAAAAGCATCCGAAATAATTTCATATTGGCGCCACTACAAGGTTTAGAAAATGGTTAAGCAACTTTGAGGTGACCATTATAATGCTTTTTTTATAAACTTCTCGACATCACGTTGCAGTTGGGAAATGGCGTCGCTGTCCAAATACATCATATGCCCTGTCCGGTATCGGTGAGTTGTGACGTTCTCCCTGAGAGCCGGCGTTAACCCGAGGTGTGCCAGGGTATATTCGGTGGCAAAATAAGGGGTTGCCAGGTCAAAATAGCCGGAAGCCAGGAACAGCTTCATGTAAGGGTTCTTGGCAAAAGCGTTCCGCAGGTTGTCACTGGTATCGGCATAGCCGTTTTTTGCTTCCCAGTCCCACTCCCCGGTTCCTCCGCCCAGAGTAAAGTATTCGAGGTCAGACAGGAACCCCAGTTCACCACGAACATAATCGTTGAACATGGCTGTATAGGCAGGGCGGATTGTCGCGACTGTCGGGTCAAAACCGATTGGCGCGTCCGGATCAAGGTTGGCAGCGGTAATTCGACTGTCCATGAAACCGACAAACTGCCTCTGTTTCAAAAGAAGCTCTCCGGCAAAGCTGCCACGATCAATACGCAGGTTGTGGGTGTCGATAAAGGTCTTGTCGAGGCCGGTAAATCCGGCCAGTTTCTCAACTACGGCCTTTCGCTCCCCAGGTGACATCCGGTCCCCCTTTGCAAGGGCCGTCAAATAATCACCGGCAGCCCAAGCCTCCACCGCTTCCAGGGTCTGCTCCAGGTCAGTCTGTGTAACAAGCTTTTTATGATACCAGGCTGTCGCAGCGTAGCTTGGGAGAGACAAAACGTATGGGAGGTCGTTAGCGTGATCAAAAGAGGTGGTCTGCAGATTCAAGATAGAGGAGATCAGAATAATGCCGTTCATGGCGATTCCATGATCAATCAGATACTCCGACAGGCCTGCAGCCCGAAAGGTACCGTAGCTCTCCCCAACCAGAAACAGCGGTGAACTCCAGCGCTCATACCGGGTCAGATAAAGCCTGATAAACCTTCCAACAGAGTCAATATCACCCCGCACCGAGGCAAATTTTTTGGTAAGCTCAGGCTTGATGGCCCGACTATAGCCGGTGCCGACCGGATCGATAAAGACAAGGTCAGCCTCATTCAGCCAGGTGAACTCGTTGTCTGCCAGCCGGTACGGTGGCGCCGGCATTCTGCCATCGACAAGCATTTGGACACGCCTGGGACCGGCAGCGCCCATGTGCAGCCACACTGAAGACGCGCCGGGACCGCCATTAAATAAAAACAACAGGGGTCGACGGCTGCCGGGCGTTGAGTTATTGACCGTGTACGCAATAAAAAAGATATGCGCCTCAGGTTCGCCGGCATCATTCATTATCGGCAGTAGGCCTGCCGTTGCCGTATAACGTATTTCCTTTCCCTTCACGACAACTTTATGTCTTGTCACAACAGGGTTTGTTCCGATTATATCATTTTTAACTTTTTCCGGCTGTTTTTCCCCGGCCTTGCCCTGGTCAACAAGATTTACGGTCTCTGGCGCCTGAGGTGACGAAGGGTTGGGTGCGCCGGACATCAACGCCGCTGCAAGCAAAATAGATAAAAGCAAAACGGACACCTCCCGTTGGAAAGATCAATTGAGTACTATCTTACCATGCTTTTATGAGTAAATGAGTGCATGGAAAACTTTAGTCTTGAGTTTTGTCCTTTTAGCCACCATTATATTATTATGGAATATAAGATGGCTGAAGAGAGAGATCATATGAAAAATGATAATAAGGATTTATTAAGTGAAATAAAGGAATTGCAGGAACGTATAAAGAATCTTGAGCTATCTGAAGGGAAGCGGATATTGGCGGAAAGTCAACTGCAGATTGCGGAAGAATTGGTGCAACACAGTCCATCCAAAGCGTTAAAGCGCGAACTCGAAAAACTCAATGCAGAGGCTGAGGATTCTCTGGAACGGATGTTGGGCAGGAGCGGCAAAATGATGGAGGTGATCGATCAGATACGCCGAATCTCGAAGACAGATTTTACGGTCCTGCTGCAGGGGGAAACCGGCGTTGGGAAGTCATTTATTGCAAACATTATTCATAATTTAAGCCCACGCGCTCACAATCCTTTTATAAGAATTGATATGGGTACAATACCTGAGACCCTTTTTGAAAGTGAACTTTTCGGGTATGAAAAGGGCGCATTCACGGGCGCTGACAAAAACAGAAAAGGCTTGTTTGAGCTTGCCGCTAAGGGCGGGACCATATTTATTGATGAACTCGAAAATATGACCCCATATGCACAGAGCAAGTTCCTGACAGTTATCGAGGAAAAGAAAATACATCCCCTTGGCAGTGCGGAAACAAAGGACCTGAATGTGCGTTTTATTTCCGCAACTAACAGGGACATAAAGCAGGCCCTGGCGGAAAAACGTATCAGGAAGGACCTGTTTTACCGTCTCAGTGAATTTATGATAACCATTCCGCCATTGAGAGAGAGAGTTGATGACATACCTTTTCTAGCACAGAAATTTCTTATTGAAGCTGAAGAAAAATTGAATGCCCCGCTGAAAAATTTCAGTGAAGAAATATTTGAAGCCCTCAAGCGGTATCCCTGGCCGGGAAATGTCAGGGAATTAAGAAACATCATTATAAGAAGATCAGTGCTCATGTCTCAAAATCAGTCAATACAGCTCAGGGACATAGAGTTTTTACTTGAGGAGACTACCGGGAAAACAGAATCTTTAGATCTGTTGCCGCTTAAGGAACTAACCACAATGGCTGTCAGAGATGTTGAAAGGAAGGCAATCAAAAAAGCACTGGAATTAACAAAAGGCAATAAGTCAAAAGCTGCATTGATCCTGCAAGTAGATTACAAGACGCTTCTCACAAAGATTAAAGAATACAACCTGTCCTAATAGTAGGTAAAGGTTAAGGTAGAGGTTAAGAAAACACAAAAAAATTTCGGGTTTTATCTTTGTCTTTACCTTAACCTTTACCTATACCTGTTTTACTCTTTTATGGATTCCATTCCATAAATTATGGGGTAAATTCCATAGCATATCAAATGCCTTATTTAGGAAATATCCATCAAATTCAAAGATAATTCAATTGGCATTCTTCTTGATACTATAGTATTTCAAAGACAAACAATCGATGACTACCTTTCGAGGCTGTTGTTACTTAACACGGAACTGTCCCACAAGGAGGAAATATAATGAGCGCAGGAATTGGCGGTATTGGCGGTTTAGGCGGTTTAGGCGGTAATGCAGGCGCGACCCATGCGACTGCAACACCGAAAGACCCTCTGGACTCAGAGATATTAAAAAACCTTCTCCAAAAAAAACACAAGTCAGGGGATGCCTCGTTTGAGGCCCAGCTTAATAATCTTAACAACCAAAAAGTAGCCGGCGCCCAATCAGGGACAACCGGCGAAACAGGAACTCGTATAAATAAATACGCCTGAGGTATTCAACAGCACTGCATTCCCATGGATGGGTACGCAGACTGTGCATTAGATTACCTGTGGTCTTCCCGCGGGTAATCTAATGCTTCTAACTTCCCGTTTACTCAATAGGATATCCGGCAATTTTCCAGCCCTCTACGCCACCGCCGAGGACCGTTACGTTTTTAAACCCTTTCTCCATATATTCGACTGCCCGACCGGCAGCACTGGCCTCTTTCGGTCAGGCGCAATAGAACACAATCTCCTGTTCCCTTGATAAAGAAGCGACCTTACTTTTAAACGCGTTAAAAGAGATAGCGCCTTCAAGATGCATTTTTCTGAATTTTTCTTCGTCGTCATACGCACAGACAAAAATAGCTGCGCCGGACAACACTTTCTTTCTTGCCTCTTCCGGAAGGATTCTTACAGGGTCAATCATTTTTTACCTCCAAAATTATTGCATTCAATCCTCAATTATTAAAAGTATATCACCTGCATGGATATAGTAAAGCTGCGGACGGGCGCTTGCGTCATTCCCGCGTTTAAGGCGCCTACTGTTGGCAGTTTTTTAGCGGGAATCCAGGGGGGAAAATATAAAGTGGGGCAGGATAGGCATTAATAAAAAAACTAAAAATGGATTCCCGCTAACATACTGCGGGAATGACGTCGTTGCGGAATATTTTAGAATGTATAGAAATGTTTTATAATTGTTACAGGAGTATTTTTTATAATGTCGACTAAACTCAACCCGCTCAATATACCATATAGAGTTTTTATAGTTTTCACTTTTCTCATGATCGGCATTATCGCCGCCGGGTATATATATTATGTAAAGCAGAAGGCCCACTTTGTAGAAAACATTAAGAATGATCTTCTTGCCATAACTGTCCTGAAGGTCGGACAGATCGCAAACTGGAGAAAAGAGCGGCTTGCAGAGACACAAGTCATTGTGGACAACCGGATCATGTCAAGGCAGATCAGGGAATTTCTTGATGATCCCCGAAAAACTGAAATCAGGAAGGACCTTCTGACTGGATGTCGCTCGCTTAAAAAGAACAGTGATTACAGTGAGATTCTTCTGGTCAACGAAATGGAAAGGCCGAATTGCCCGTTGATTCGACTGCAGCGGATTCTGGACCGCACTCAAAAAAAACGGTGTTGGAGGCGATTAATTCAGGTAAAGTGGCGTTAACTGATATCCGCAGAACCGACTCGTCCAAAACCCTGCAACTCAGTATCATTGCCCCGGTACTTCTCCCGACAACCGTCCGGCAGGCGCACTTTTGCTGATCATTGATCCGAAAAGGTTTTTATATCCGCTCATTCAGTCGTGGCCTGTGCCA
>CAWHNC010000055.1:0-9624 GCA_963830245.1 Nitrospirota bacterium
TTGAACTCGTCGATTGTACTTTCTGACAAGATGATCTTTACGTCCGTCGTCCTGCCATATCCAGGCAGAGAACTGTTCCTTGATCTGGTAAAGTTTTTCCCGTGCCGCTTCTGTCTCTTTTACGTTCACCGTGGCTTTGCCATCGCTGTCGTAATCGTAAACAGTGGGGATTCTCAGGTTAAGGCCATCCTCAATAAGATTTACAGCAGACATCCTTGACGTGCCCCAGGTGGTGGTATTGTCAATGTTATCGTGGAGCCTCCACCGTTCATCACCCTTTATGCTGACCGTCCACGTTCCGATTGCCGGAGCATGAGCGATTTTTACGCATTTAGGGAGGTTAAGCAGTGATTCAACGAATCTCTCAACGTACTTTGCCGGAATCCACGATGCCCCTAACCTCGCGTAAATTTCCTCCGACGGAAGGTCCGGAGGCTGCACGGCTTTTAGCGCATCAACGTTTCTAATGTAGCGGTGATCGATTTCAGCCGCTGCTTCGGCCTTGTTCAACTTCGCCCTTACGTTGCCGCTCAGGTACTCGTCGCCGGTCTCCCATCCCCCGTCAGGGTTCAGGTAAACAAGATCATCGAGTGACAATTGCAGTTCCTTTTCAGTAAGGCCTGTAAGCTCGGACATTCTGCCGAAGTCGATCCTGCCGGTCTCGTTAAGAGATACGACCAGGGCCTCCTTCGGGGTCTCCACCTTCTCGATCCTCTTCTGAGGGAAGATCACGCGCCGGTAGAAGATTTCCGCCTTCTGCGCGGTATCCAGTTCTTCATCGTATTTTTCAAGCGACAAAAGCAGCGGGAAATCCGGATCTTCACGGAATACCTGTTTATTGCCGCGCTTATGCAGAAATCCGAACTGCTTGACGTATTTACCGTAGACATAGTTAAGATGCGCCATGTCCGATTGAATTGCCGTTTCGGAAGAAGTAGCCATCTGCTTTGAAAGGAGGTTTCGTGCGGCATCGCGGACAGCAACCATACCCTCAGCTCTTTTTATGTTCGAAGAGGAGAAGTTCTGTGCAATAAGCTCAGCCCCCTGCTTCCGGTACAATTTGCCGTCCTGTACCACAAATGCCCCGTCTTTCACATGGTCGGGCGCAGGGACAAAGGGCTTAAAATCGGTGTTTTCAATTTTTGTCTCAGCCGCAGCGCTAATTATCCTGTCCGGGATAAAAGCAAGAGCCCCGGCAAGCGCATCTTTGAGTTCCCTGTCATCGGGAGCAAGCGTTATGTCCCAGCCGTACTGATTCGACTCGGTGGTATGTTTCCCTAATGCCATTTGAGGGTTTCTTTCGTAGTATTCGTTGAACACCAGCTCAGTGTCTTTTCCATCTTCGATAAAAGGAACGGTATCGACCCAGGATACGTCATCAGGAACAGCGCCTTCTTCTCTTTTCCTCAAGAAGATGATATCCGTAGTGACATCCGTGCCTGCAATCACCTTAAATGTGGTTTTAGGAAGTCGCACGGCGGCGACCAAATCAGCGCGCTCTGAAAGCCAGCGTCTGATCTTGCCGTCTTTGGCATCCATTGTGTACCGGGATGTCACAAATGCGACAATGCCGCCCGGTTTTACGATGTCGAGGGATTTCATGAAGAAGTAATTGTGGATCGAAGGAGCATGGCGGCGGTACCTTGGGTCATGGACTTTATAGTCTCCGAACGGAATGTTGCCTACTGCGACATCAAAAAAGTTGTCAGGAAACGTGGCCTCCTCAAAACCTTTGATCTGAATGTTCACATCCGGATAGAGGGCCTGAGCCATCCGTCCGGAGATTGAATCGAGTTCCACGCCGATAAGATTTGTCTTGCTTGAAATGTCATTAGTTAAAAACCCAAGAAAATGCCCTATGCCTAAAGAGGGTTCAATCAGCCTGCCCCCTTTAAAGCCCATTTTCGCAAGCGCCTGGTAAATGAACTGGATTACGTCCGGCGCCGTATAATGCGCATTGGGCGTGCTGGCCCGCGCGCTCTTGTACTCTTCATCTGTCAAAAGGGTCTGTAACGACTCTCTTTCGCTGCGCCAATCATGCCGGCGAGTATCGAAAATCTGTGACAGACCGCCCCAGCCGGTATACTGCACGAGGATCGTCTTTTCATTGTCTGACGCTTCCCTGTTTGAAGCTTCGATTTCTTTGAGCAGGCTGATAGCATCAAGATTAAGCTTGAATTTTTCTTTCTGCCCTGCAACAGTCCCTATCTGCCCCTCAGCAATACGATAATTGCGGAGATTGAGATCAAGGACAGGATCGGTCTTTTTAATAAACTCCCTGACAGCCTGTACGACGGGCAAGATTACAGTCGCTTGCAACCAGTCGAAAGCTAATTGCCCCAGAGATTCATCTTTTTTGCGAGCCTTCATGTCCTGCTATAAAACCTCCTTTTTGGGGGATAAAAAAAGCCCTTACAAACGGTCCAAAATGGATACCGCCTGTAAGGGCTTTAATGTGCTAATAGATATTAGGATTAAGAGACTATGCGGCTATTTTAAGCGTCTTTTTGCCTCCGCCTTTTAATTCTACGAGCATTGAACTTTTATTCGATCTTGATCTCCATGACATCTGCCGGCGCGATTTCGGCTATCGACAGCCCTTTAAGCAAATCGTATACGCTGAATTTCCCGAGGATTTTCGAGATGTCCGAGTTGATGTCCTTATTGAAATAATACTCCTGGGAATCCCAGGAATCGCCATCTTCATAGAATATCTTTTGTGCAAAAACGGCATCCTGTATCTCATGGAATTGTTCCGGGGTATCAGCATAATAAATGGTCCCCTCGCAACCGCCATTCACAAGCGCCAAAACCTTGATCTCTTTTTCGCTTTTATGACCGCACGCTGCCAACTGTAGTTGTAGCTGACACCATCGCCGGGATTGCGATGGACCTCAATAATAATCTCCTTGTCCAGGACCTTTTCTTTCATCCACAAGGGAGAGTTACTGTTGCATTCCACTGAAGTGATTGTTCCGGCAGGCAGCGTAAGAGCATCGTCGATGTCCTCGACCTCTGTTTTCGTTTCTCCGCTGCACAGATAAACAAAGGCGATTTCGTTGTTCAAAGGAGCGCTATCCTTATTGACAAGCACGTCTCTCGCCTGTGAATCCGCGTAAGCCTCGCTGTTGTAGTAAGGTTCTCTTGTAGACACGAAGAACCGATTCAGGTTGTCGAGTTCTTCCCGTGTCGCTACGGCGCTCATTGTCTCCATGAGCTTGATAATTTCATCATCCCTCATCCCTTCAGGAGAGTTGTTAATCATAGCCGTGCAATACTCCACGACCTTTGCTCTGCAAAACTCACGGAAGTCGTCAAGCTTGTCGTCCTCCTTGACAGCGTGGCGATAAGGCAGTACCGGCGTCAGTGGTGTGCCGCATGTAACATCGATAGCCATGTGATTGCTGGTCCAACGGTCCTCACCTATATAAATCCCGTACCATATTACCGTTAAGTTCGGCCATTTCCGGAAAGTCTTAGGGTCGATAAGAACAACATTCCCTTGATACTGAGTTTTTAAAGGATATGCAGCGTACTTTTCGCCAAGGGACTCCTTTTGCACCGGATTGCCGTTGAACGTAATGTCGAGCGGAAAATAACAGAGCTTTTGTTCCGCTCTGGCCATTTTCCCCGCGATCCCTTCTTTGAGATATGCCTCCGCATAAAAACCGCCCGCAGTTTGGTCCGCTCTGCAAATCATATCCAGCACCGATCCCCTGTACCCGGCGTCATTGAGGTACACATTACAGTCAAACGAAAGGCTTCCGAACCTGCTTTTAAAGGTAACTCTTTCCGATATGCAGACCAGGAAAAAGAGTCCCCATCCCGCAGGGCACTGACTCTTCTCAACGTCAGCGGTCCAGTTCGAGTCAGCCAGGGTAACAAGCGCCTCAGCATTGTCTGTCCCATTGCCATCGTCCAACACTGTAAGCTTGCTCTCGTTAAGAGTAATATGCAGGTTCCTTGCGCCGGCGCGCTGCGCGTTTTGTGCCAGTTCGACATACACGTTGTCAGGCTTGTCGAAAAAGAATGGCAATAAAGAAAACAGCCTGTCTTCATTGATCATTGATTTGTTATTTTTCATCATTTTCCACCACCTCTTTATTAAAATCAATAAAAAAACCTCTACAAGCTGTATCTTTTGTAGATACCACCTGTAGAGGTTATGTGCGCTAATGGATATTAGGTTACTGCTTAAGGGAGGCTGCGGCTATGTCTTCCAGGGACATATCGGCATAAGCCGAGAAGTCAAAGACTTCACCGCAACGTGAGAGTGTGCACTGGTAAACACCTTTGCTGCTTTCAGTGACCATCCCCAGTCCGCATTTCGGACAGGTTTTGGTTTCAAGGATTATCTTAAGTTCTTTTATATTCATACTGGATATTATACAATTGTCCGGCGATCGGAATTTGAAAAGCTTTTAAAAATTAACCGCCATTGGCAACTGCGGCCTGCAGTGCATTGACCTCAGTCCGGCAAAGAACTGCTCGAAGGCATTAAACAGAGCCTTGCGCTCTTCCCCTTGCGGGTAAGGCTCGACACCTTCTCTCTGTTTTCTCGTTATTGCATACCGGGCTTTCGTCCCGTCTACGAGGTAGGTGTTTTTACAGCCCATAGCCTCCAGCTTGTCTTCAACATATGCCTCAAAAGCCCGCGCAAAGAGTTCCTCGTCTCTTTTCCAGTAATCACCCAGAGCTACCGCGTCCCTGTAGAACTTGCTGCAGCCGAAGAAGCGTTTTCTGTTCCACGACTTCCGCATTTGTTCAATATCGCGGTGCATTTCCCAGACCTTGGTGTTCAACTCTCTGTTTCTCTCGTTCCAACCCTCGGCCTTAATCCGAGCGTTACTCTCATCCCTGATCTTGCGGTATTCATCCCGTTTGGCATGGTAGTAAGTGATCTTGGACTGGCCGTTGTCCTTAATAATACCCATGATCTCGCTTAAAGGTCCCGAACGTTCCTCTGTCGCAAAGTAGGTTTTACCACCCTTGCGGGTCGCAAGCATATTGTCCAGAAAATGGCCCCATTCGTGAGCCAGGCTGCCGCCGCCACGGAATTTTGTCAGGTTAATGACGTGCCGTGACGACTCATAATGCGCAGATGCGCTGCCGCTGCCCCGTGCTCCGAAGGCGATAGCGAGAGTACTGTCCCATGAAAGCATCCGCACTGGCATACAAAGAACGCTCGCAATGTCATATAGTGCTTTCACAGCATTGAGAACATGATACGCGGCGTCTTCATCCTTGATCCAGTTTCCGTATTCAACTGCCCGGAAGCCAAAAGTGCTGATAATAGATTCTTCAGTGACTGAAAGAGGATCAACCTCGATTCCACCGATTCTTTTCACCTCTTTTGCGACAATACGCTTGAAAGTAAACTTTTCGCTATTCGAGACCTGTTCTTTCCCGGCCCAGCCCCAGTAATCTTCGTCTTCATATTTTCTTGCCTGCACTGTTGAGTTCTCCGTAATAGGCTCCGCAGAGGGCTCTCCATAATCTTTTGCCGACGACTGAAGTACTAACCCCTTCCCTGCACATTCTTTCGGCAGCCTTTTCCATGTCCTCACGAGAGCATGCATCACTGAGCGCTTCCTTTAATTTAAGGCAGAAGTTCACATATAGCTCCCTGTCCTCTTTTCTGTCTTGAGGTCTGACACACAGGGCATCGAGTATTTTCTTTTTCAGGAACACTGCCCCGGCAGAGACGCCATTATTTCTCTCCTGTTCAATGTCTAATTTACCGAGGAGATCATGTTTGTTAACGAGTTCAAAGGCCTCTTTGTCAGACATTGTTTCCAAATCCTCAATACAGCTGATTTTTGCATAACGGTCTTTCTTGGCTGCCGCCTATCTTGACCCCGGCATCGTGAAAAACTTTCCTGTTGCTGCCATCATTCGCAGTTTTGGCAGATGGAAGCTCAAACAACATAGTTGTCATCCCCGTTCCTCCTTTTGGAAATTAAAAAACCCCATCAGGCGATACCTGGAAACGGTATCACCCGATGGGGCTATAGATGTCTAAAGGATATTATGATTTAAATTGTTTCAGTTTGCTGTTCCAATATTCAATGTAGGCAGCATAACCCTTTTGGGTAGTCAAGAATCTCATGTGCTGCTTAACATTCAGTTTGTATGCTTGAATGCTTGTTATTCCCGTCCTACGTGCTTTTTCCATTCTGTGGTTCCCATCAATCAAGTTATAATGTCCCGGAGAAATTTCTGCCAGTATTACAGGCCGGGAAATCTCAACTGAATCCATATGAGACTCAGTGATGGATGAAAAACTTTTATAGAAATTGCTTATGCAACTTCTTCGAGAGTTATATCGTCGGGGTTTTTCTGAATATATTCGAGCATTTTTGTGATATTAAAAACGAAAATACCATTTGGAAACAACTCATCACCATCAGCAATGGGGCATGGAATGAACTTACTGTCAGCTTTCAGTTTTTTTGCCAAATTAGACCTCCCTTATAGCTGGAGTGCGCCAAATAGGCGGCAGATACATTTCGGCTTGTAGCTCGTTTGGGACAATGGTCAGTGTGAGAAACTGACTTTTTAAGCAGCAAGGCCTACGCTGCAAGGGGATCGCGAATCTCGATAATTCCAGAGTTTCGGCCATTTGAAAATCCATATGAAGCTTACATTATGGAAGCGACTTTCGACAAAGATCAAGGCTCATTGTTACTCTCTCTAAAAGGATCATAAATATCCAATGTTTCGATGCTCTGAAAGTCTTCTTTATTTCTTGTTGCAAGCTTCAACGAATGCACAAGAGCTGTTGCCGCAATGACGGCGTCAGCCAGTTTTATGGACGATTGCCTTCTCATTTCAACCGCTTTTTCAGCAACCGGTTTATCAAGAGGCAATACACGGGCCAGTTCAATAAGCTGCTTGCATTTCTCAAACCCTTCCTCTGTATGCTTTTTCCATCCCAGAAATTCGATCTCCGTGATAATTGATATATTGAAGGAACTCTCTCGAACAGCATTTTCGATAAAGGAAACAGCCTCAGGAAGGCCGGCCGTATGATATATCAGCAGATTTGTATCAATCAGAAACTCAGACATTCCGGTCCCATTCGGAACGCAAGGCACTGGCTTCTGCGCCAGCGTTTATACCCTTATAGATACCTGCAGTCTCTTTAAGCGCCGACAGTACCTTATTTGTTTCGGTTGCCGTATCGTTTATATCGTATACAAGGTGGACCGTGAGTTTTCCGGCAGGTAGTTTATGGTCGCTATAGGTTATGCGGCCATTTTCAATAATTGCCTCGGCTATTATATGTGTCATAATTTACCTCCGTTTTAAATGAATTATACCATGCCATACGGTAAATTTGGGGAGGGAAATAGATAGCGCTTCTCTGAAAACAAGCGGTTTTATCTATGCCTGTAGAGTAAAATGCACCCCTGATTCCCATAAACGGCATCATCAAGCTCTGCCCAGCCTTTGAATAAAAACAGCCTCTACAGAAATGAATCCTATAGAGGCTGTATGTTATCTCTCTCCTTTCTTTTTAGTTTTCTGCGCCTTTCTTTTCTTTTTGGGAGGCCACCCCATCTGCTCCCATACCACAGGGCTGACCGGCAGGGGCCTCACTGAAAACGTGCTCAGGTTAACAAAAGCGCCGTGTTCCTTCATATAGCCTGCGCGCAGAGCTGTCCATAATAACTGAATTGCTGCGGTCGCCACCCATTTATTAATGAAGAGGTCCTGCTTTTCGAGAGCGTCCGCAACAGAACATGAAGGACCCTGATATGATTTTTTATCCTCGGCCTCGATTTCAGGGTAGAGATCAAGAACAGTCGGCAATACCGCGACTGTTTCGCTTCCAGCCGGCTGCCTGGCGCCGCCATTCCCTATAGTACCAATCAAGACCTGAGCGGTTTTTACAGTATTGCCCAGATCGATCCAGTATTTTTGATAATAGGAACCTATTTTCAGGCTGCTTCCGATATTCACTCGCGCTGCGGCAGAATCCACCGCTGTAATAATGATATTGGCTTGCGTGTTCAGAGCTGTACCTACCTTTACGGGATACGCTTTCCATTTGAGGCCGAAAAAGCGGTTAAGCCTCGTAACCAGGACCTCGGCTTTGTTTCTGCCGATATCTGCCGGGCTGAAAAGCTGCCTTCCGACATTCGCCGGTGAGACAGCATCGGGATCGTAAACGCATACATCAATACCTGGATGGCCGAGCGCTTTAAGTGCATGATTCATTCTGCCTAAATCAGTCAATACCTGACCGCCATTGCCGCCCGCGCCGATAAGAGCAATTTCAAGCGGGTTCATAGGCGCAGCAATATGCTCGGGCAGATAGTGTCTAATCGCTTTTGGTGTCGCCGCTATCAAACTTGTCATGGCCGTCTCCTTCAAATGATTCAATAAAGAATCCTTCGACACAATAGCGATAGGCCGTCTTGAAGGTCTGTTCGTTTTTACCAGCCTTATAGCTCCCAAGGACAAGGCTTATTTTTACACCGCCTTTGTCGTCTTCATCGTCGGTCATTGAGAAAAAAGGAGATATTGACCCGTGACTGTGGACATCGATGACCAGGTGTTTACCTTCGGACAGATCGGGATGCCGGATCTCGGCCCTGACATATGTTGATTCAAACGTAATAGGCATATACTCAAGGCCATTTTGCTCGTCCCATACTATCCACCCTGCCCACTCTTTGTTCTGTTCCGCATACCCGGCAGCAGCAGGAATGATCTCGTCATGAAGCATGCAGAGAGCCTGAGTGAGCAGTATGCTAAAGTCGTCACACTCCTCGATCTCGCCGTATGGCAACGGCCTGGGAGCTTCATATAACCGATAGACAAGTCTGCCCCATGGCTGATTTGTCTCGATGTACAGGCCGTCACGCGCCATAAGAAGTCGAGTTTTTCCTATTTCGCATTCCGGCAGATTCCCGTATTTTGGAGCCATTACCGTAGGAAAATGGTTTTGTATGATTCTGTCTTTTATATCAATCATTGTTTCCAATCCTCACCTCGCTGTTTCTGAATTAAATGCGGCAATGATTTTTTTAAGCATGCTGTGCTTTTTCAGGTATTTGACCGGATATCTCAACTTCCCGCTGCCTATAAGCCTTCTCCAGAGCAGTTTGCCTGTAGTTCCTTCTATTCTCGGAATCATGTCTCCGGAGAACGCGCTGTCAAAGAACTGCTTTTCCCATAGTTGGATACTTTCAGGTGTCGTATGCTCGGGCAGCTTTGTATTGCCCATGCATACACCGGAATTTTCATAGATGTTGTAGAAAGGAGCATGGTAGATTTCTGTGTCCGGGTCGGGACGGCTGTTATCTTTCAGTGCCCAGACATACAGGGCCCTGCCCTGTACGGCAAACAGGAGAGCCGGGACAGGCGCTGGGCCGTTATTGATTTCAAGCTTTTTATCGAAATAGAGCCGCTGAATTCCCGCAGGCTTCCACCACATTATGAAATCGCACGCCGGAGCGTAAGAAATTACGCTCTCAGGACTATATGCAACTTTCTTAAGTTGCGGCAGAGTGAGAGAACAGAGATTGACCAGCGCGCTCTTTGTGAGCGGATTGCCGGCGCCCAATACCCCATCTTTGATTTCGCGGTGCTCTATATAAGACTGATGGCCGTAAT
>CAWHNC010000056.1:0-13150 GCA_963830245.1 Nitrospirota bacterium
TGAAGAATACTTTTGCCGAACTTGAACTCGCCAAAGAAAAGGCCGAAGCCGCGGATCGCTTGAAATCCGCCTTCCTTGCTACCATGTCCCATGAACTCAGAACCCCCCTCAATTCGATTATCGGATTCTCCGGCATCATGTTGCAGGGATTAGCGGGGCCCCTGAACGATGAACAGAAAAAACAAATGGGGATGGTAAAAAACAGTGCGAACCATCTGTTGACCCTTATCAACGATGTTCTGGATATATCAAAGATCGAAGCGGGGCAGCTGACAATCACAAGTGAGCTTTTTGATCTGTGCGCATCAGCGGAAAAGGTGGCAAAATCGGTGCAGGCTCTTGTGGATGCTAAAGGTCTGACCCTTGGTGTTGACATGGCCCCTGAGGTAGGCATGATCAGAAGTGACCAGCGAAGGGTGGAACAGATTCTCCTTAACCTGATCGGAAACGCAATAAAATTTACGGATAAAGGCGAAATCAAAGTGAATGGCCGCATGACGGAGAATGCCGTGCAAATCTCCGTTACTGATACCGGCATCGGCATAAGGAATGAAGATATGGCAAATCTTTTCAGGCCCTTTCGACAACTAGAGAGCGGCCTCTCCCGGCGATACGAAGGTTCGGGTCTTGGACTTTCCATTTGCAAAAAGCTGATAGAGCATCTTGGGGGCGAGATAATAGTGAACAGTGAAGTAGGCAAGGGGAGTACTTTTACATTTACGCTTCCGATTTCAGGGGAATTATCATGAAGAGGAGAGTGCTTGTCATAGAGGACAATGAACAGAACCTGTATTTAGTCACGTTTCTGCTTGAAAGCAATGGTTATGAGGTGATGGCGGCACGGGACGGAGTTGAGGGGATTGCAGCAGCAAACAGGGACAAACCGGACCTTGTCCTGCTCGACATTCAACTTCCGCAAATGGACGGCTATGTCGTTGCCCGACTGTTACGGGACAACCCTGACCTGGCTCAAACGCCAATTATCGCTGTCACCTCTTATGCAATGGCAGGTGACCAGGAGAAGGCGCTGGAAGCCGGCTGCAACGGTTACATCGAAAAGCCTATTGATCCGGATACCTTCATAGCGCAGATCGAAGGGCGCCTGCAATGACAAGCATTATGATAGTTGACGACAACCAGGAAAATCGTTATCTCCTGGAAACGCTGTTCAAAGGACTTAATTATGAGGTCATATCTTCGAATAACGGCTCCGAGGCGCTTGAAAAAGCCCGGGAGATTCGTCCTGATGTCATAGTTACTGATATTCTTATGCCTGTCATGGATGGCTACGCCCTGTGCAGGGCATGGAAGGCCGATCCGGCACTGAGTCATATACCTTTTATTTTTTATACTGCAACGTACACCGACCCTAAAGATGAAGCCTTCGCTCTGAGCCTGGGGGCCGAGCGCTTCATGACTAAGCCTGCTGACCCGGAGGTTATAGAGAAGACAGTGCGCGAAGTCCTTGCTCAGCGCAGTGTGAGAAATCCTGAAGAAGCCTCAAATGAAGGTCGCCCGGAAACGGCCTTTCTGAATGACTATAACGAAGTCTTGTTCCGTAAGCTCGAAAAGAAGATGGCTGAGATGGAACAATTGAACTATTCTATGATCCTGGAAATTGCAGAACGCAAGCGTGCGGAGGATGCGCTGCATGAGCAGCAGATGTTTTCCGCTAACCTGATTCTGAACTCTGCAACCGCTGCGTTTGTTTTGGATAAGAATCATAAGCTCATGCTGTGGAACAAGGCCTGCGAAGAACTCACCGCGTACCGGGCATCTGAAATGATAGGCACGGATGATCAATGGAAACCATTTTACGGTAAGCGGAGACCTACTGCTGCGGACGAGATTATCGATAACTATATCGAGGATCTTCTGAAACTCAACAAGAATTACTCGAGATCGGTCCTGAATCCCCGCGCGGTCAGGTCTGAAGGGTGGTATAAGAACCTTGGCGGTAAAAACAGGTATATAGTCTTTGAAGCATCGCCGATTTTCAGCAGCAAGGGGGACATGGTAGCGGCAATTGAAACACTTCAGGACATGACTCAAAACAAGCGGCTCGAGGAACAACTCCTCCAGTCACAGAAGATGGAAGCTATCGGACTGCTTGCCGGAGGTGTCGCCCATGACTTTAACAATATCCTTTCCGCTATCGTGGGATATGCACATCTTACTCTGCTGAAATTGCCCGAAGACGATCTTCTCAGGGTAAATCTCGAACAAATTCTCCTGGCGTCCGAAAGGGCAACGACCCTTACCAGAAGCCTCCTTTCATTCAGCAGAAAACAGATTATAAATCTTAAACCAGTCAGCCTTAACAGTATAGTGACAAAACACGAGAAATTCCTTAGGCGGCTGATCAGGGAAGACATAGAGATCGTGACGTCATGTGGAAAGGATGAATTGCCCATCTATGCCGACGAAGGCCAGATCGAACAGGTTCTCATGAATCTCGTTACTAATGCGAAAGACGCTATGCCCGGAGGGGGGAGAATATCTATACGAACAGAACTTGTGAACCTGGATGAAGGATTCATAGAGTCCCATGGATACGGGAAAGTGGGCAAATACGCTCTTGTCATGGTTTCCGATACCGGAGAAGGAATGGATTCTAAAACGAGAGAGAGAATATTTGAACCTTTCTTTACAACAAAGGATCAAGGGAAAGGAACAGGTCTGGGACTTTCAACGGTGTACGGTATTGTTAAGCAGCATGACGGGTACATCGAGACATATAGTGAACCGGGAAAAGGAACGACCTTCAAGATATATTTGCCGCTTTACAAAGGAGTCAGTGAAGAGGTTCGCAGAGAAGCTGACCTTGTCCCTATCAGGGGCGGCTCGGAAACAATACTTGTTGCGGAAGACGATGCCGTTTTACGGAAACTCACATCAACGGTTCTTAACAATTATGGATACAGCGTGATAGAGGCTGCAGATGGTATAGATGCAGTAACGAAATATGGCGAGAATCGAGACATTGTGAAGCTCATTATCCTTGACGGTATTATGCCGAAGATGAATGGGAAAGAGGCGTTCCAGGAGATCAGGATCATAAACCCGACGATAAAGACAATTTTTGCGAGCGGCTACGGAGAGGACACTTTTAGCAAGGAAAGCCTTTCCACATCCGGGATACACTTTATCCTTAAGCCTTTCTCTCCATCAGTTCTGCTGAAGAAGGTTCGGGAAACGCTCGATGCATGAACTCATACAGATTACGGCATAGTTAAGCCGGTATTCACTTTGCATAGTATCATTCCTGAATTTATTTAAAGCTGGTCCCTGATAAAAGGATATCGCTGTCGTTATTTCTTCTTGCCCCGGTATTTTTTAAGTGGAAGGTGCTTTTTCCCTGTAAACACTGCAGCAGAGAGGCAGCGGGGATTAGTGCAACCGCTTATGGGATTATCCACTCAGAGAGTTTTTCAGTCTCCTTCTCTTTACGGGTATTGATGTCGATTATTATTTGGTCGCATGCTCCCATAATCCCGGACCATTCATCAGTAGAGCCTTTCGAGTAGATCATGTCTGCATATCTTATGATATCTCCAGCCTTATCATTGATATAAACAACGTCAGTTGATGCTCTAATCCTCTCCCCATGCTCAACAATGAGCCTCTTCGCTTCAGGATTGGGGAGCCCGGGATCGTTTTCTAATGATACATTAAGGATGTTATCTACCGAGTTTAAGATAACGTCATGGTCAAGCCGGTAATCACTCTGCATAGTATCTCCTCATTTTGCCTTTCCCTTTTTGCGATATTTCTTCAGAAGATTACTGAACGCCTATTCGTTGGTCAATGCGTATCCGTGCTCAGTTCAAGCACTTAGGCTATTATAACAAGAAACCGGGTAATAATATTGGTCGGTTGATTGACGCTGCGGAATGCTTCAGTCACGTAATTATCGGTTTGCGTTATTACTACAATAATTGTTGCAAAATCACATTCGATGCTATAAATGAAATGTATGCTTTCTACTCGTAATTAATAAAACGTCGTCTTTTTTTGTGAATTTTTCTTCAGAGTAATTTCCCGACGGTCACCCTTCTTTTAACTGGATTGCTTCTACTCTCACATGGGCAAGTCCCTTACCATAAAATTCCAACTTCTTTGCAGCGCCCATACTGAGATCGATAATTCTTCCTCCAGAACTTGCATTCTGCTTGCTCGGGAAAGGCCCCCTGTCATTTACTCTCACGATGATGGATTTCCCGTTTTCAAGGTTTGTTACTTTGACAAACATAGGGATAGGAAGATACTTGTGTGCCGCTGACAGACCGTTTGGGTTGAAGACCTCGCCGTTTGCAGTCATCCTGCCGCTCTCACTGCCATACCATGATGCAACTCCCTCTTCCGTGTAATGAGTTGCCTTTTCGACCGACATTGGAACGTACTGTCTTCCTGCAACTACATAGGGCGCCGCTTTTACTCTGCCTTGCTTTATCGCGTCTTTCGCTGGAAGGCCATCGATACTCTCAATTTCATTGTGGGTCAGTGCCCAGCTGACAGGCGCCTTTACAACCTCGTATGTGTATCCACCTATTTTGTAAATTACTTTTGTCGTGCCTGCGGTGACCGCATAGGTTGTTTTCACGACCCATACTCCTCCCTGCACAGTATCTTTGGCCGCATAATAAGGCGCGGTAATTACTGAACAGCCGCTTGAGGATACTATGGCAGATGCACCGACCATTCCAAAGAAGAGGTATTTATATATAGCTCTCATATTCTGTTTGCCTTAGTAGCACCGTAAATAAAAGCGCGATCATCGATACAATAGGAAATAAGAAACAAACCAAAAAAGGCATCCCGAGAGAGCCAGGCATTTCTCAAATGTCTTCAAACGATCATTTGTAAGAATAAAATATATACTTAGAGGTGAAGTTAGGAAACACGCGGTAAAGTAAAGCCATTGAAAGTTTATTTTTCTTGTCGGCTCACCGAACAGAGAGCAAAAAGGGCACTCGACATCACCATCAAGACGGTGTCCACAACGGACACATCTGACTATGCCAAGAATTTGATCTATCTTTTCCTCATCCATCTAACCAGTATAATAATATTTCTCTTCTGCAGGCAAATCGAATCACGCCGTCAAAAAGTGTTTTTTTTTCTCGTAGTCAACACACTGAGACCATCTCACAAGTCCGTACTTTCCCTGATAGTGTTATCCATAGTGTTTTTGCATGATGTATCACTAAATTTATAAGATCGGTGGCAAAAAAAAATCAGCCGATGACTGATATTTCTGTAAGGAATCGTATTGTGGCATGTAGTTTTTTGTCTGGAGCAAGTATAGCACTTACCGCGGTCGCCATTTTGAGCATTTGAAAAACTAATGCGCAAAAACTAATAACCATGTGAAGAATGCTCATTACCGGGGAAAAACGGTGAACCCAAACCGGCATTATCACCTTCCGTCTATGCACTTTTTGTCGTGTTTATGTAATTATATTATATCCCTGTGGATATAAAAACCTTCTTTAAAAGGAGTGGAATCGCATGAAAGTATTTGTGATTGCAGTGTTAGTTGTTGCCTTTTTTTCAGGGCAGGCTGTCGCCGAAGACAAAAAGGAGATGAGTGAAAAGGAAAAACTGAGTTACAGTATCGGGTATACGCAAGGCAGCGGCATGGCTGGTTTTTTTAAAGCACATTCAGTCGATGTTGATACAAACACTATAAGCGAGGCTTTCAAGGCAGGCCTCACTGGTGCAAACCCTCCAATGACTGAACAGCAAATGCGTGAGGTAATGGCAGGTTTGCAGAAAAGCATGGCTGCCAAGCAGGCGGAACAGATAAAGGAGTTGTCCGATAAAAACCAAAAAGCGGGCGAAGCCTTCCTTGCGGAAAACAAGAAAAAAGAGGGAGTAGTAACAAGACCAAGCGGCCTTCAATATAAAGTGTTAAAAGATGGCTCAGGGGAAACCCCAAAAGCAACAGACAAGGTTAAGGTCAATTACAAGGGGACGCTTATTGACGGGAAAGAGTTTGACAGTTCCAATAAACTGGGAAAGCCTGCGGAATTCCAGGTAAATAAAGTCATTGCCGGCTGGACAGAGGCGCTGCAATTAATGAAAGTTGGATCGAAATGGGAGGTTTTTATCCCCTCCAATCTCGCTTACGGAGACAGAGGGGCAGGTCCGATGATAGGGCCGAATTCAACCCTTATCTTTGAGGTCGAACTTGTTTCGATAGAAAAATAAGAGAGTGGATGTACTAACTCTAACTTTAGACCACGTGCTATTAATAGATTGAGCCCTTGGTCGGATACCTCATCCCATTGTTGAACTATGGTGATTCTATTCTTTGGACAGGAAAACAGTCCAGGTGTAACTCGATGAAACATTTCTTCATCAACTATAGGAGATTAGCATGGATGACGAACAGGCAGTAAAGAGAATGACGAGTATTGTGGCGAGATTTACCGATTATGATGCATGAGCAGGAATTTATCAAACAGACCGGCGTCAAGGTGATTATCGGTAAAGGGGGAATGGGACCCAATACCGAAGAGGGATGCAAAAAATACAAGGCTATACATGCGGTCTTTCCCGGTGGCTGCGCGGTATTAGCAGCAAGCGAGGTCGAAAGGATCGAGCGGGTTGAATGGCTTGAACTGGGTATGCCGGAGGCGATGTGGGTATGTCGGGTCAAAGAGTTCGGTCCGCTAATCATCTCCATCGACACCAAGGGGAACAATCTGTTCGGAAAAAAACAAGATTGCCTTCAATGCCAAAAAGGCCCCTATAGTCAGGGAGATTAACCGGCAAGTACGCTTTATCAAATAAAGGAAAGGCTAATACCACGATGGTAAATTCATCTCATCCTCCATCTGGGTCGTTATTTTCTTCGGTTCAATAAGTCCATGTGTTATCTGCCTTGCACTGGCAGTTCTTTCTTTTTCATTTTTATCAAAAGCCTTTTTTTAGCAGGGTCAGCCTCTGCCTGAATTGTCTTGATCTGTTCTTTAACAGACATATTTTTCATTAGCTCATAGTTCTTTTCTCTTATTGAATGAATATGTTTCATGATTTTCGACTCATTCATTGTTGTCCTCCTGAATCCAACTCTGAGGCGTTAATATTTCCAACTCCTTATAGCCGAGCATCCTGTTTATCCCATTGACACCGCGAATTGTCTTTAGTTTCACTATGTGAGCTAAAAGATACAAGGGAACAGATGGCAGAAATAAAGGAGCAGATTAAGACCGCCAAAAATGAGAATAGCCACGGGGAATTTTACCTCCAGGCTATTTTTTTTGGTCCAACGTAAATTCTGATATTTTAATTTTTATATGAGGGAGAAAAAATATTCCCTTCATAATCCCTTGGGGAAATCTTGAGAACACATTGCCGGCCCGATATAGAGAATATTCACCTAACAGCGTCACCCCAGGTCCTTGACAATCGTCCTTTATTGTTTTACTCTATCTTCAATTCAGACCGAGAGGAACATCAGTCATACCCTTATATGAACCCTATCTATATAGTAGACGACGAATCTTCCATCTGTTCCACCATAGCGGACATCCTGAAGGACGAGGGGTATCAGGCCGTCGCATTTACGGATGCTGAGAGCTTGTGGCAGAGGCTCGACACCATGGAGCCCTCTCTCGTCCTGTTGGATATCTGGCTCCCTAGCATGGACGGCATGCAAATCCTGAAACGTCTCCATGAACGCTACCCTGAGCTCCCCCGTCATCATGATGAGCGGACATGCCGGTATCGAAGCGGCAGTCGCAGCCATAAAGGCCGGAGCCTACGATTTCCTGGAAAAACCACTACATCTGGAAGTTTTACTCGATAAGGTAGCGTCCGCCCTTAAGCACCGGCCTTCCAGGAGCGGCGCGACCCTGCCCTCTGATACCGAGCTTGAGATCGTCAGTGCCGACCTGGCGGTGCAGGCGGGGATGGTGGAAGTAGTGGATTCCCCTGTGCCTCAGCGCACGCTTAGAGGAAATGTGCTCCTGAACGGGATAGGGCTCCTGAGCGGCCGTAACACCGGCGTCATTCTGAGCCCTCTCGGGATCAACGAAGGGATCATCTTTCAAACTCTTGACGGCTACACCATCCGTGGACATATCACCTCCCTTGAGGATTTTTCCCCCACTGCCGCATCGAAGACCTTCTTTGCCAACTCTACCACCCTGAGCAACGGCAGGCAGCGAGTGCGCACCGTTGAACATCTGATGGCAGTTCTTTCCATGTACGGCATAACCAACGTACTAATAAAGGTTGAAGCGGAGATACCAAACATTGACGGGTCCGCCAAGGATTTCTGCGACCTCATAGAAGAGGCAGGGATAGATGAACAGCCAGCCTTCACCAAGGTTGCAGTCATTCGCCGGAAGATCGGAGTGGGACACGAGGCGCCGCCAGAAAAACATCTCTATGCGGAGCCCTTTGAGGGGTTTGAAATATCAATGAGGGTTGACTATCCTCTACCCATAGGCGAACAGATTCTTACATTCAACTCTGAAAGAGGATCTTTTGTAAAGGAGATAGCCCCTGCCCGCTCCTTCAACACTTTTGAGAATATCGAAATGGCACAGAAGCTTGGAAAAGTCGGTGGCGGATATCTTGCTTCCCACATCATCCTTTACGATGGCAAGGTCATCAATACGGAGCTTCGTTATCCCAACGAATTTGTGCGCCACAAGATATTGGACCTTATCGGAGACCTCTATCTCCTCGGCTTGCCCATCAGAGGGCGCATCATCGCCAACATGACCTCACATGGATACAATCAGGCCTTGGTGGAACGCTTGTATTATGCTTTGCAGCGCAGCACCTAAAGCAGGCAGATCGGGCAGAGCCGGGCAAAACTCGATATTTAGGTTTTGATCACTGTTACTCGTTTCTTTACACTTGTACGCAACACTTTTGGACAAGAGGCTCTGCAACTCAGTTCTCCCCATACTAAACGCCGTCAGATCCTCCCTTCAATTGACAAGTTACAACCCGTAAGAAGCAATTTGAAGGGTCTCAAAATGACGATTTTCTGGGCAGAGCGGAGAGCTATAGCACCAACAACATCACACTGCGGACATTTCGCCACAGTAATGAATACCATTCCTAATCCTCGCAGCAGGCTATTATTCAATCTGTGGTGTTCTTCCAGCTGTAAAGATCGCGCTGCTCAGCCCAACTCCTACTTAAAACAAAGAGTTAGGATTCGCTTATCCATCATTCTGTCCAGTGACTCTGTTGGGCACAAAATTAGCGCTCAGAATCAAGAAAGCGTGTTGTTTCTACTGAATTATTAGGTCCCCAACGGTCACTGATCCATTACTAATTGTCAGTGTCCCGTTAATTGTCGAATAAGAACTGCTGGTTAGATAACTGCTGTCATAACCGCCTTTAAGTGTGACCGACACATTGTTGCTGAGAGCAAGATTTTCAGTATATGAGCCTGCCGGAATCTGAATGACATCTCCGGCTGCAGACCCGTTGTAGCCGCTTTGAATAGTGGAATACGCTCCAGCGCTTCCTACTGTGACATTAGTCCCGGAGGTCTGCCCCGCCTGGGTTACAACAAATGCCTGTCCTGCTATGGTTATTGTTCCAATCCGGTAGACGGCCGAAGTGTTAGGAGACACTAAATAGCTCACGGCGCCGCTGCCGGTTCCGTTACCAGGGGAGATGGTCAACCAGCTAGAGTCGCTTGAAGCGCTCCATGTGCAGGTGGATGATGACGGTGTGACTGACACACTGCCAGTGCTGCCGGCCGAACCGACTGATTGACTCGCAGAGTTAATTGAATATGTGCATGACGATGAAGTGCCGCCAAATGTTATAACAACACTTTTTGACGCATTCATTTCCACCAGGCAAGTGCCGTTATTTGATGGTAGAGATTCCTCATCGCAGCCTCCCCAGCTTGAGAATGATGAACCAGAATCCGGAACGTCTGAAAGCGTTACAGTTGTTCCGCTGGCATAAGTCGCGGTGCCTGTATTGCCGTTCCAGGTGATGGTTCCAGTCGTTGACGAGATGGAGCCGCTTCCAGTCCCTGCCTTTGTGATTGTCAAAGAGTATTGTGATTGAGTACTGCCTGCCTGTGTAATGGTAAAGGTTTGTCCGGCTACGGTAATCGTCCCGGACCGTGAACTGCCAGTTGTATTGGCCGCAACGGTATAACTCGCTGTACACTGCGTGCCGGAACATATTGGCGAACCCATAGTTATCCAATATACATTGCTCGTTGCCGTCCAGGAACAAGTGGTTGATGACGGGGCAACCCCAATACTATTAGCGCCACCTGAGGGGCCAAACGAAAGATTGGCGTAGTTGGTTGAATAAGTACACGATGATGATGTTGCATTGAATTCCGCTGTTACACTCGTGACTGCTGTCATTGGCACAGTACAGACGCCTGTGCCTGAACAGCCGCCACTCCAGCCGGTAAAAGTGGAGCCTGTTGAGGGAGTAGCCGTCAGCGTTACGCTTGTACCTGAATTATAGCTTGCCGAGCATGTCGAGCCACAGCTAATCCCTGACGGACTGCTTGTTACCGTGCCAGTTCCGGTGCCCGACTCTACAACTGTGAGAGCGTATTGCGCGACCCCGCTTTGTAAAACCATCACAGTATCCCCAGCTATTGTTATATTCCCCGACCTAGAACTCGTGTTTGTATTAGGGGAAACTGAATAACCCACAGTGCCGCTCCCCGTCCCGGAACTTCCTGAGGTTATTGTGATCCAACCGAGCAGGTCCGATACATTCCAGGTGCAACCTGAAGAAGCGGACACGCTTATAGTGCCAGTACTCCCCGACGCAATAACCGTTAAGCTGGTCGGACTAACCGTATATGTTGTGCATGTCACGCTAAATGTCGCAGTCACGCTTTTCGCCGAAGTCATTGTTACGGTACAGGCTGCGCCAGTCGTGCTGTCGCACCCCGCCCAGCTTGTGAATGTTGAGCCCGACATAGGTGTAGCAGTCAGCGTTACGCTCGTTCCGCTGCCGTAAGAAGCTGACCCGGTGGTACCGCTCCAACTTATAGTGCCGGAATTCGTTGTAACGGACCCGCTACCAGAGCCAGCCATTGTGACTGAAAGAGTATAAGTGCCAGTATTGCTGGTCGCGCCACTATCAGCACTTTGCTGAAGGGAACTGACGTTGACCGGCTCGAACTGGGCCAGGGTGAAATTGGTAAGGCATGCTAAATCGGTATCGTTCCAACGCGCATCCGGAGTGCCGATAACACCGCCTGTGAGGCCATTGTCGGCCAGGATGATTCCGTATTGCCGCATAGCCGTGAGGATCACATTAGCTTCCGGATTATTGCTACTTGGGCATGTAGTCATAGCGGTGGCGTAAGCAGCGGAGGTCAGACGATAAATCTCACCAGCCGGACCTGTCATCGTGCAAGAGACAGGAGGAGAAGATTGTGACAATTCCGAACCTGCAGGGATTACTACGCCGCCTGAACCGGTACAATACCCGACTCCTGCCGGATGGCGACCCGGCCAGACATAACCGTTAAGCATATGATTAACCGTGAACCTGATCGGGTGCGTTACCACTCCGGAGGCCACCTCGTCATAATTAACGGTCAGTGGCATTATGGGGAGTCCGGCCGCATCGCCGGAAGTCCACCCATTTGTGCGTAAATTGTTACTGCTCAAATCCCAGTAAGCACCATTGGAGGAGCTCCAAGTGCCGTTACTGTTATGCACCGCTTGCCAAACTTCCCATAATTTACAAGGCTGGCCGCCACCAGCAGTCTGTAAAATTAAGACATGCCCGTCCCCCCCTAGCGCCTCATTATTCGCCGTAGCCTCAATAGGGGCATTGGCGGGAAAAGGATAAGTAGTCACATAGCTGCTTGACCAGCCATTCGGTGCGTCAGACTCATCGCCATAAAGGCTGAAAGTCATGCTGAGCGGAGGCTGATTATAAGGGACGCGAATGAACGGGATCCCATCAGGGTACGGGTCAGTGTCTGAGCCAAAGAAAACGCGGAGATGGCTTGATTGGTACCCAGAATATATTGGCGCAGCCGGAGAAGTGTCAACCGGCAAAGAATCCACTCGCTGGTGGAAGATGCTGTTTGCGGGGAAAATACTGCATCCCCCCAGGGTATTATCGGCAGTTACATTAATAGTCAAAAGAGATGTGGCTGTTGCCCCGGATGAATCCTTGGCCTGGACCTGGAACTGATAACCTCCCTGCCCGCCAACAGATGATGCGGAAATTACCCCTGTGGCAGCATTGATGCTCATGCCTTCTGGCAGTGTGGCATAGGCGGATGTAACGCTCCAGGTGTACGGGCAGATCCACCTGTCGCCGTGAGAGCGGGGGCGGAGTAAGGTTGATATTGAGTGGCGCCGGGCAAAGATGTGTAATTTATTGTTACGGCATGAGCCAGCCTTGCAAATAAAAGGAAGCATACCATGAAAAATAGAACCCCTAATTTTTTAAACACTCTGCCTCCTTTAACCTCTTATTTGCATGCCGAATAAGTTCCTCATGGGGGGAATGTTCCATAAGCGGCGTAGCTGTCTATATAATTTGTCGGGTGTTTCAAAGTTTCCTTGAGCGCACGACTTCACTTATTGAAATCTGCGCTTGGTGTATTTTAGCCTCTACTTAATAATACCGAGCTTGTTCACATGAAAAACACAATTTTCATAGACTCGTCGTATGTAGATTCAGGGTTGCTTTCCAAACTTTTTTTGTGCAAAACAAGCAGAAACCTGAGATAGAATTTAAAGTCCTAAGCGATTGTATCTATTATAGAACTTGTAGGATTAGCGGTAAAGAAGGAGGGTGTCAACGAATCCATTCTGTTTAGATTTTCACGCGACGCAACAGGCTGCGAGGTCACAACAAAAACTGGTTTTGTAATTGACTCCTGAAATTATCTCTTTCCGAAAATAGTCAACGCATTGGGACAATCGGGACTGCACTCACCTTCTCCCCATGACTGTTAACGAGTCTCGCAGTCAAGGAATGTTTATTTCGGACTCGCTATAAGTGAAACCCTACGCCGCCACCCTTCTGTCCTTTACCCTTCTTTCCACCAAGACGCATTTTTCTACCGGAGGAGGCTCCGACACAACTGTCCAATACAGCCCCAAAGCCTTGATTTTCTCAAAAAGGCCATGGATGTCAATAGGTTTAATCACATAGCTAT
>CAWHNC010000057.1:0-10807 GCA_963830245.1 Nitrospirota bacterium
ACACCATGCTGCCTTTCTCCGAGAAGTACTAACGCTTCTCGGAGTTCCTCCTCGTGTCAACTGAGAATCATCAACATAAACGTCTCCTTCTGGTGCAGGTTTATATCTGCTGACCTTGTACATGTCAAGCATATCCTTCAATCTTTCCCTTATTGACTTGCTGTGATCCTCTTCTGTTGCTGCAGCAGCTTTCTCTGAAACAAGGGCATAAATCTCCTTAGGAAGATTGTCACGGAACTCCGCTGCCCAGTCAGCCCAAGGAAGCGCTTCATTATTGATTAGCAATGAAGTTCTGGCAGTGTTTGTCGTAAGAAGCCTTTCCCCTTTAACCATAGGTTCCACATAAATGACAACGTATTTATATCCAAAGGTGACTCCAAATTGCTGAAGTCTGGACATGCCTGCCCGCGAGGTTGCGTGTTCATATAGTTCATCGTTATAAAGGGCTGCGACATGACCGGCTGATTCAATGTATCCTGAATTATTCGTCAATGCTGGTTCGTCTTTTAGAATCCACCAATTTGCTACGGCATCAGTCAGTTTTGAGTTGCCTGAACTGACCGAGTGTTCATTTAAGTATTTTTCTTGTCCAGCCAACGACCGTAGGACGTTTCTATCTTTATCGGTGCGTGGATATTCCCATCCTTCACGTGACTTTACTGTTATACTTTCAGGGAACCGAAAATACCTGGTATTGAGGTACTTAGAAATCCAGCGTGATGGGGAAGATGCGCCTTCGGGAGCTTGCATTGTATCTTCGGTGTCGGACTTGCCCTTCAATATGACCCTAGTGCCATGCATTTGAATAATCTCAGGTCGCACTGCATCCTCAAGAGGTAAATAGTAAGCAAAGGAACCGTCAATATGCTCAAATTGTTTGAGCCCATATTGGCCCGTCTTCTTATTCCTGGACAGCTCAATCATTGAGCCGTCTCCGTCCTTCCACGAAAGATAAATAACGCCTGCAGTATTGCGTGTCGCTGCAGCTATTTTCGCCCCCACGCCGTAGTTACCAGAGAATGACTGCTCAGATACAGAGGAAGAGAGCTGATTGATAAATCGAACCATCTCTTCCCCTGTCATTCCATCACCGGTGTCCGTGATGCAAAGTTTTCTTATGCCGAACTCGAATGTGACCCAATCGACATCCCAAATGATTTCTCCGGGGTTCCCCGTGCGTTGAATTGCTTCAATCGAGTTCTGAGTAAGTTCTCTGAGAAACTGGAGTGGATGACAATCTTGTCCTAGTCGGTCGAGTAGAAACCCAATGTTACTAACAGACATTTCGAGAAATTTTTCATCGCTACTACCAATATGGCGGGTCATAAAACACTCCTTCTTCTCAACAGTAGGTGTAAGCGACCATCGAGAATAAAGTTATTTCCTCAATCATCGGGTGGGTGTTGCCGAGCAACAGCGGCCCAACTATTTTGGATGTTTTTATTATACGACAGAACCACTCACATATCAATGACAGCTCAACATGACAGCTCATCTGCGAGGAATGAATGTTTAGAGGAAGCTATCAGGCGTAAGGCAAAAACAAAGCTTTGAGCTCATTAAGGAATTGCAGGATGTGCCGGAAGAAAACATGCCTAAATTGCTGGAGATTGTTCACTATCTGCAGACACGCATGAAAAAAAGGCAAAAAGAGTGCAAGAGGCAAAGACCCACTTTCTGACTTTGGCTCTATTGCCGTTGAAACCGGAATCAAAGACCTTGCAGAAAATCACGATTATTACCTCTATGGTGTATCCAAGTGACTGGTGAAATCAAGCTTCATACTCTCTGGCTTTGAAAAAACAGATCCCATCCCCCGGTGTTTTCATAATAACGGCGGCCCGCCTCGACAAGCTTCTTTACAACTGTTTCTGGCCTTGCCGTTGGTCTGTATTTTATTTTTGCTGCATCTGCAAGTTTGAACAACTCTTTTTTATGTTTGACCAGGCGTGCGACTTCGAATTCCATTTGTTCTTCAGCCAGGCCTCCCAGTGTTCGCACCTGCTCAAGCAGCGCCAACTCGTCGTCAGCGCTCAAGTCGAGTACCGATTTCTTAGGCGGCATTCTGAGAATATGCAGCGCATCTTCGATTTTGCCGGACTCCACAATTTTCTTAAATACTTTGGCCAGGTATGTCGCAGGTGTGTCGCTTTTAGATTTAGCAGTCTTTTTGCCCAAAACCTTTAGCGAAAAAATTGACGTATCTGATAAAGAGTCTTCTGACAGAGGGAAAGAGGTTTGAAAGACCATCTTCAGTTCCGCCGCCTTCGGAGTCAGTCCCTGCCTTGCAATTTCCAAAGCCTGATCGAAACGGTCCAACGCCCTGGCAAAACGGTCTGCTTCTTTAATAAAGCGGCTGTCATCAAGCTCATCCGCATGCTTCCTGATCGTTTCGGCCGCCACAGATAATTGTTCTGCGATTCTTAGCAGGCCCATATAACCTCCTCGATCTGATTAATAAAAGAGTCGGTCAGCTTAAAATAGTCATAAGACCCTATGCTCTTTTCACAGTAAATGATAACAGGTTGGTGAAGATTGGAACATTCCGCCACCTTCACACAGTCCCTGATATATGGCGTAAGCACAGCGGCACACTGGTGGATCAGTTTCTGTGTCTTTAGATTCCTCATCTCGAGCTTAAGTTCGTTTATGCTCTGATCGAATACATTCCCGATTTTATGGTAGCGATTAATGATAACCGCGACGATACGGGGATTGAGTTTCCTTCCCTGATAGCCGCTCACCTGGTACTGAAAACTTTGCACCATCTTGCTGAAAAGACGAAAACCGGAAAGGGAGAGAAAATCGGGCAAATAGGGGACAACATAGGCGTCGGCAAAATAAAGGGCATTCTTGGAAATATTATAAATATTGGGCGGACAGTCGATAAGCACGTAGTCATACTCCTTCACTGCATCTTTAAGCCCCTCGAACATGGCCGCATAGTATGGGGTGTCATGCAACCCGGAAAGACGCTCCTCGATTTCCATAAGACTTATTGAAGAAGGAAGCAGATCCAGTTGTGAGATATATGGGAACCCTTCGTCAGAAATGGGAACACCCCTGATCACTGCGCTGTTAAAATCGAAACTCCTCGTACCGCCAAGGTGGTCTGCAAAGACCTGGTAAACTGTTAGTGAAGGGTCTTCCAGCCGCTTGGAAAGATGCCTTCGCTTGAGCAGCCAAAACGTGGCATTGCACTGAGCATCAATGTCTACAATCAGAACCTTTTTCCTGTGATATTTCGCAAGGCAAGCGCCAATATTCACCACGTTAGCGGTCTTGCCAACTCCTCCCTTAAAATTGATGAATGCCACAATCCAGGGTTTCTTCATAAATGTTAGGGTAGTGCAATCTTCGGACGGGTGTCAAGTTGCCAAAGCCAACATTGTGCCAGAGAACGTCCATCTTCCAAAACGTGTACCCAATTAAATATATATTCAAGGTAAACAGAAAACTGTAGCCTGGAGACGTATTGGAGACGTGATTTTCGGGGTATTTCTGTCGAAGTTGCCTTATTTCTCAAATAAATGTAAAACGGAGGGGGTGAGATTTCGAACTCACCCTCACCCGCGCCGGTATTGGGTTTGCGGGCGCGTACTGAACGAGTTCTGAACGAGAGATGGCTTAAGCCTCGTTTATATGCCTCCTTTGGGGGGTCACTTCGCGCGTCAATAAACCTCATCATGAGGGCCGATATCGAGGAGATGAATAATGTCATCGCGCAGTTTAAATATAATTCTTAAATCGTTTGTCACCGAACAGGCATATTTACCTTTAAGTTTGCCTGATAATGGATGCGTATGCAGACGGGGATCGTGTATGTCGTCAGCAAGCCTGTCAAGGGTTGTTTCATATAGCGGGTCTAATTGCGGGTCCTTTTGTAGAAGCTTTCCTGCTTTTCTTAGGAAAGACGGCGCGAAATCAAATTCCCGCTTCATTCCTGATTGCTTTCATGGCTTCTTTGGCAGTTTTAAAGCGTATAGGGGTCTCTTTCTCTGCTTTAAGCACCTGCTTAACAAGAGCTTTTCGGCGGCGCTGCCGGTCGGCAAGATAATCAACAAAAGTCCTGGCTTCACGCAAAGCATCCCCGGAAAGCGTCGGAAGAATTTCCTTGATGTATTCCATTTCATCAGTTGTCGTTTTCATGGCTTTAGTATATCATAAAAAATTTAAAACGAGGTTATTCCGCCAGTTAATATCGGGTAATGGAGACAGATACTTTTTCTGCCATGTAGTGATAAGCACACCAGTCCTTGAATTAATGTTGACGTGCGGGGACAAAAGAGATTACCAGTTTTCTTTTAAGACCCTTCGTTACTCTCTCTAAAAATTCCAGGGACGGCATCCTTTTATCATTAGGGTTTTCAAGCCGGGCAATACTCTGCTGTTTCGTGCCGATTCGTTCGGCAAGTTCAGCCTGCGATATTTTCTGAGCCTTCCTTAAAGTGGCGATTTCCTGTGCGATAATTCTCTTTGCCTCGGCAGTTTCAAAATAAAGCCGAAATTCCTCATCCTTTAAATGTTTCTCAAGATGTCTATCAAGGTCGCTTTTCATTTCAACTCCTCCATTAGTTGCCTTAGTCGCTGCTTGGCTGTTTCTTTTTCATTTGTGGGGGCCTTCGGAGTCTTCTTCAGATACGCATGCAATAACACCATGACACTGCCTTTAATAACCACATAAAATATTCTGTGCTGGTTCCCATGCGTTTTGATCTTCAACTCCCACAATTTTCCCTCAATGTGTCGGAATTCAACACCAACCGCATCCGTTCCATTGTCCTGGATGCCCTTCAGAACTGAGAGCATATCAGCTCTTTCTTTTTTGTTTTCTATATCATCTATATACTGTTCAACTGGAGCCCTGCCAGATTTCGATTTGAAATAGTTAATGGTAAATTGCATTACATTAATAATACAGCCATTTGGTTGTTAAAGTCAAAAAAGAGAGTTCAAAGACAGGTCACTACAGAATATATTTTTGGCGCTATTGGCGGCTGGCAATATGTGGAATGTATTCTATTGACTCCATGCATAGATTGTTATATTATAAGAGCCTTAGGTAGGCTAACGAAATGACAAAAGACACTCAAAAGATAACAAGGGGCACATTGGGCAGAATGGAAGCGCAATTCCTCGCCAGAATAGGGCTTCGGCCTACTTTCAGCATTGAGGATGCGCGTCGTACTCTTGGCCACGGTGAAAGCGACCCAACCAGACAATTCTTGGAACGGCTTCAGACCAAAGGCTGGATCCGGCGTATACGGCGGGGACGCTTCGCTGTTATCCCGCTCTCGTCCGGTGACAACAGGACGCCGCAGCTGCACGAATTTATTGTTGCAATGGAACTGGTGTCTCCCGCAGCAATTGCATACTGGTCTGCTCTTAATCATCATGGCATGACTGAACAGTTGCCCAGAACCGTGTTTGTTGCTACCGACCATCCAGTGCGAAGGCCTCCGGGTGAAGTGTTTGGCGTGAGCTATAAAGTTATCTCGCTCCGGCCAGAAAAGTTTTTCGGTATTATAAAAGATTGGATTGATGAGATGCCATTTACGGTGACGGATAGGGAAAAGACAATCATTGACGGGCTGGATATTCCTCAGTACGCCGGGGGAGTCGAAGAAATCGTAAAAGCACTGGCGACCGGCTGGGCTAAACTCGATGAATCGAAACTTCGTAAATATGCGGGCAAAATTGGAAACAGCGCCGTTGCCAAACGCCTCGGGTTTTTGATGGAAACGCTTGGACTGGGAAATGTGGAGAAACTCCGAAAGACGGTTGCACTCGCACCTGGGTTTTCACTGCTTGATCCCACAATGCCGCGTAATGGAAAATACAATCGCCGGTGGGGGTTATTAATTAATACGGAGATTAAGGCATGATTACGTCAGTGGAACTGCATCGCGTTGCCGAAGAAGAGGGACTGCGTTTCGATCAGGCCGAAAAAGATTACGTTATACTGTGGGTGCTATGGGGACTTGTTCATTCAGGGGTGGCGAAGCATGGATGGGTCTTCAAGGGCGGGACATGTCTGAGGCACTGTTATTATGAGGGATACAGGTTTTCAGAGGACATTGATTTCAGTTGCAGACCTGGAGGCGACAATCTTGACGCATCACTTAAGTTGCTGCAAAAGGCTGCTGACAAGACACAAGGAGAGTCGACCGTGTAGCCCAAATCTTCGAATAATTTTAGAAGATCATCTCTTACTCTGCCTTCTTCAAATGTGTTCATGCCGGAGACGTTCTCCATTAAAAACCATTTCGGCTCGGTCTGACTTACAAAGTCTACAAAGTTATAGACTATGTGGTTATTTGGATTTTGAAGGTTTCTCGTTTTCTTATTGGACGCAGAAAATCCTTGGCAAGGGGGGCCGCCGATTACAATATCAAGCTCCCCTCTTTTTATTCCCAACTGCTTTAAGACAGCCAGCGGAGATATTTGTGCTATATCTCTCGTGTCTACGACAACCCCATCTCTATTTAGCTTATATGTTTCTGCTGCCCATTTATCGCGCTCAATAGCATACGCTATATTAAACCCCGCTTGCTCAAAACCCAGCGACAGACCTCCAGCGCCGGCGAATAAATCTATACCTATTGGCTGATTCATTTTATTTCTCTTCGATAACTGCTTTCTTTCCACTTTGCGCAATCACCACATCCTTAACGAAAATTTTTAAAAGGTTAGAAACAAAATCCTGAATTGTAGCTTCTTGTAGCACGCACTTGACCTGGTGAAAGCTTCCTTCATTTTTTTCGCTCATGGTAATAACATCAGCTTATTCAGCAGGGCATTCACCCGCTCATATGCATCTCTCTGTATCCGTTCTTGTTCGTCAGGATCGTCTATCTCCTCAAAGTCTGCAACCGACTGCGGGCCAAATGCTTTTTCAGAAGAGAACTTTTCTGCAATCTTCTGCAATCCCTCTTTGACCAGGCCGTGATGCAGGTGCGGTCTGAATTCCTCTGCAAGCGCTTCGATCCCGCCCGGATAGTTCAGCAGGCAATAGTATATGTCCCAAGCGTCCTTTTCCTTCATGCGAGTCTCCATGGCCATGCCCTTCATCACAAAGAACGGCACGATAGAAGCAACACGCACTGTAACTGCATCCTGGGCACCATTGGGCAGCGTTCCTTCAATTCTTATCTCTTGTGACATCTCAAAGGCAAGATCGCAGCCCCTTGCCTTCCGGACCTGTATGTCTTGCACTCTCTGGTGGCGGTGGCTTTTTGAAGTTCCTTCGTACTCGCCGGCCAAGAGATCGACCTGAACCTTGACCTCATGGTCGCCGATTTTGAGATTCCTAAAAAAGATGAAAGGCTGGTCTCCCTGCTGATATCCCCTGCTCTTAAGAAGGTCCTGAATCATCTTGTATCCAGCTTCGTGAATCTTAAGGTGATTCAGGGCAAGGTCAACGTCCATACTTCCGACATGAGGGCCGCTAAGATGGGGTAACAGGACCTCAGGAATCCAGCCGCCGATCAGTACGATGTCGTCTTTGTACTCACCAAGAAGATGCACCAACTCAATAAGCACAGAGCGTGCAGCCTCCACTCCTTCAGCTGTATAGTCCCGACGTGTTACCATATCATTTCTCTTTTGACCATTTCGGTTTTATCACATCTCTCAGCAAAACTTCTGCGGCCTCCTCACCTCGGCCCTTATACCCTTTCAGGTCAAGGTATAGTTGCACAGGGGAGACGATCCTGATATTTTCATTCACCTGCGTGCCGTAAAAGACACCTTCGTCATAAGGACCGAGGAGCGTGACGTTGGCTCCACTCTCCACCTCTTTCAGATTCAGTAATGATGCCAGATCCTCTTTTGTGTTGTATACATAAGCCATAATGCGCGTGAAACGCACAGCAGGAGCAAAACGTGCAGCTCCTGAAAAGCCTGTCAGGGCATATTTAATATCTTTCTCCCGGCAGACCTTCGCCAAGTCGTCTTCCATTTCCGGAATACTCTTCAGTGAATAGTAATTGCGCACTTCGTTCTTCCGGTATGTGTATACATTAGCCCATTCGTCAAGAAGCATCCACGGTTCCGTCAACGAAAAACCATCCTGCTTCGTGATCCACTCACGATCAAGAAGGAGTTTCTTCACGTTGGCAACCTGGCCCAGGCTCACCCTCGCTTCATCAGCAATATCCTGCGTTTTCCAGACCCTGCCGGGATTATTGAGAAGCACCCTCAGAACACGCGAAGACTTCGGAGCAAAGAGCGAGACAAGGTCTCTCCTTGTCCTGAAGGGGTTCGGCGTTCCTGTCTGCTCAATGTACACCTGTCCGAACGAAAGATAGCAGTTGCCGGCAAAGTCCAGATAGCCTACACCGTCTTTCAAGCAGATGTCTGCCGCCTGTGGAGATATGTAGGGGGCCATGAAGATAAGATACGCATCCGGATAGGTGTTCCGGTACCGGATCAATTGATTGATTGCATCACGTGCCATGCGGGGCTGGCCATTGTTTTTGACCTCAACGAGGAGAGCTTGTTTTTTGTCACCGAGGGTAAGGTTAAGCAGAAGGTCTACCCCGTCTTTTTCCAGCTCGATAGACTTGATCTTAACGAATGGTATTTTTTCGAGAACATCCCTAAGGGCTTTTTCAGCCTTAGCTTCAGTTTCCTCTGATCCTATTTTCATTGTAATTACCATTTTCAACACTTGTTGAAAATCATTATTACAGTGAAACAGCCCTCTTGTCAAGAATTATTTTCATTATACGTAATACTTTCAGCAAACGCTGAAAAATATCTTTGTGATGAAATTACGATAGGAGCACAGTAACCCTCCTCGACAGGCTATCCTTCTTTATATCAGATGCAGTTTCGCCACATATCCCAACTTTCCGCGTCCGAACTGCCTGGAAAAAGCTTTCGCTATCTCCTTAACTTTTTCTGTCTCCCCCTCAGGCAAATCTACATCACCGCCAAAGCGCTCGGAGATTTCTTTTAACTTTGAAAGGTAGAGGTCCCTTCCTAATATGTAGCTCACCCTGTGAACAATGTCTGAGGTGGATCCCATCACTCCGTAAGTCGCGTTAGCGAGCCGGCCCACACCCACTTGACGAGTCAGTTCTGAAAAAACTTTTTGGGATGCCCATTGGGAGATCCATACAGCATTCCCCTCAACCATATACAGCTCATTGAATCTATTGGGATATATATTGACGAAGTTTTGTTGCTCGGGGGCGATGAGCGATTTTATAGTCAGTGCCATTTCTGTGATGATGTTGGCGTCACATGAACTGTCGGTATTATTGATAGTGATAATGGGTAAGAGGTGCTCTAAATCCTCCCCGCTTAGGGATACACACGAGGTTACGGCTGGTCCGAACAAATCTGTATATCCGACACAGGATATCCCTAAGACAACCTGCTTTCCTAATCCTTCTAATAAATTATCTTCAACCAATTTGATTCCTCCTTTTCAGGATATTAAAATTTCGAGTCTTGCCGAGTGCGCCAATAAAAAAACCGGGTAGAGAGCGTATCCCCTACCCGGTTAATCGTCGAAAAATGCGTTTTGCCCATTTGCTAATCTAAAAGTATAGGAAAAAACAGGAGGGCAAAATGAGCTGCAAACCGGTGAATTCAAAAGAATGGAGGTTGGAGAATGACAATAAGTGAAACAATGAAAGTCGCTATGAAAAAATTTGACGAAAACCCGGAAGCCCTAAGAACTTTGTTATTTACAACTCTTTTTGGTTATTTCGGCATGGGCGCGATATTAATGCTCATGAGCAAAGCAGTACGGCATTGGCTTGCCGGATTTTTTATGGAGGCGTGGGGAGTAATTTCAGGATTCTCTACGGCGGAATTGGCAACAGGTGTGGCATTCTGGCTCTTTATTAATATCGCCCTGTACGTGGTTATCAGTATCGTTGTGCAATGGCGGGCCATCTGGGAGTCGAGCAAAAACGGGTTATCAGAACCAGGTGTGGATATCCTGGCCTCAAAGGTGAAGTGGTTTTCAGAGGCGATCTTATATGGGCCTGCCTATGGGAAGGAATGGATAGAAGCCGATTTTGCCGGCAGTTTTATTTCTCCAAAAGAGGATAACTCTACAATGACCGGGAAAGTCAGAAATTTTCAGAAGATATGCATGGTTTTTGATACCTATGCCGACATGCGGCGCCAGGTGGCGACCAATAGATTGACTTGGATTGTCTATCTGCTCGGAGCGCTTGGAGTGTTACTGCCGGGCATATATCCCTTTGTGCATGCACTTAAGGTCAATATTGCCGTAACGGCTGAAGGCTGGATAGAGGAAGGTTTAATGGAAGCAATTGAAAGTCTGCGGCGAGATATCGAGAAGACGAAAGCCCTCTGGCTAAAAGGGTAAACTGAAAAGGAGGTAAAGAGCAATGAATGCACGTTCATATTTATCTGTCCGGAGTCCCTGGTTAATGTTTTTCACCATAGGGCGGCCTATTTCGGGAATCATCTGCGCCTTGTTGCAGATGACAGGGATTGGATGTCCTATTGCCATCAACTGGGCCATGAGTGCGCTTGAAAAATATGAGTCCGGTAACACAACAAAAAGTTCTTTACGGGATGGTTTTGACGAGTTCCCGAAGATATTGTAGGCATTGTGGCGCGGAAATTCAGTACAGAGGCGGCTTTGGCGAGAAGTGTTGTGAGAAATGTCTTCGAAATGCGGACGACGATAGGACGCTCCAAGTCGGCCTCTTCGTGACGGTTTTTACGAGGAATCCCTTTAACAAGCTCATTTAAGGAATACTCCTTCTTCCCTACGGACTTAATGACGATCCCTTCGTCTGGATATGAAAAAAGAGAG
>CAWHNC010000058.1:0-17567 GCA_963830245.1 Nitrospirota bacterium
CGGATGTTGCAGTATACTGAAGAGTGGGCAAGGGAGCATGAATTCAGGGAACTGGAGACAAGTGTTTTTACAACAAATAAACACTCTCTTAATCTGTTCAGGAAAGCCGGTTTTCTGAAAGAGTGTACTAAGGTTAAGAGAATAAGAATCGGGAACGAATTTGTCGATGAAGTTATTATAGGCAAGCGGCTGGACTAAGGTCTTGCGCCTGAATCCACAAGTTGCCTGGTCTCAGACCCCTCATTACGGCTGACGTTTGCCCTGAAAAAACTGACAGACTCATCAGCCACATGGTCTTTCCGGTTGTCGAGAGTGAGCATATGATAGGTATCTTTCAGCAGGACCTTGCGTACTGTAGCTGAGCCGATATTATGCTCTACATAGTCCGCGTTCCTGATGCTGGCCAGGTCGTCTTCCAATGCATGGAGTATGAGTGTCGGGACAGTTACCGAGTGCAGGGTTTTTTTAACCGTCTTTATTAATTTAAACAGTTCATGCATGCTTTGCGACGGAAAATGAGAATAAGCCACGGAATTTTCCTTAAGCAATTCCTTTTTCAGCGACCTCATGCGCTCATTTTTTAAACCATATGGTTCCCGCTCTTCATAGGCGTAGGAGTAAAAGTATTTTATGGGCGGATAGTATGATAGCGGAAGGAGAAAGCGATACCACGGCAGACTCCAGCCGTCATAAAAAATCGTTGTCGAAAGCACTGCTAGCGATGAGACTTCATGTGGCTCTTTGTAAGCCAGATACAGCGCCAGAAGTGCTCCCATGCAGAGTCCGGCAACGGAAACTGTTTCGTGCTCTTTCTTCAATTCCCGGAACTCCTGCTGCACAGTTGCATACCAGTCAAGCCAGGTGGTATTTATCAGGTCTTTGACCGTGGCGCCGTGTCCGGCAAGGCAGGGGGCTTTTACCGTAAAGCCTTTCTTGTGCAATTTTTTGGCAAGGGGCTTCAGTTTCAAAGGGCTGCCCGTCAGCCCGTGAATCAAAAGGACTGCATGGTCCCCTCCCTGCAGATCGATCCTGAGGTCGTTCACGCTTCCTTCACGATAAGCACTGCATTGGTCCCGCCGAAAGCAAACGAATTGGTCATTGCGTTGCGCACAGTCAGCCCTGTTCTTCCGGTATTAGGAACATAATCGAGGTCGCATTCGGGATCGGGTATTTTGAGATTTGCCGTAGGGGGTACAGCCTTGTTTCTGATCGAAAGGAGAGTTATCACAAATTCAACGGCGCCGGCAGCGCCCATCAGATGACCGTGCATGGACTTTGTCGAGCTGGTCGGAATCGAGTAGGCTCTCTCTCCCAAGGCTTTTTTAAGGGCCTGAGTTTCAACGACGTCGTTGGCGCCTGTTGCTGTTCCGTGAGCGTTAATATAGTCAATTGCATCAGTCCCCAGTGATGCCTCCTCAAGCGCCTGCCGCATAGCTCGCGCCTGCCCTTCAACAGAGGGGCCGGTAATATGACAGGCATCGGCAGTTGACCCGTACCCTGCCACCTCGCCATAAATGGTTGCGCCGCGTTTTTTGGCCCTATCCATGTCCTCAAGCAAGACCATCGCAGATCCTTCGCCAAGGACAAAACCGGTCCGGTCTTTGGAAAACGGTTTGCATGACGCGGCAGGATCGGAGGCATCCTCCATGGCCAGCACGCCGAGCGATTCCCATGCTTTAAGAGTGCTGTATGCGATAAGACTTTCGGCGCCCCCAGCCACTATAACATCAGCAAGGCCGGCCTTGATCAGGCGGTACGCTTCACCGATTGCAACGGCGGAAGAGGAGCATGCGGTAGAAAAAGTAAGACACGGGCCCATGAGTCCGTATTGTATGGAGATATGCGAGGCCGATGCGTTGCACATTACTTTTAGTACGGAAAGGGGGCTGACCCTGGATGCCTCCATTTTATATAATTGATTGCTGACTTCATCGATAGTAGCGGCCCCGCCCAGTCCGGTCCCAACATAGACGCCTGCACGCTCCTTCTCTTCATCACTGAGCACCATTCCGGAATCGCCCCACGCCTGCTCCGACGCCAGGAGCGCCAGCTGGGTGGTCCGGTCAAAATTCCTGAGTTGCTTTACGGAAAAATGCTCTGACATTTTGAGGGAAACCTCTGCTGCAACAGTGTTCGAGAGCCGGGGTGCAAAATCGGCGGTAATTCTCCTGACCCCGGATTTTCCTTCCATAAGATTGCCGAATGCTTCTTGAGCGGTATTGCCTACAGGAGAAACAAGGCCTATTCCGGTGACTGCTACTTTTCTCATTTAGTGCTCTCCGGACCCCCATGCTGCTCCCCGACGAGCCTGTCAATCGCAGTGATCATATCCTGTATTGTGGTAATCTTCACTTCCCGGTCCGGGATTTTTATTTTGAATTCGTCTTCAAGCACGAACATGAACTCGATCTTGTCGAGGGAATCGAGGCCCAGATTGTCCAGCGTTGCATCCGGCTTCAAATTCTCTTCTTTCAGTTCAAGGCTGTCAATGAAAAGTTTCTTGATTCTTTCATAGGTGCTCATGCATCCTCCGAATCAGTGACATTGTTTATGCACTACACCCGGCATCTTTTCAGGAGCGATGCAAAAAGAGATAGGAAGAGGTCGATGTCCTCGTCGCTGATATTCAGCGCCGGAGCGAGAGTGAATACATTTTTATAATAGCCGCCCACATTGAGCACTAATCCATATTGCTTTCCGTTAACCTTGATATTCCCTTTCAGGCCTTCATTGAATATTTTGTGGGTAAGCTCCCTGTCGGGAGTGAAGCCGTCCTTTTTGGTCATTTCGATTCTGATTGCGAGCCCGAGCCCGTCAACATTTCCCATCACCTTGTGTTTTTTCTGCAATTCCCTGAGACGGGAAAGGATATACGCTCCTTTTTCCGCAACGGTTTTACCGTAATTGTTTTTTCGCATGTGCTCCATGACAGCGAGGCCTGCGGCAGTGCCGAGGGGGTTGCTCGCAAATGTCGAATGCGTTGAACCGGGCGGGAACATGCGCGGATTGATCAATTCCTCCCGCGCCCAGAGCCCTGATAGGGGATTCAGACCGTTGGTAAGCGACTTTGCGAAGGTCACCACATCGGGTTTTGCCCCAAAGTGCTCAAGGGACCACAGCTTCCCGGTCCTGTATAATCCCATCTGGATTTCATCGTCTACGAGCAATATATCGTATTTCTTAAGTATGGCAGCGAGCTTTCCGAAGTAATCGGGCGGAGGTACGATGTACCCTCCTGTACCCTGGAGCGGCTCTATATAAAAAGCGGCATATTCAACATCATTATCTTTCCTGTCAATGACGCCGTGACATTCGGTTTCAAATAGTTTTTCGAATTGACGTATACATTCGTACCCGCATTCCGGATGCTTTCTGTCGTAAAAACAGCGGTAACAATAAGGGAAGGGGATGAACAACGCCTTGTTGCTGAAGTGGCCGAAGCGTTTCCGGTACCTGAAACTGCCTGTAAGCTCTGAAGCGGCGAGCGTCCTTCCGTGATAACTACCCATGAAGGCGAACATTAGAGATTTGCCCTTTTTATTCGTGCGGACCAGCTTGATGCTGTCCTCTATTGCCTGAGACCCTCCGACATTGAAGTGTACCCTGCCTTTGGCGCCGAACCGCTTCTCAGTCTCTCTGGAGATGGCAGAGGCCAGGAGTATCTTTTCCTTGTGAAGATATAGCGATGCGACCTGGGGGAGAGCGGCCATCTGCCGGTTATGCGCTTCCTCGATCTCTTTATTCTTGTATCCGAAATTTACTGTCGAGTACCACATCTGGACATCGAGATAGGGGGTCTCTTTCATATCAAAGAGCCAGGAACCTTCGCAACGTGAAAAGATTTTCGGCTCATCGAGATAGTGCACAGTATCGCCATAGGAGCAGTAGCGCGACTCTAACTCCAGGAGTTCCTGTTCGCTTATCTGTTGTGGTTCCATAATAGCTCTTCTGATATGTTTTTTGCCGGTTGCCCTGAAACAGCGGGTTGCCCTATAATGAGCCTGAGCTCTCTTTCCACATCATTGAAACTGTCAAACGATGAGTGTGCGATAGTGTTTTCCCTGCAATGGCCGGTCAGCTTGCCTTTCGAGAAGACGTAGGCCGCTTTTTCGGCAAGACAAAAATCGCTCCTGCTATCGCCGATATGTATGACGGGAAGTTTCCCTCCTGCTCTTTCAGCCGTTTTGCACTTGCACGTGCCGGAAGAACATTTTGCGTCGGTGTGCAGGAAAAGGGCTTTCAGCACGCCTTTTTCATATTCCAGCCTGTTTGCATAAACAGGCACACCCTCTATGCCGGCATCAGTGAGAAGCTGCTCAATGAAAACTTTAAAGCCGTCACTGATAATGGCATGCGGAATGCCGGATTCCCTGAGAAACTTGATAAACGGAGGAAAGCTGGCATGGACGGAAAAATTTTTGGCATATGCAAGCAGGTCTTCCATAGGCGTTCCTATAAGAGACATCTGGGTTGCAAGGCACTCTCTTGATCCGATTGCCCCCTCTTCCCATAGTTTTTCTGCGAGTTCCCATTCAGGCGCTGCAAACTGTTTAATTATGGCATCGGTGATATCGGTATCTGTGACGGTGCCGTCAAAGTCAATGGATATAAAAAAATCACTCTTCATGAACTTAGTATTATAACAGAGATTTGTATGAAATTCAAAAAAAATGATTCACAATATAAATGAGCTTAGACAGGAATTATAGGTTATGGGTAACGGGTCTTAGATAAAAAAATCACCAACCCATAACCTATTGCTTATCTTATATACGCTTCTGTTACGTATCTCCTCATCATTCTATGGGAATTGAAGTAATAGGCATTTTTGCCTATCGCGTTCTGCATGACACGTATCCAAAGAAGTTTTTGATTATAAAACATCGGGAGGATAATGTTCTCAAGCTTGTAATACAGGTCATCTGCGTCACGGGCAGGATCGGCGGGGACATTGGGCGACGGCCCTATGGCCCATCCGGTAAACCCTTCGATATGCCCTTCAATCCACCACCCGTCAAGCACACTGAAATTGGGGACCCCGTTATGCGTTGCCTTCATGCCGCTTGTCCCGGAGGCCTCGAGCGGCCTGAGCGGTGTATTGAGCCAAACATCGACACCGGATGTGATTTTAAGCGCGATATCCATACTGTAATTTTTCAGGAATACGATGCGTATCTTGCCCTTGAGCTGTTCTTTTATTTCAAATATGTGCTGTATCAGCTTTTTACCTGATTCATCATGCGGATGAGCCTTTCCCGCATATACAATCTGGATCCTCCCTTCGGCTATGCGCGCCAGTCTGTCCATATCGGCAAAAAGCAGGTCTGCTCTCTTGTATGCAGTGGCCCTCCTGGCGAATCCGATGGTAAAAGTATCATAATTCATTCCAGCCTGCGTCTCGCGGTTTACATAGTCGATAAGCTGTTTTTTAGCTTCCATATGCGCTCCCCATAGCTCATCGTCCGGGATGCGTCCGACCCTCACGAAGATCTCGGGCTCATTAGCCCAGCCGGGCAGGTATTTATCATAGAGTCTTTTGAAACTGTCGCACGTCCAGGTAAAAGAATGGACCCCGTTGGTTATGGCATGAATGGCATATCCCGGAAACATCCCCTGAGAAACCTCGCCGTGTTTTTTAGCCACTCCGTTGATGTAGTTGCTGAGGTTCAGGGCGAGCAGCGTTAAATTAAGGTTCTCCTGCCCGGCAAATACTTTGACAGCGCTCATGGGAATGATCTCCTCCATTATCCGTTGCACCGTCTCGTACGTGAACTTGTCATGCCCTGCCGCCACAGGGGTGTGCGTGGTAAAAACGCATAAACCCCTTACTTTCTCGACATCCCATACGAGGTTCTCATCCCAAACCTCTTCAATATCTTTCTTGTATCTTTTGAGTAATTGAAGTATCAGGAGGCTCGAATGCCCTTCGTTCATGTGATATTTCTTGATATTGAATCCGAGCTCTTCAAGCATTCTCGTGCCGCCTACACCGAGCACAATTTCCTGTTTGAGCCGGTAGTCGCTATCGCCTCCGTAGAGACAATGGGTAATGCCCCTGTCCTGCGGCGCATTTTCGCTGAAGTCTGCATCAAGGAAAATAATGGGAACTTTCCCGCCGGTAGCACTTTCTACGATGTAGGTCCATGCACCTATGACAACCTCTCTCCCCTCGATATATACTATTACTCTTTCTTCAAAGGGCATCATAAACTGTTGCGGATCGAACTCATCCGGAATTTCTGTCTGCCTGCCGTATATATCCAGCTCTTGCCTGAAATATCCTTTTTTTGTCAGCAGCGTTACTGCAACTACGGGGAGTTTCAAGTCGGCGGCTGATTTGATAGTATCTCCTGCCAGTACGCCGAGACCGCCGCTATATGTAGGCATATCGCTCCGGACCCCAATTTCCATAGAGAAATATGCAATCTTCGGCTCTTTGATAAAAGCATCCATACTATATCTCACAGTAATCCTCCTGAACGCTTTAACAGTTCATTTAGTGCTGCCAGCCCGGTTTCTCCCATATCCAACGTGTAATCGTTAACATACAGTCCTATATGCTTCAGCATCACTTCTTCATCCATTTCACGGGCATATTTTTTAATATAAGGGATTGCCTCGCTTTTATGCGCCAGCGAATAGTTTATACTCGTCCTTATCAGGGTTTCAATCTTTTTTATGACCTGCGTTCCAAGAGACTTTTTTGCAATAATGCCGCCAAGCGGAATGGGCAAGCCAGTCTCTTTCTCCCACCATTCCCCCAGATCAATTATACTGACGAGACCAAAATCCTGATAGGTGAAGCGGCTCTCGTGTATTATTAACCCGGCGTCTACCAGCCCTTCATTAATCGAGTCCATGATCATATGGAAAGGCATGTTGACTAACCCGGCAGGTTGAGCATTAAAGGCGGAAGCAAAATACAGCTCCATCAGAAGTGCTGCTGTAGTAAGTTTGCCGGGAATAGCTATTTTCAGGTCTTTGAATGGTTTGGCAGAGGAAAAGATTTTCCGGTCTTTTGCTATTACCAGAGGTCCGCATCCCCTGCCCAGGGCAGCGCCGGCACTCAGAAAATGATAGTCATCCTGAAGATAACGAAACGCGTGACATGATACCTTTGTCACCTCAAGCGCTTTGCCGACAGCGAGCTGGTTCAGCGTTTCCACATCTTCTATGCGAAGAGTGAAGTCGAGACCCTGAGTGTCGATCAGCTTGTTTGCAATGGCGAAAAAGATAAAAGTATCATTCGGACACGGAGAAAAACCCAAACGTATCATGATGTGAAATTTTACACTAAACACAGAGTATTTACCACTGCCCCTGCCTATCCCTTCCATTATTCGATTTACCTTGAAAAATAAACCGTATTTATGCTACATTTCATATTCAAAAACACACGCCGGTAAAGATTCTCAAATGGTCTCAAAGGTTCAAATTATTTTTTGGTCCAATGAGTTAATGAGGTCAGGCGGAGGAAAAACCTTAAGGAGGAACAATGGGTATAGTTACGATGAAGGAACTGCTGGAAGCCGGAGTCCATTTCGGACACCAGGTGAAGCGCTGGAACCCGAAGATGAAGAAGTTTATTTTTGGGGAGAGAAACGGGATCCATATTGTGGATCTTCAGAAGACGCTTAAAGGACTTATAGAAGCATACAACTTTGTCAGAAGTGTTGCCGCCACCGGGGCGCCGGTGCTTTTTGTCGGCACCAAGAAACAGGCCCAGGATTCAATTTCCGACGAGGCCAGGCGGGCTGGCTCTTTCTATGTTAACAACCGTTGGCTGGGAGGCATGTTGACAAATTTCTCTACGGTCAAGAAGAGCATCGAGAGGTTAAAGAAGATCGATACTATGAAGGAAGACGGCACCTACAATGTTCTGAAGAAAAAAGAGATTTCAATGCTTGAGAAGGAGCGGATCAACCTGGAAAAGAACTTGAGCGGGATAAAAGAGATGACCGCTCTGCCAGGGGCGCTTTTTATTATAGACCCCAGAAAAGAGAGAATTGCCGTGGCCGAAGCCAGAAAGGCTTTCCATCCCTATTGTTGCAGTTGTTGACACGAATTGCGACCCCGACGAAATAGATTATGTAATTCCCGGCAACGATGATGCAATACGTGCGATAAAACTCATTTCCTCCAAGGTAGCCAACGCTATCCTGGAAAGCAAGAACGAACTTGAAAAGGCAAAAGGGGACCAGGCTGCGAAAGAGGAGATCAATGCTAAAATTGCCGCAACCGAGGGTATGGAGGTGGCTGCAGAATGATTACAGCGGAGATGGTGAAGGAATTGCGCGAAAAGACAGGCGCCGGACTGATGGATTGCAAGCGGGTCCTTTCTGACAGCAACGGCGACATTGAAAAAGCTATTGATATGCTCAGGCAAAAGGGACTTGCCACTGCTGCAAAGAAGGCTGCCAGGACGGCGTCAGAGGGTCTTATCGGCTCGTATATACATATGGATAAACTCGGCGTTATGGTTGAGATAAATTGCGAGACTGACTTTGTTGCCAGGACTGACGATTTCAGGATCCTGGTGAAAGACATCGCTATGCATATCGCGGCTGCTAATCCTGAATATGTCTCGAGAGAGGATGTGCTGCCGGAGGTCATCGAGCGGGAGAAGGAGATTTACCGCGCACAGATTGTAAATAAACCTCCGCAGGTCATCGAAAAGATTCTCGAAGGCAAGCTGGAGAAATTTTACTCCGATACCTGTCTTCTCGACCAGATCTTCGTAAAGGACCCGGATGGCAAGCAGAAAATCAAAGATCTTATCACTGAGAAGATCGCAAAGCTTGGAGAAAATATCGTCTTTAGAAGGTTTGCCCGCTTTCAATTAGGGGAAGGTCTGCAGAAGAGTGCTGACTGTGAAAACTAAAGCAAAGAAACGTGGAAACGGAAATACTGTAAGCCAGGATATCCATGTCCAGGGCTATAAAAGAATTCTCCTGAAGATCAGCGGGGAAGCTCTTATGGGCGACCGCGGCTACGGGATAGACCCTGCCACAGTTGAGTTCATGGCTTTCGAAATCAGGAAAGGCATTGAACTGGGCGTACAGATTGCGGTTGTTATAGGCGGCGGCAATATTTTCAGGGGTGTTGAGGCATCGGTAAAAGGCATGGAAAGGGCGTCTGCGGATTATATGGGGATGCTTGCAACGGTTATCAACGCCCTTGCCCTCCAGAACGCGCTTGAGCGGCTTGGATTGCAGACGAGAGTCCAGTCAGCCATAGAAATGAGAGAACTGGCTGAGCAGTATATCAGGAGAAGGGCCATCCGCCATCTCGATAAGGGCAGGGTGGTGATATTTGCCGCGGGAACGGGCAACCCTTATTTTACCACCGACACAGCTGCTGCGCTCAGGGCCATGGAGATCGGGGCGGAAATTATTCTCAAGGGTACTAAAGTCGACGGTGTTTATACAGCAGACCCGATGAAAGACCCTGCCGCTAAAAGGTATGATAAGATATCGTATATTGATGTCCTGAAATATAACCTGAAGGTTATGGATTCTACGGCAATTTCGATGTGCATGGACAACAACCTTCCAATTGTTGTCTTTGATATTAAAAAAGCGGATAATATAAAAAATCTTATTAATGGCAAAAGGATTGGCACTATAGTTTCCGGAGACCCGAAAGAGCGGCGATAGTCCGGTTTTGACCCGAGGCTGCGCCTGTGATAACTGACGAGGTGGAGCATGCAGGAGATTAAAAGAAAGACCACGGACAAAATGAATGGTGCATTGGAGATGCTGAAAAAGGAACTTGTTTCCATCAGGACCGGCAGGGCGTCACTTGTTCTGCTTGACGGCATCTATGTTGATTATTACGGTACTCAAACCCCCATTGCCCAGGTTGCCACGCTTGGTTTGCCGGACAGCAGGCAGATAACAATCCAGCCCTGGGATCAAAAGCTTATCCCTGAAATAGAAAAGTCGATACTGAAGTCAGATCTTGGGATCACGCCGGGGAATGACGGTAAAGTCATACGGCTCAACATCCCTGTGCTTACAGAGGAGAGAAGGAAGCAACTGGTCAAAGTGGTGCGGAAAAGGGCTGAAGAGGGTAAAATAGCTGTGCGGAATATAAGAAGGGACATAATAGATGAGGTGAAGAAGTCTGAGAAAGAACAGCACCTGAGCGAGGATGATGTGAAAAAGTTCCAGGAGGAGATACAGAAGATCACTGATTCGTTTATAAGTAAAGTAGATGAAATCATTCACCATAAAGAAAAAGAGATAATGGAGGTCTGAAATGGCTCTAAACAGCAACTTTATTGTGAAAGTAACGGATGCCAAGCTGCCCGATGTTCAGAAGGCCCTTGAACAGGCAGGGATAAAGGTCAGAAGCATCGTTGAAGTATTTAAAGAAGAAACTGAAATTCCCTCTGAAAAATCATAAAGCGTTTTCTGTTCGATAGTGCATACTGCTGCGATATTCGGCAATATGCATATGCAGGCCGGGAAGGAGGAGTTATGCCGCAAAAGGAAAAAGGAAAAGTAAAAGAAACTTTGAAAGAAAAGCCTGAAAAGCTTCCCGTGGAGAAAACGGCTGAAGATGAGAGCTTTCGCAAAGAACGATTAAGGAAGCTATTGATTCAAAAAAGAGAGGAAATAATCAGAGAGGCAAAAAACGAGATAAAAAAGTTCAAGTCCGGTGAAAACAGGCAGCTTGTAGAGACCGTAATGGATGATGGCGACTTGTCTGTTGTTGATATGGCAGAGGATATCAGCCTCAAGCAGCTCAGTACACATAGGGAGACGCTGATAAAAATAGATACTGCTCTCCGCAAGCTGGAGGAGGGCACCTATGGAATATGCGAAGAGTGCGGCGAAGATATCAGCGAGGAACGGCTGAAAATAATGCCTTTTGCAATTTACTGCCGGGATGACCAGGAAAAAAAAGAAATAATGGAAAGGATCGAGCGGGAAGGACAATAATTTTCAGTAGTTGACCCTTTCCAGAAATAGACCTCTTGCCGGCGCCGTGGGCCCGGCAAGCCTTCTGTCCCTGGCTTTAAGAAGCTCCAAAATTGCTTCTGACCTGAACCTGCCTTTCCCGACTTCAATGATGGTACCGGCAATATTTCTTACCATATGTCTCAAGAACCCGTCTCCTTCGACGCGCAGCTTCAGAAAATTTCCCCGGACTCCTGCAGTCATGAAATCCATGACATCGGTTTTCTCAATCGAGCAATGGAAGATGGTCTTCGAAGGGTTTTTGGCCCCGCAACCGCTTCCCCTGAACGATGTGAAGTCATGTGTGCCCTCCAGGAGAATTGAGGCGCTGCTCATCTCCTCGAAATCAAGGCCTTGGGGAATTCTCCATGCATAATTGTAGAGAAATGGTGAAATGACCCGCATGTTGGCAATTATATAAAAGTAGATCTTTCCTTTAGCGTCATACCTCGGGTGAAAGGCCTCATCCGTATCGCAGGATTCCGTGATCGTTATGTCCCGGGGAAGCAGCGCGTTGAGAGCGTCCCTGATAGTGTTGCATTGAAGGACCGATGCGGTTTTAAAGGAAGCCACCTGTGCAAGAGCATGCACCCCTGCGTCGGTCCTGCCGGCGGCAATAACCGATACCTGTTCTCCGGTTGTTTTTAAGATGCGCTCCTGCAGCACCTGCTGTATGGAGATACACCCGGGCTGCATCTGCCATCCGTGATAGCGCGTTCCGTCATACTGAATGACCAGTTTAATATTTCTCATAGATAATAGTGTACCAAAAAAAATAAATGTTGAATGCTAAATTTTGAATGTTGAATTAATGAAAATAATCCATAATTCAAAATTTAAAATTCAACATTCAACATTTTCTGCCTTTATTATTTCCGGGTTTGGGATATAATCAGGTAAACATGCAAAAAAAGATGATCGCTGTTATAGGCGCCGGCAGGGCGGATAAAGAGTTGTTCGCATTAGCCGAAGAAGTTGGAAGGCTTATAGCACTGAATGGGGCGATATTGGTTTGCGGCGGGCTCGGTGGAGTGATGGAGGCTGCTGCAAGGGGAGCCAATACTGAGGGAGGTATCACAGTCGGCATACTCCCGGGGCTTGAAAAGAGCGCTGCAAACCCTTATATCAACGTGCCGGTCGCTACCGGGCTTGGAGAAATAAGAAATGCTGTTATTGTCCGGTCTGCCGATGTCCTGATAGCGATCGGAGGAGAATACGGCACTCTTTCCGAAATAGCCTTCGCGCTCAAGGCCGGAAAAACAGTAATCGGCATCGGGACCTGGGACATAAAAGGGATAATCAAGGCCAACGGCGCCGAAGATGCAGTAAACAGAGCTCTTGGGTTGTAAAAATTATGATGAAGTTGCACACGAACAAAGAATGTGCTATAAGTTAGGTATCTGCATTCGCTCAGTGGAGTAGCAATGGTAAAAAACAGTTTTATCATAGACGACTATAGAGAATCAAGAAACGTTCTAACAAATGTTTTCGAGTGCCACGATTGTAAAGTATTTGAAGCCTGCAACTGCAAAGAAAACATAGAGTCCTACCGCCGAATCACTGATATCAAGAAAGAATTTCCCGAAACAAAAATCAGTGCGATATCAGGTATCGGAAAAGGCGGCGTGGATTTTTTGCGGGCTGCCGGATACCTGGGCGCTTTCTTGAACAAAGACATCTCTGAAGAGTTGGAAGAGGAAATACAGAAGTGTAAAAATATGGTATCAAATTTTAAAGGAGACACATATTAGAACGTTTTTGGCGCTGGCATTAGTCGTGTCGCTTAAGGCACGGCGCTTGGCTTTCCGCCAAGCGCATCAGTGCAATCAAGCGGCTTATTAACCACCAGCTGGGAAGTTATCTCGGGCACGGTCAGACTTGCGGGGTTTGCTGTTTATACCGATGGCAGCCATAATGCCACTATGACTTGCAATGACAATTCTTCTACAGCGTCAGGAAACGTCATAGGGCAGGCATAGGCTGCCGCTATCGGCGGGAGTTACATTGTTTATTACGACATCACATGCTCAAATTTCGGAGGTAAGTGGCATGATTAAAAGACTTCTTCTCACCTTCCTTCTTGTTGTTTCCCTTTGCTCTGCGGCAGAAGCGCAACTGGGAGGCTCAACAGTCATAACGACGTGCACCGGAACGTTGGACGATACAAGCCTGTTTAACAACGCGATAAGCGGTATGCCGCACGGCGGCGCAATTTATTTTCAAGGGACGTGCGCTGTAAATTTAACGATAACACAAAGCAATATCAGCATTACCGGACTGAGCGGCATAGATGGCGCCTTAACTCATAATTCTGCGCAGCTTGTCCCCTACGCAAAAGCAGAGCCTGTAGTTCAGATAGGCGCAGACACGCCCGGCGTTCTTGTTCAGGGCGTATCATTAAACAACATAGTTATAAATGGAGCTGGCCCGAATGGGATGGGAACGGTAGGTTTACTCCTTGAGGGCGGAGCAGTCAGGGATTACTACAATGGTCTTTGGATTCAGAACTTTTCTCAATACAACCTGCAGATTGGGCCTACCTGTGTGAACGAACCTATATCCTTTCAGTTCTTTAATAACTTCTTTTTTGAGACATCGATATCAGACACAGCGGTTATTGGAAGTTACTACCCGACAACGGGGAATCAGTACAATACGGCTATCTTCCTTCAAAACGGCGAGATTTCTAACGCTCAGGCTGGTGGTTATGCCATCTTGCTAAGTAGTGCGGGATTAAGCATGTCGAACGTCTATGTTCAGACCTGGAATAATGGAGGGGTTAATTTCGCATATGGCTCAGGAATTACAATCTTCCCTCATATCGACGCTGATAATGTGGTATTTGACACTAATGGAAGCAATCAGGTGTTGTTGCAAGATAACACAACCTACAACTATGCGACCCTTTCTACTCTTATAACGGGAAACTTTACCATAAACGGCAACTTTACTATTAACTCTAATGGCCCGGGAGGTGGAGGTTCTTATGCTGCTACTGGTAGTCATGTAGACACCAATCCTATCTTTGTTTATCCTTATACTTATGGAGGTATGTATTTTGGTGGAGGCAGTCAGCAAGTGGCAGCCAATACACAAGCTGAAATATATAACGAGTCAAACATAATGCACTATGTTTCTAATGGAAATCAGGAATTTATTTATTACAATACCTCGGCAAACAATGCTAGCTGTACGGCTTATGAAAATCCTTATTCTTGTTGTACCGGCAGCGGTACCGGAACTTGCCCTACGTCGACACCTGTAACTATTCATAAGTGGGGATACTTAAATGTGAACTCAACTAATGGCACTTATCCAGAGCGCTTATATGTTCATGCCGGCAATACCCTTTTAGATAACGATCAATATTACAAGCTCACGGATAGTACCGGCGCAGAAGTTTACGGAATCGGGATATGGGGCAACAACCTTCAGATAGCAGGATCGTCTCAACCAGGCGCAGGGATGCAATTCATTGATGAAAACTCTACCGGGTTTTTCCAGTTCTACACGAACGGGGCCAACGTAATGCTTATGACGCCTGGAGCTGTAGCAGTCACCGGAAGTCTGTCGCAGACGAATGTTAAATCATGCAGTACCGGCGTTACCACGAATAGTAGCGGCGTCTTTAATGGCTGCGTGACTTCAGATGAAAGATTGAAGACCGATCTCAAAGAAGCCGAGGACTCCGGCACTCCGCTTGTCATGCGGTTAAGACCTTTCAAGTATCGCTGGAGGAATATCGACGACAAAGACGATCGGGAACATTACGGTTTTCTCGCACAGGGCGTCGAAAAAATATTTCCCGAAGCGGTGACGCACCACAAGATCAAAGGAGAAGATCAGTTAGGCATTGATCCAAACGCTATCAATGCCTTGCTCGTTAAGACAGTACAGGAGCAACAGAAAGTGATCGAGGAGCTACAGGCCCAGTTAAAGAATCTGACGGGCAGAGTGAAGACGCTGGAGAGTAATTCGATTGCATTAAAAACAGCGAACCCGTTTACCATGATCGACAATGATAGGCGTTGACTGCGAGTACAACAAGCGCAAGGGTTTCTGGTATGTCTGCACGGTGGACGACAACACCGACCACCAAGGATACCATCGTTTCGGAATGTGAACCGTTTTCGACAGCGTGCGGACGAGGTGTGCTGGAGGAAAGTCAAGGAAGCAGGGCAACTTCCGCCGGAGTTGCATCTGCACGGACTGGCCAAAGGTGATTTCAACTTGGCATTGCGGGGATTGTTAGGATGGGGGGCGCCGCTGTCGGCCTCGTCAATAGATCGGCTGAAAAGGAAATGTTAACTGGAGCATTAAGAGTGGAGGGGACGGAATTTATCGAACCTTGAAATTATATATTAATGGCCTATTCCACAGCGGCCTGGCGTACTGATTTCGTTTCGTGATATTGTTATTTGATTTTTTTTGTAATATAATTTTGTTGGGGAATGAAAATATGATCGTGGAGGTCTGAAAAAATGCCGCACATAGAATACGAGGGATTAAAAATTGCTGTTGATGATGAGGGATATCTTGCACGCAGCGAGGACTGGAATGACAAGGTGGCACATGCTTTGGCCAAGAACGAGGGTGTAGATGAGCTGACAAAAGACAGGCTGGACATAATACAGTTTATGCGCGATTACTATAAGAAATATAACTTCTTCCCAATCCTGCGCGCTGTTTGCAAAAATGTCCATCAATCAAAGGAGTGCTTCAGTGAGGACTTTCTCGATCCCCTTACCGCGTGGAAAATAGCTGGACTACCCAAGCCGGATGAACATGTAATCTCCGACTTGCGGGGAGAAGGCGGGGTTGTATAGGCAAAAGGCCTCTTCTTTTTTATGACTCTTGATTCTTTTTTAATTCCCGTAGGAAGTCCTCGTTATTATAAAATATTGTATCAGGAATTTCCTTATTAGATGCTTCTGAATTCCCGATTGATAAACCCATTGAAATAGGTTCTACTTTAAATAGGCCTCGTGCCTTTGATCATGCCATATGAGGCGTGCATCTTCTAAGGCAAGAGGAGTTTCCGTACGGGTGGACAAATGGGTAAATCAAACACTTTACAGAATAAGCTCTACACTGTAGCATCCCGGTATGTCAGCCGTGCCGGTATTATCGAGGGAAAACTGAAGGATTCGGACCGTTCAATCAGATGTCTGACAGTAGGGGATAACGGTTTTATGGATTATGTGGCCGGCAGGACATTTGCTGGTCCGCCCCGCGTTATCAAACAATGGAGGACATGGATTCCCGGCCTAAAGAGGATCCTCAGAGATCCGCCGGGGGATGTTGATATTTGCATCGCTGTACTTCCAAAAGAGCGCACAAAGAATTTCGGGGATATCAGCTATTTCAGAAGCCAGGAATATGTTCACCAAATTATCGACACAACCGGGAACATGGAAGAGATAAAAAAAAGATTTCGCCGGAACAAGCGGCGGTTTTCGAATATCATTGACAAAACATGCTCCCTGACCTACAGGATCTCCTACAACATCGATGACTTTGATTTTTTTTACCATTATATGTTCGTGCCGCTTATAAGAAAACAGCATGGGGCCCTTGCATATATTGAGTCCTTTGAAGAAATGAAGCCTTACTTCGAGAAGGGTTTCCTGCTGCTGGTCCAATCGGGCGGTCAGGATGTGTCGGGTGCCCTATGTATTGTGGCAGGTAACTCTTTAGTATTTCGCCGGTCGGGTGTTTTGGACGGAGATGAGCGCCATATTGAAAAGGGCGCACAACTGGCCCTTTACTATTTCAATATACTCTATGCAAAGGAACACGGCCTCGCATGCGTCGACACGATGAAAAGCCGTTCTTTCCTTGATGATGGCGTTTATTGGACAAAAAAACAATGGGGAGCGGCAGTCGTTCCTGATGATGAGCCGGGCCCATCCGTCCTTTATTTCGTACTTCGGTATTCTGAAAAAATCGTAAGATTTTTTGAACTGAACCCGGTGATAATAAATTCTTCGGATTGTCTCGCTGGCCTGGTTGGATGGCATGGGGCAACGGAGCCGTCGTCTGAAGAAAAGGAAAAGCTCTATAAGAAATATTATGCCCGGGGTCTTAAAGAGTTGTTTTTGCTGTCGTGCAATCCAGAGATTAAAATCAAATTGTCTTTCGAACTGAGTAGGTAGAACCACAAATGATCCGCCGGTTCCACATTATCGCGCATCAGGTCATTACCCGGGCCCTAAGTGTTGCGCGGCCTCAGCATCAGCGAGGAATAATAAGTCCCCCTTCTCAGCGGCCACCAATGAAGCCGGCAGCCGGTGGTTTCTCCTCTCCACAACATCACGGAACACCGATGCCTTGGTCTTCCCGCTCACAAGGAATACTATCATGCGGGCCTTGTTGATTACCGGAAGCGTCAGGGTGATCCGGTCATGCCGGTTTTTATCAAGGACCACCGCACTGGCAAGATGCAGCGTATCATCCAGCGCAGCATCCCCGGGAAAAAGCGATGCGGTATGACCGTCCGCGCCCATGCCAAGCATAACCAGATCGAATTCGGGAATGCCTTCGCCAGGCAGCATAAAAAATCCTTTTATTTCCTCCTCATACTTTCTCGCGGACGACAGCGGG
>CAWHNC010000059.1:0-5622 GCA_963830245.1 Nitrospirota bacterium
TGAAAAAAGCCCTGGACATCGGCCTCAGAATCTTCGGTGAAAACAGGGTTCAGGAAGTCCAGAAGAAAGTCCCGGAGTTGAAATCTGAAATTTCAGATTCAGTGATTGAATGGCATCTTATCGGACACCTTCAGAAGAACAAGGCGAAATATGCGGTACGTCTGTTCGACCTTATACATACCGTTGATTCTGTAGAACTTGCAGAGGAGATCAACACACAATCAGAAAAAATTGATAAGATACAGAAAGTGCTTGTGCAGGTAAAATTATCAGCAGAGGAGACGAAGCACGGGACGTCCGAAGAGGAGTTGATCCCCCTGCTCAAGAAAGTGCAGGGGCTGAGGAACTTACAACTTACAGGATTAATGGCCATACCCCCTTTTTTGGAAGACCCTGAACAGACAAGGCCTTATTTCAGGCATTTGAGGGAACTCCGGGACAAGGCTGAAAATGCGGGCTGCGTTCTGACAGAGCTTTCTATGGGCATGTCCAACGATTTTGAAGTGGCAATAGAGGAAGGGGCAACAATGGTGAGAATAGGAACAGCGTTATTTGGAGAAAGGAGCGCTTTATGATAGGCTTTATCGGCGGCGGTAAAATGGCGGAGGCGTTGATAAAAGGCATTGCCTCCAAAGGAAAACAAAACATTTTTGTCTCTGAGCCCCTGGAGGAGAGGAGACTCTATCTTGAATCCACCTACGGGATACAAGCCTCGGCATACAACAAAGAAGTAGCTGATGCCTGCAGTATTATAATCCTTGCAGTCAAGCCTCAGAATATGGCTGCCGTGCTCGATGAAATTGCGGCGGCTATAACTGGAGACAAAACTGTGGTGTCCATAGCCGCAGGTATAACGCTCGCTTTTCTCCAGGAAAAACTGAAGACAGGAAAGCTTGTCAGGGTCATGCCGAATACTCCGGCGATTGTTCAGGAAGGCATGTCCGTCCTGTCCCTGTGCGAATGCTTATCTGAACATGATATAACTGCTGTTCGGGATATTTTCATGTCTGTCGGCAGAGCGCTTACCCTTCCTGAAAAATATATGAATGCGGTCACCGCACTTTCCGGCAGCGGGCCCGCCTTTATTGCATTGTTCACAGAGGCGCTGGCTGCTGCCGGCCGGCAGATGGGACTGGCAAGCGAGCACGCCGCAGAACTTGCACTTCAGACACTTATCGGCGCCGCAAGGCTTCTTGAGACAGGGATGCCGCCCGAGAAACTCCGTGAGATGGTTACCTCGCCCGGCGGGACGACTGCGGCGGGACTCAAGGTCTTTGAAGAGAAGGGGTTGAAAGACATAGTTGCATATGCATTGCAGGCAGCACTTAAAAGAGCAGAAGAATTAGGCAGCGGAAATCAGCTAAAATAGTTGGGCGTCAAACCATTTCATAGCAGGAGGGCACATGTTTGTTTTTGGAGACCTGGTTGTAGCTGCAGCTAACATCCTCGATTATATCCTGGGCATTTATAAATGGATACTTATAATTACCGTACTCCTGAGCTGGGTCAACCCCGATCCTTATAATCCAATTGTCCGCTTTCTCCATGCGGCAACAGAGCCGGTGCTCAGACCGATACGCAGATTGATAGGATTCACATTCGGTCCCTTGGATATTTCTCCTATCATAGTATTTTTAATTATCATGTTTGTACAAAGTTTCTTTATTAGAACATTGGTTAAAATAGGGTATAAATTAGGAGGTGGCTAATAAGATGAGACTTACACCGCTCGACATTCAACAAAAACAGTTTCCGATGCGCTTCAGGGGTTTTGACGTCGATGAAGTTTATTCCTTCCTCGAATTGGTAAGGGAAGAACTCGAAGAACTCCTACGGGACAACGGTTCGCTGAAAGAACAACTGGCCAGGGCAGACGAGCAACTCCAGGAGTTCAGGCATATGGAAGCTACCCTCAGGGAAACGCTGATGACTGCTCAGCAACTGGTTGAGGATTACAAAACAAATGCGCGCAAAGAAGCAGAGCTGATCCTGAAGGAGGCTGAACTCAAGGCGGATAATATGACAAAGATCGCACAGGAAAAGGTGGTAAAAATACACGAGGACATCGTCGACCTCAAAGGTATCAGACGCCACTTCAAGGAAGAAGTCAAGCGGCTTATCGACAGCCATATGAAAATGCTCGAGTTCGACAAGGAGAGAGAAGGAGAAGACTCGGGTGAAATATAGTGCGCTGAAGGGCGTACAGGATATTTTGCCGCCCGATATTTATATCTGGCAGCGCATCGAATCTTCAGCAAGAAAAATCTTCCGCAATTACGGCTTTCAGGAAATAAGACTTCCCATAATTGAGTCTACCGATATTTTTATACGGAGCATCGGGGAGAGCTCGGACATCGTAGATAAAGAAATGTATACTTTCCCCGACAAGGCCAACCGCAGTATCACGCTTAGACCGGAGGGGACAGCGCCGACAGTGCGGTGTTATGTGGAGCATAATCTTAATACCCTGCCCTCTCCGCAAAAGTTCTTCTATACAGGGCCGATGTTCAGATACGAACGGCCGCAAATGGGGAGGTTCAGGCAGTTCTACCAGATTGGTGTCGAGGCGTTCGGTTCAGCAGAACCGTCGCAGGACGCCGAACTGCTTGTCATGCTCAAAAACCTTCTTGAGCACCTTGGCCTCCGGGAACTCAATTTTGAGATTAATTCCATAGGGTGCGAGGCATGCAGGCCCGGCTACAAAAATGCGCTGCTTGCATTTTTTGGAAATAAGCTAATGGATTTCTGCCCTGATTGCAACCGCCGCTACTTGATAAATCCACTCAGAATCCTCGACTGCAAAGTAGACCAATGTATAAAACTGCGCCAGGGCGCTCCTGCCATGACCGATTATTTATGTGATGATTGCAGGAAACACTTCGACGAACTACTCGGCATGCTCCAGCTGATGAATATCCGCTATACGATAAACCCTAATCTGGTGCGCGGCCTGGATTACTATACGAGGACCGCCTTTGAAGTCACCAGCGAGCATCTCGGAGCGCAAAAGGCAGTTGCCGCAGGGGCAGATATGATGGGCTCGTAAAGGAATTCGGCGGTCCCAATACTCCGGCAATAGGTTTTGCCATCGGGATGGAAAGACTCGCTACACTGCTGAAGGAAACCTCCGAAGCAAAACTGCCGCGGCCAAAGGCCTTCATTGCCACGCTCGGCCGCGAGGCGGAACAAAAGGGCTTCAGCATTGCCGAGGCGCTGCGTGCAGAGGGACTCCATGTTGAGCAAAATTATGGAGGGGCCTCGCTCAAAAGCCAATTGCGCAAGGCTGACAGGATAGGCGCCGAATTTGCCATTATAATCGGCGAAAATGAACTTGAAGCAGGGAAAATTCAGTGGAAGAATCTTGCAAACGGCGAGCAGGGCACGGTTGAAATCAACAACATCGGTTCTGTCCTAACCAACACTATCAAGAGTTCTCACCCGTAGTTTCACGCCCAGTTCATCAGTGAGCAACCCGCATTTATCAATATCTACTCCCTCTGCCGCTACAACAGTTGCCTGGACATCCGGTATGCAGAGCTTTGCCTCTCTGATGAAATTAATCACTTCCTGGTATGCGTTATCAAAGGCAGGCTTGCAAAGCCGCTTGTATACCTCTTCATCCTGAGCATCAAGACTGACCGAGACTACATCCACAAGTCCCTGCAGTTCAGGAAGGATATTCCTTTTGTGGATCAGATTTCCGTGGCCGTTAGTATTGATCCGCACCCGTCCACCCTGCTGCTTCACCCATGCAGCAATAGATTTGACAGCATCCAGCCTGAGCAGAGGCTCCCCATACCCGCAAAAGACAACCTCCTTGAACCTCAGGGGATCACCAATGGCGTCCTTCAACTCCTCAACAGACGGTTCATGGTCAAGCCGCAGATTGTGCCCTTTCACAAAGTCTGTTGTAAAGCGGACGCAAAAGACGCATTTGCTCGTGCATCTGTTTGTAATATTCAAATACAGGCTTTCTCTGATCTTATAGGCAATTTGACCTGCGGGTAGTTCGCCGATATGAAAAAGCCTTTTCGCATTGATTGTCGTAATCCTGTCCAGGTCCTCCAGGGATACCCCCCTCCATTCAGCCAGGAAGCGTGCCGTGTGAACTACAAAGGCAGGTTCATTTCTCTTGCCCCTGAGCGGCACGGGCGCAAGGTAGGGGGCATCTGTTTCTACCAGCAAACATTCATCGGGGATTATTTTAGCTATCTTGCGAAGCTCTGTTGCATTTTTAAAAGTCACCGGCCCGGCAAAAGAAATATAGAAACCCATTGCAAGCGCCCTTTCCGCCATATCCTGGTCTCCGGAAAAACAATGCATCACCCCGTGATCGATTCCAACATCTTTAAGAATACCGAGTGTGTCTTCCTTTGCCTCTCTGCTGTGAATGACCACCGGGAGACCGGTCTCCTTTGCAAAATCAAGCTGCTGCCTGAAAACGGCACACTGGATTTCCCTTGGTGAATAGTCGTAATGATAGTCAAGCCCTATCTCGCCTATAGCCACTACTTTCCTGTGAGCAGCCCATATCTTTATCTGATTAAAAACCTCCGGGGTAAAATCTTTGCCGTCGTGGGGATGCATTCCCACAACAGCAAAGATGTCGTCATGCCCTTCTGCGAGAGCCACAGCGCCCTTGTTTCCCTCAAAATCGGAGCCCACAGTAAGAAGGGCTTCCAGACCCGCTTCCCTGGCTCTTTTGATGACATCATCTCTGTCGCCATCAAAGGCTTCCATTTCAAGATGGCAGTGAGTATCGATCATAGTTTTCTCCCGGGCATTTGCCTTGTTCTACCGGATTAAAGATTTCAACGTATTCATCATTGAGGGCTTTTTAAAAAAACCGACATTCTGATTTATGATAATTTAACCCTGTATTTTTAATCAACAACTTGACGACTACCGGAGAATTCCTGTATTGTAATTATTCAGTTTCAGTCCCACGTGGGCCGTTAGCTCAGTTGGTAGAGCAGCTGACTCTTAATCAGCGGGTCGCAGGTTCGAATCCTGCACGGCTCACCATTAAAAACAATAAGTTAAAGCCGTTGAAATTAAGTTTTCTCCCGCCGGTGAAACTTAACGTAGTAAAAACGTAGTAATCGACCTCTAACTTACCCATTTACTGTCTCTTTTTTATTCAGGGATTTTACAACATTGTGCAGGCTCTGCACATTGTGTTTTGCATACTTTTTTGCAGTAGCAAGCTGGCTATGACCCAGCACGCTTGCAATCGCATAAATATCGTGTCCGGCCCGAGCCAGTCGAGTTCCTGTGGTATGCCTCAAGTCGTGGAACCTAAAAGTGGGGATACCTGCCCGTATGCAGGCTTTCTTAAATTCCCTGTACACATTGCGAGCAATATATGGCGTCCCATTACTAGTCACAAAGACATACCCGGACATGCTTCTCACATTCGACTTCTTTTTCAAAAGGTCATACACCGTATCATTCATGGGGCATACTTTTTCTATATTACCCTTTTGAATGACCGTTATGGTTTTCGACCCAAAATCTACCTTGGCCCATTTCATTCCCAGCACTTCATTTTCCCTCACCCCAGTGTTCATAGCGACAGTAACAATTTCAATAAGCTGCCCGTTACAGAGGGGCCTACAAAGA
>CAWHNC010000060.1:0-49678 GCA_963830245.1 Nitrospirota bacterium
TCATCGGCTGAGAGCTGTCATGACGCACAAACTAAGAAACAGTGAGCCATGCACAGGAGGGTAGGGGTTTATGACAACCGGTAACCAAAAGGATCCAGTCTCCGGCGACGTTGACGCTGCAAGCGGAGTAGTTGCAAAGTCGGTCCTTCCCGAGGCCGCATGCTCAGCGCGACGGGATGGTTAACCATTATCCTCGGCTTCATGTATATGATCATGTATCTGGACCGGGTCAATATTTCGGTAACGGCCAAAGACATGATGAAAGAATTCTCCCTCAACAACACTCAGATGGGGTTGGCCTTCTCGGCATTCTCTTATCCTTATCTTTTCGGGCAGCTCTTCGGAGGATGGTTTGCCAACAAAGTCGGCCCCCGTCTAACTCTGGCTATGTGCGCTATTGTTGTCGCAGTGTCAGATATTTCAATGGGCTTCGTGACAGGGTTTATCAGTCTATTCCTTGTGCGGTTGCTCCTGGGTATTGGCGAGGGGCCGGCCTTTCAGCAGCCACCCAGGCGATGAGGCACTGGTACTGGAAAGGCGTTTCGGTTTTATCCAGGGCATAACTCACAGCGCCGCCAGGTTCGGAGGAGCGGTAGGTCCACCTTTCGTTGCCTGGCTTATGATCATCAGCAGTTGGCGAGTGGCATTTTGGCTCTCAGGCATAGCATACCTTGTATGGATTGTCATTTGGTGGCGGTTCTTCCGTGATGACCCCAGGGACCACCCTCATATCACTGAAGCAGAATTGTCCAAGCTGAAACCTCCTTTAAAGGCTGCTCAGCGTGGCAAAACACCTTTCGGAGCACTTGCCAAACGGATACTGCCGGTGACCGCAGTAGAGACTTTTGCTATGGATGGATGCTGTGGGTATTTATTTCGTGGATACCACTTTATTACATGAAAAAACATGGGTTGAATTTGAAAACTTCCGCCTTGCTGGCAGGTTTGACATTCGGGGCCGGTGTTATCGGGGATACCCTCGGCGGAACGTTTTCCGACTGGATCGTCATGAAAACCGGAAACAAGCGTCTCGCACGGAATGGGTTTATCGCTTTTTGCCTCACAGTCTCCGGAGTCTTCCTGTACGCCACTATGCAGACCTTGAATATCACGTATGTAGTGGTTTTACTCGGAGGCTCGTTCTTTTTTCTTGAACTCGTGGTTGGTACAATTTGGGCTATACCCATGGATATCAGCCGCGAATATGCAGGCATTTGCGGCGGGATGATGAACTTCGGATTTGCACTTGCGGGAATTATTTCGCCTGTTGTATTCGGTTTTGTTATAGACCGTACACACAGTTGGGACATACCGTTTATGATCAGCGTCGGGATCTGTGTCCTCGGGGCAGCATTAACCGTATTTATGCGTCCTGACCGGCCATTCATTCCTACTCACGGGAGCAGGCAAGAACCGGCTTGAAACACCGGCGAGTCGGGAGAGAAGAGCAAAGGCCTGCACAGCGCTAAAGAATAAGTGATCAGGTCTCTTGACAGACTTGAGACTTTTTAGTTAGTGTTTATGAAACTTCCAGATTAGGATAATCTAATGAATTTCAGATATGTATCGGTGAGGTAAAAGAAATCTGATGAAATTAAGACTTAATACCTTCGGCAGTAAAATATATTTTTTGATAGGCATGTCCATTGCAGCCGTCATTCTTAGTGTGCTTTTTTCTTATATAATTTCGGTGCTGGAAATTGAGTCGTTAATGAAGGAAGATATCAACTCCGTTGCTGACGCGCTGCAAAAGAGCCTGACCTATCTGGCCACTGTACAACCTAATGCCATAAATGATGATAATTTCAAAAAACAGATGAACAGCATCAAAATCGGAAAGAGCGGTTATGTCTATATGATCAATGCAGAAGGAGTCTTTGTCACGCATCCAGTGGTTCAGGGGAAAAATGGGGTCGCTTTGCCTCAAAACAAGTATGTTATCGAGCACAAAGAGGGGGGAACGCTCTCTTTCGTTGCCGCCAGCACCGGGCAGGATAAAGTTGTCGCGTTCAGATATATAGAACCATGGAAGGTTTGGGTCGTTCCAGGTGTGAACAAGGCCGATTATTTTGTTCAGTTAAAGGCTAAGTTTCTGAAGGTTAGCCTGCTGTTCGCCCTGGTTGTTATCGCGCTATTGGCTTTTTTCGCAAATGTAATTATACGCAAGCTCCTGCAACAGGTGGGAGGTGAACCGGCAGTTATCGCCGGCATAGCTGAAAAGATATCACAGGGCGATTTGACCACACAATTCCAATCGGATGGAAAACCCAAAAGAGGCATATATGCGTCAATGGATAACATGGGCGAGAAATTAAGGGCAATGATCAAAGATATCAAATCCGGATCGGAAAGCATTGCTTCAGGCAGCGAGCAGCTGAGCGCCAGTTCCGAAGAGATCACCAGAACGATGACCGATCAATCGAACCGTTCATCCCAGATTGCGACTGCTGCCGAAGAGATGTCGCAGACAGTTATTGACATTGCGAAGAGTGCCTCCAATATTGCCCAGTCATCATCCGAGACTGCGGGCATTGCAAAAAAAGGCGCGGAGATTGTGGCCAAATCTGTTGCCGAGTCCAGGACAATTGTAGAAACAGTCAACGCCTCGGCCAACGTAATGCAGTCTCTTGGAGAGAAGTCCAAACAAATCGGTGAAATTGTAGATGTGATCAATGACATCGCCGATCAGACCAATCTGCTGGCGCTAAACGCTGCCATTGAAGCTGCGAGAGCGGGAGATCAGGGGCGAGGGTTCGCTGTTGTGGCTGATGAAGTAAGGAAACTGGCAGAACGGACCTCAAAAGCCACCGCTGAAATCAACCAGATGATAAGGTCCATTCAGGGAGAGGTTGCAAGTGCTGTTAATGCAATGAATCATACTAACGAGAAGGTAAATGTGGGCCTGCAATATTCTGTCGACGCGGGGGAACAGCTCAAGGCTATTGTTCAGAGCGTTACCTCTCTGCAGGGCATGGTCCAGCAGATTGCTACCGCTACAGAGGAAATGTCGAGCACATCCGAGGCTATCAGCGGAGATATTCAGGCTGTTGCAGGTGGTGCAAGAGAGATTTCAGGCGGGTCTGATCAGATTGCTAAAGCTTCATCAGAACTGGCCCGGCTGTCAGGGCAGCTCAAAAACATAGTCGACCAGTTTAAGGTATAATGCCATGCTAACTCAAATGACAGGCACAGCCATCTTGCAACCGGTCACCTTTGGGCCCGGCGAAGGACTCCGGTAGCAATCTTCAGTCGTCACGCTACAGCTTCATGATTCTTTTTATCTTCTGACAGAGATCTTCAGGCGTAAGCGGTTTTACTATATAGTCTGTAACACCTGCCTCGATGCACTCGACAACGCTTTTCTTTTCCGTAGTCCCTGTAACCATAACAAAGGGTAGTGTTTCGAAAGCAGGCGTGTTTCTTACCCATCTTAAAAGGTCTATACCGTTCAGTCCGGGCATTTCCCAGTCGCACAGCACCATATCAAAATGTTCACTCTCGATCATTCTCTGGGCCTCGTCGCCGGCAGCTGCTTCCCGGATTTTTATGAATGGAAAGGTTTCAAGAATGCTTTCTTTGATTATGTCTCTCATCAGCATTGAGTCGTCAGCTATAAGCAGTTTGATTTCAGTCACGTCCCGTATCCTCCTTAAGGCGGGCATTTCCCACAAACGGATGTGAAAAGAGCGGTCGAAAGATAGCGATCACCCCTGTCCGGAAACAGCACAACGATTACCCCGCTCTTCAGTTCACTCGACTTTTTGATGGCGATATGCATTGCAGCTCCGCTCGACATGCCCGCAAATATTCCTTCTTTCACTGTGAGCATCCTTGTTGTATCGAAGGCCTCTTCATCATTGATAATACACCGCTCATCAAGACAGGCCGGGTCAAAAATCTTGGGTACGATCGACTCGGACATATTCTTGAGACCCTGTATCCTGTGGCCCATAACAGGCTCGACGCCGATGACCTTGATGGCGCTATTGAATTCTTTAAGCCGTTTCCCGGCTCCCATTAAAGTGCCGGAGGTCCCCAGGCCGGCTACAAAATGTGTAATTCTGCCCCCGGTCTGCTCTATAAGCTCTTTGCCGGTTGTCTCGTAATGTGCCCGTACGTTGGCGGGGTTGTCAAACTGGTTAGGCATATAATAGAGATGCGGGTTTTCGGACATTATTTTATGGGCAAGCCGGATCGCACCATCTGTGCCCTCTTCAGCAGGACTCAGTATAAGCTCCGCTCCAAAAGCCTCCAGTACTTTCCTTCTCTCCACACTTACGCAGGCAGGCATGGTAAGCTTAACTCTGTATTTTTTTGCAGCGGCAATCATAGCCAGCCCGATACCGGTATTGCCTGAGGTTGCCTCAAGAATTATTTTATCTCTTGTTAACTCTCCACACCTCTCCGCCGCCTCGATCATATAAAAGGCTGTGCGGTCTTTTATCGAGCCGGCCGGATTGTTGCCCTCAAGTTTTGCATAGATCTCTACATCCGGATTCGGGTTTAAGGCATCCAGCTTTGTGAGCGGTGTTTTGCCGATACAATCCAGAACTCCCATGCTTTACCTCGGTCCGCAATTAATATTCATAAATTATTCTACCATAAGCATGCAGGTGACTTCCGGGGTCAGGCCATGTGCAGAAGCATTTAGTTACCATGAGAGTTTCTATTTGGAATCCCCTGGGCGCGCAGCTACTTGCTCCAGGGATTCGATACGTACCAATTGCGGGAATAGTCGCACCCAGCTGAGGGCAATAACAATTGTACCCAGGCCGCCTATCAGTACAGCGGGCACTACTCCGAATAATGCGGCGGTTACCCCGGATTCAAACTCGCCAAGCTGATTTGATGACCCTATGAACATAGAGTGCACAGCATTCACCCGCCCCCGCATCTCGTCAGGTGTTCCGATCTGAACAAGAGAATGCCGAACTACGACGCTGATGACGTCTGCAGCACCTAGCAGGGCCAGCGCGCCGAGTGACAGCACAAATGAGGTCGATACTGCAAACACGATAGTGGCGACGCCAAAGACAACGACAGCTCCTATCATAGTCCGACCGGCCCGGCGCCGGAGGGGATGGTGCGCTAAAAATATCGACATAACAAGGGCCCCAATTGCAGGCGCTGAGCGCAGCACGCCCAATCCCCATGGTCCGATTACCAGTATATCCCGCGCATAAATAGGCAGCAGTGCTGTCGCTCCACCGAGCATTACTGCGAAGAGATCGAGTGACATAGCTCCAAGGATGTCATGTCGCTTGCGGATGAAAGTGATGCCGGCGAGCAGCGATTGAAGACTGACAGGCTCGCGTTTTGGTATCACTTGCCCGGTCCTGGTCAGGCTGACAAATAAGCTTGCTGCCAGAAACATTATACTGACCGTTACATACACCGTGGTCGGCCCGGCAGCATACAGCAGCCCCCCAAGTGCGGGGCCGAGGATGCTGGCAGTCTGAAATGCGGATGCCGACCACGCGGCTGCGCGCGGGATGAGACGAGCGGGGATTAATCCCGGCATAAGCGCCTGCATGGACGGCCCCTCAAAGGCGCGCACGGCTCCTACGACAAACATGATGGCAAGTATACTCTCTTTGCATTGCCACCCGCTGAAGCTGCCCAATGCCAATACCCCGGCTGCCATACACTCTATTATTTGACTGAGACGCGCGACAATACGACGATCATAACGATCGGCAACGTGGCCTGTTACAAGGGTCAAAAGGAACATCGGCAGAAACTGTGCGAGACCAACCAACCCCAGATATAAAGCACTGTTCGTTAAAGCATATATCTGCCAGCCCACGGCAACTCCCTGCATCTGGAAGGCAACTGAAGTCGATACTCGCGCGCAAAGCCACATGGAAAAGGGCGCATGCCTTAACATTGACTGAGGCGAAGTAGTTTTGGGTATTGGCGGATGCATTTTTGGGCTCTACTGAAGCATTAGTATAACATTTTTAAAGCATTATCTATAATATAAAAAACGTGTTGCATCATCTAAAAAGTATTCGAATAAATCTATAAAAAGCTACGTCATTCCCGCAGTTTTTTAGCGGGAATCCAGGAAAAAGCACATGAAGTGAGGTAGGATCGGCATGTATCTAAAAAACTAAAAAAATGGATTCCCGCTAAAAGACTGCCAACGGTAGGCGCCTTAAGCGCGGGAAAGACATAGCTGATGTTGCCAAGTGAAATTATTTCGAGTACGTTCCTGAATAATGCAACGATTCAGCTTCGAATATCTCTCTGATAATACACTTCGAGAAATTGACATTGATAATCCAGATCAGTATAATCAGAATAATCAGTTGAAAATGATAAATCAGGAGGCTGGCAGCATGAAAAAAAAAGAGAGTGCGTCCTGCCGTATATCCTCTAACAGGGCAAATGCAAGCTGCAAGGTCGAGTCCATAATTAGTGTGGACGAAAGAGGACAAATGGTGCTGCCCAAGGAATTGCGGGAAAAAGCGAAGATCAGGGCGGGCGATAAACTGGCGGTGACCAGTTGGGAGAAGAATGGAGAAGTATGCTGCATAACGTTGATCAAGGTTGAAGACATGGTTGAAATGGTGAAAGGGCAGCTTGGCCCTATACTGAAGGAAATACTGTAGGAGTTTTGACATATGCAGGAACTTCGATTCAGGAGCAGAGTGGAGAGTCAGATGGCGGGGCAGAGTTGCTGTGCCGCTTCGCAGAAAAATACTCCGGCATGGGTCACAGGGAGTGTTGCGGCGCCGATAGGGTCTGTTCCCCGGGTATCAACTGTTCTTTCAGGTACCGATTATTGGGAACATTTCAAATGCAGAACCACGTCATACAGGAACGATTATACGGTCAATCCCGGTTTATATGCTGTTGGCGACCCTGACAAGAACTCGGATGTCCTTGTCAGTGCAAATTATAAGTACAGCTTTGACTTGCTTAGACGCGAACTCAAAGGACTTGACGCCTGGATTCTTGTTCTGGACACGAAAGGTATTAATGTCTGGTGTGCCGCCGGAAAAGGCGCCTTTGGCACCGACGAATTGGTAAAGCGTATTTCAGCTGCACAGTTGGAAAAGATAGTTACCCACAGACAGGTTATCGTCCCCCAGCTTGGAGCGCCAGGCGTCAGCGCCTCTAAAGTAAAAAAAACTTCGGGTTTCAGGGTCCTGTACGGACCTGTGCGCGCAAAAGACATACCCGCTTATATCAAGGCGGGGTATAAAGCAACGAGGGAAATGAGGAGAGTAAATTTCTCCGTGTCCGAAAGATTGATACTTACTCCAATGGAGATTAACCCTGCCATGAAGAAATTCCCAATATATGCGGCGCTTGTCCTGGTTGTTTTTGGACTTTCACCCTCGGGCATCATGTTTAAGGATGCATTCACGGGAGGCTTACCATTTCTTTTTTTAGGTCTGGTATCAGTCTTTGCGGGCGCGTTGTTGACCCCTGTGCTTCTGCCCTGTGTACCCTTCAGGTCTTTTGCAGTCAAGGGATGGATCATCGGGCTGCTTTCTGTTTTTCTTTTGGTAAGATTTGTTCCATCGCTCAATCCACAAAATACTTATCTTCTTATTGTAACTTACCTTTTTTTCCCACAGGCGAGTTCTTACATTGCCCTGCAATTTACTGGATCAACTACGTTTACAGGTATGTCGGGAGTTAAACGGGAACTTCGCATTGCTATCCCAACCTATATTGTTTCTTGCGCAGTCTCAGCGATTCTCTTGATAATGTTCAAATTTACCGGGTGGGGGGTCATATGAAGTACCTCTTAAACGCTGCAACCATTGAAATCTTTCCGGAAAAATGTACAGGGTGCGGTATGTGCGTGGAGGTTTGTCCTCACGAGGTCTTTATCCTGAATGATAAGAAAGCCATCCTTCAGGACCGCGACAGTTGTATGGAATGCGGGGCCTGCGTAAGCAATTGCGCCTTTAACGCAGTGGCCGTAAATAAAGGCGTTGGCTGTGCCGCTGCTATTATAAACAGTATGATTACCGGCGGCGAGCCTTCCTGTGACTGCAGTGGCAGCGACAAGAAGAGCAACTGCTGCTGATTTCTGAAACGTTAATCGCAAGCGTTTTTTTCGGAGGATATTATGGAAAAGAAAAAGGTTTTATTCGTGTGCGTTCATAACACGGCCCGGAGTCAAATGGCTGAGGCATTCCTCAATGCTATGGCGGGTGACAGATTCATTGCCGAAAGCGCCGGACTGACCCCGGGCACATTGAATCCCCTGATTGTTGAAGTGATGAAAGAATCAGGGTATGACATATCTAACAACAAGGTAAAGAGTTGTTTTGATTTCTATAAGGCTGGAAAGCTCTATAACTATGTTATATCTGTTTGTGATGATGCAAATGCTGAACAGTGCCCAATCTTCCCGGGTGTGGTCAAGCGGCTCGACTGGCCTTTTGAAGATCCCGCCAAACTAACCGGAACTCATGAGGAACGGTTGCAGGACGCGCGCAAAATAAGGGACCAGATCAAGTCTCGCTTGGATCAGTGGCTTAAAGAGGAAGAAAAGCATATGACACATGGAAAATAAGAAACTCTCTTTTCTCGACCACTATCTCACCATCTGGATATTTGCGGCCATGGCATCAGGTGTGGGGTTGGGTTATTTCATACCAGGAGTGGAGGGCTTGATCAATAGCTTCCAGATCGGGACCACCAATATCCCGATTGCTGTCGGCCTTATTCTCATGATGTATCCACCCCTTGCAAAGGTCAAATATGAGGAACTGGGCGAGGTCTTCAAAAACAAGAAGGTGCTGGGATTGTCTCTTGTTCAGAATTGGATCATCGGTCCTGTCCTCATGTTCTCTCTGGCAATTATTTTCTTGCATAACTATCCGGGCTATATGGTCGGACTTATAATGATCGGACTTGCACGCTGCATCGCCATGGTTATCGTGTGGAATGACCTTGCCTGTGGCGATCCCGAATATGCTGCCGGACTCGTGGCATTCAATTCTATCTTTCAGGTGCTTTTCTTCTCGGTGTATGCCTATGTATTTATCACTATTCTTCCGGTATGGTTCGGACTCAAAGGGGTCGTTGTTAAGGTAACGATTGAGCAGATTGCTAAAAGTGTATTTGTATATCTCGGAATACCCTTTATAGCCGGGATGATTACCCGTTTCAGTCTGCTCAAAATAAAGGGCCGTGAATGGTATGAGCGTGTGTTTATACCCAAAATCAGCCCGATCACGCTTATCTTCCTTCTCTTTACGATAATTGTAATGTTTTCTCTGAAAGGGAATTACATTGTCAAACTCCCTCTGGATGTAATTCGTATCGCAATCCCGCTGCTGATTTATTTTGTAGTCATGTTTCTGGTTTCATTCTACATGGGCAGGAAAATCGGTACCGATTATGCGAAAACCACAACTCTCTCATTCACTGCCGCAAGTAATAATTTCGAACTTGCCATTGCCGTGGCCGTAGCAGTATTCGGCATCAACTCCGGAGCAGCCTTTGCTGCAGTCATAGGGCCTCTCGTAGAGGTGCCTGTCATGATAGGGCTGGTGAATGTCTCGCTGCGTTTCCAAAAAAAATATTTTACCGTCGAATATTGCAGGATAAAAAATACAAGTATTCAGTGACAAAATATAATATTTTGGAGGGGATATAATTATGAAAATCGCAGTCCTTGGAGATATTCACGGGAATATCGAAGCTCTCAAGGTGGCTTATGAAGCCGCTGTTGCCGCTAATGTCGACAAAGTATTTCATCTTGGCGACCTTGGCGGATATGCGCCTTTTGTAAACGAGGTTATTGACTTTCTGATCGAGCATAACATTGAAGGGGTTCAGGGGAATTACGACGATGCCGTAGCACATGACCGGGAGCACTGCGGCTGTAAATATGAAAACCAGCTCCAGGCGGAAATGGCGGACCTCTCATTCGCCTGGACCAAAAAGCATTCCTCCGAAAGAAGTAAAGAATACATGAGAAGTCTTCCTTTCGAGTTATCATTCTCGTGGGGAAGCAGAAAGGTTGTAATTTTCCATGCCACACCACAAAAGAACAATCTCTACTGGTTTGAAGAGAGGCCTGATAAATTCTTCATGGAAATGGCAGCAAAAATAGAGGCTGATGTCATGATTTACGGCCATACTCATAAACCGTACAGAAAGGACATCGACAACAAGGTTTTTATAAATGCGGGCAGCGTGGGCAAGCCGAAGGACGGAGATACGCGAACTTGTACGGCAATTATCGATATTACAGATGAAGGTGTTCAAAGTGAGTTTGTGAGAATGCCCTATGATATTGAGAAGGTTGCTTTGGCGATAAGGTCAGGCGGGTTACCGGCATACTTTGCCGACAAGCTCAGGGAGGCCCGGTAAACCGCAGAATAAGCTTGCCATGGAAATGCAAATTCAGGATGATTCCTGCCGACTGTTCCGTTTTATTCCTGCCCACCCGGCAGGGAAAATATTGGATTAGTCCCGTAACATGGCCTGATAGATACTTCCTCCGCAGTCGGCGCCCTTGTAACAATTGTATTTGTCCACTTGTAAGAAAATTATCTACGATGAAATCGGCACATTCTTACAGTAATATCAGACTTCCTCGGATTAGGAATATGGTTTTTTAGTAATAAGGTTGGAATATATTGATTCGGACAAAAAAACTCATTTAAAAAAAGTATTCACTTGACATGTGGGTCACTCTCAGCGGTGGTGGTTTAAACCCACCACCTTGACTAACGACATGCCTATCGCCCGGCATGAGGCCCTGCCGCTTTAAGTGGGGCTTATGAAGGGCTGTAGTTTCAATAGAATGCGGAGTCGACCGAGAGGAGGCAACTGATAGATTATGATCAACTATAAAGAACACATGAATAGGAAACTGATGCTGATCGATGATGACGAAGGATTTCGAATGCGTTTCAAATCCGCGTTAGAGGCAGCTGGGAATATTGCAGTAGTGGCAACCTCAGATGCTAAAAATGCCGTGTCTTTGGCCAAAACAATATGTCCTGATCTGATTCTTCTGGATCTGTTCATGCCGAAATTGCATAATTTGCCGGTATCAATCGATTTAGGCAGGGACAGCCAAACAAGAGATATCCCCATTGCATATTTGTCTCCGTTGGCCAATGCAGAGGAAGCAACAAAAATAAATCGGGAACCTGGCTCTCTGTACGTCCTTTCAAAATCCGCGGTGGGCAAGGAACTTACAGAATGTATAGAGGAGATTTTCCGGTTGAACTGCGAAATCATCGAGAAACGTAACCTTTGCGATGTTCGGGAAGGAAGTCCCGGCAGCGAACGGCAATTACACGTCCAGCCGGTTCCATCACTCGCTTATTAAGAAAACTGACCTGATCTCTTATTGATCGGTAATGTGGACATATTTGCTAAATTTTGTGAGATTGAAGCGCCGGATATCCCCCGTTCCTGAAAGGCGATGCATTGCATTGGATTAACTTACGATAGAACTCTCAACGACCGTAATGAAACTAACTAATCGCAAACTTACGAAATATGATATATAGAGAAGACTAATCTCACCGTAATTCTCGTAGGGAGTTGTCTTTGCCGTTTATAATATATATCAAGTATTGCTGCCAACTCATTTCATCCTCATAAATTATCTAGATCAGGAATTTCCTGATTTCATCCTGATGTATCCCCGATTGACAACCTCGTCGGGATAGGATTTAATTTGAATATGCACCCTGTCCTATAACTATGCCTCGGTCGTTTAGCGTCTTTTGGGTGATGAAGCAGCGCTCAGTTCCATCAAGGGGAGGAGGAACATGGAGGGGAATAATAGCCGAGAGTTCGCAATGAAATTACTTCATGCCCCTACAGCGGCCAGTATCGTGTCTGTGTCGGTTGATGCCGCTTTGATAAAATTGAAGGCTTGTAACACCGGGGTCTTTCTCACTTTTGCCAGGGACTCCGATTACGGGTCGATAAAATTGACAGATGCGCTGAAGTTTCGGGATTTCCTGAGTAAAAAAGCCCGGATAAAGATAGCACTTTTTCGCCCTATCACTCCGAACGCTAAACGGTATGACGTTTTTTAAAGTGTAACTATGCCATTTCAACTGCGACTTATAAAATCTAATGATGAATTCAGGCAGCTCCAGAAGGTTTGGGACAACCTCTTGTCTCAATCGCCTGCCGATAATTACTTCCTGTCATGGGAGTGGTTATGGAACTGGTGGCAGGTCTTCGCTCGCCCTGAAGATAGGCTGGCTATATTGTGGATCGAAAATGAAACTGAGGTTGTCGCCATTGCTCCTTTTTATATAAGAAAGAGGTTGAACCGTGGAATCTATCCTGTAAGACGCATGATGTTCCTGGGAACTCAGGACGGCGGCTCCGGGGACGTTTGCTCCGATTACATGAATATCATTTACAGGAAGGATGAAGAAGAATTGGTCGGTGTAATATTCAACGCCCTGATAAGACCCGGTATCTGTGAAGAAGTATTTCTTGCCAAAGTGGACAACTCGTCAAGCACCTTCAACCTGTTTCACGACTGTGCACGGCGTAACGGGTTTCTCACCATAATTGCGAACGAACACGTGAGTCCCTATATACGTCTGCCTTTGTCTTGGGGCGATTATCTGGGCAGCCTATCGCAGTCAATGCGTTACAAAATCATGCGGGAACGGCGGAAATTGGACAAACTCGGAAACTTTGCCGTTAGCACGGCGAAAAATACCCATGACCTTATGAACTATTATGGAGAGCTTGTCGGACTTCATGAGAAAAGGTGGGGGTCAAGAGGGATTAAAGGGGCCTTCTCAAATGAACAATTCGATCGTTTCCATAGGGGAATTATGCCCGTTATGTTGCAAAATGGGAGACTCGCACTGAACAGGTTGTCGGAGAACGGCAGTCCCAGGGCGGTCATCTATAATATAGTTTATAAAAACAAGGTTTACTTCTACCAGTGCGGGGTCGATACCTCGGAAAATAAAATGGCGTTCGGATATGCGATGCATGCCAACTGCATTGAAGACGCCATAAGAAACGGAATGTCAGAATATGATTTTCTGCCCAAAAGCGGCACTGACAATTACAAGGACCATTTTGCGAATCAGACCAGGACCTTGTCGGACATTTATATTGCACGACAAACGGCACTGAAGTATTTTATCTGGGCCGAAGAAGCGACGCGCCTTATTTGCCGGCATATTAAACCGTATCTTCCAAGAGTGAAATAGATGGACAACCCGCATGTGAGCTTAATCATCCCCACCTGCAATCGCGCGAAATTTATTCCCGTGACGGTCGAGCGTGCGATTAATCAGTCCTTAAAAGATATCGAGATCATCGCGGTCGACGAGGAGTCGACCGATAACACCAATGAAATTGAAACGGAAAAGCTCCTGCTCCAGACAGTCCTCGACCGGGTATATCAGGATGCAACGTATTATGCCAGAAAGAGCTTTTGGCTGAATACTCGCTTGGCTGAACTCTATAAATGCTTGGGTGAAAAGTGGATAGACTACGGAAAGGGGCCGGCAGCCACATGCTGTGCATTAACTAGATTATCTTTTGACTCTTTCTCGAAGAGGCTCCGGCTTTGCTGGTATAAATCTTTTCTTCCCGTTTTTCCAAGACGTGTATTGACGGGAGTTATCATACGAGTGGGCAAATGGGCAAATTAAGCACTTTACAGAATAAACTCTACTCTGTGGCATCCCGGTATGTCAGCCGTGCCAGCATTATCGAGGGAACACTGAAGGATTCGGACCTTTCGTTCAGATGTCTGACAGTTGGCGATAACGGCCTTATGGATTATGTAGCTGACAGGACATTTTCAGGTACACCCCGCGTCATCAAACAATGGAGAACATGGATTCCCAGCCTTAAGAGGATTCTCAGAAATCCGCCGGTGGATGTTGATATTTGCATCGCAATACTTCCAAAACAGCGCACAGAGAATTTCGGGGATATCAGTTATTTCAGAAGCCAGGAATATGTTCATCAAATTATCGACACAACCGGGAACATAGAAGAGATAAAAAAAAGGTTTCGCAGAAACAGGCTACGGTTTTCGAATGTCATTGACAAGAAAAACTCCCTGACCTATAGGATCTCCCACAACATCGATGACTTTGATTTTTTTTACCATTATATGTTCGTACCGCTTATACAAAAACAGCATGGGGCCCTTGCATATATTGAGTCGTTTGAAGAAATGAAGCCATACTTCGACAAGGGGTTCCTGCTGCTGGTCCAATCAGACGGTCAGGATGTGTCGGGTGCCCTATGTCTTGAGGAGGGTAACTCTTTAGTATTTCGCCGGTCAGGCGTTTTGGACGGAGATGAGCGCCATATTGAAAAGGGCGCGCAGCTGGCCCTTTACTATTTCAATATACTGTATGCAAGAGAGCACGGTCTGGCATGCGTCGACACTATGAAAAGCCGTTCTTTCCTTGATAACGGCGTCTATTGGACAAAAAAACAATGGGGAGCGGCAGTCCTCCCTGATGATGAACCGGGCCCGGCGGTCCTTTATTTCATTCTCCGACATACTGAAAAAATCATAAGATTTTTTGAACTGAACCCGGTAATAATATATTCTTCGGATTGTCTCGCAGGCCTGATTGGATGGCATGGGGCAACGGAGCTGTCGTCTGAAGAAAAGGAAAAGCTCTGTCGGAGATATTATGCTCCGGGGCTTAAAGAGTTGCTTTTGGTGACATGCAATCCTGAGATCAAAATTAAATTACCTTTGGAAGCCTAGTAAGTAGAACCATGAATGATCTGCTTGTTCCACATAGAAGATATTATCGTTGCCCTTGCATATATTGAGTAGAAATGATGCCATAATTCGACAAGGGTTTCCTGCTGCCGGTCAAATCAGACGGTCAGAATGTGTCGGGTGCCCTGTGTTTTGTGAAAGGCAACTCTTTAATAGAGGGGGCAAGCAATTCCGCTCGAACCTTTGGAGAGTTGTGTTACAGCCGTATCAAGCCGTATGTTAGGAGGACAAAATAAATGGGTGCCCCAAGTGAACGCATTGTCTTGTCTGAGGGCTGGGAAGGCGCGATTTACCGTGAATGGAGCTTCCCTCCTGAAGTTATAGAAACATGGAATGCATTGGCCTTACGGTACGGTGATTCCGGGATATTTATCAGCCATGGGTTTTTTGAGAACTGGTGGAAGGCATTCGGCAATACTGCAGGAGAACTCCTTCTGTTAATTTTAAAAAAAGATGGCGAGATTAAGGCAATTTTCCCATGCTGCCTTCAAGCCGCATCTATCGGTGGAAAAAGTAATCACTTTATTTCTTCACTTACTAATGACCATTCATGCTACTATGATTTTATTGTTGACTCTGAATTCAGACAGGCGGCCATACCTCATTTTGTCCGGTTAATAAGAATGCGATATCCGGGCTTTCAGCTCTGTTTTGATAAGCTCCACGCGTCCTGCGAGAATATATCAATGCTTCTTATGGAATTGCGACGTGAGTGGATGCCGGCATCCAAGTACCAACAACCGTGGTCCCCCTGGATAAATGTTTCCGGCGATTGTGCCGGGTTCTACAATAAACTATCCGGCGGTCTTAGAAATAATTTACGCAGATACCGAAAAAGGGCCGAAGCTGACGGAAAACTGTGTTTAGAAATAATACAGAAAAGCGACCGTCTGGATGAGGTTCTGGATACCGTGTTTGAAATCGAAGGTAATAGCTGGAAAAGGGCCACTGGGACCGCGATTAAGTGTAAGACCGAAGTGGAATCTTATTACAGACAGCTGGCCGGATGGGCAATGGAACATGACCAGCTTCTCATATTTTTGCTCAAGCTGGGAGACAAGCCGATCGCAGGCAACTATTGTTTATGTTCCGGCAAAACAGTTTTTCAGTTAAAAACCGGCTGTCTGGAATCGTTCAAGAAGCTATCGCCGGGGAAATTGATCCATGATGAAATAATTAAATACCTCTTTCAGTCACAGCAGGTCGAAATATATGATTTCATGGGTCATCCCGATTCGTGGAAAAAAGAGTGGACCAAAAATAGTTATGATTATTGTTCTTTAAGGGCCTTCCCTAAATCACTCACGGGTTGGTCTGAATATACTATGAAATATGGGTGGAAGGATTGCTTAAAGAGGTTCCACCTCGTTCAGAATATCCTGCTGTTAAGAAATCAAAAAGATGTGAAAAGTACCAGGAGTTCCCCCAAAAAAGCCTTAGAACCGGCAAAGCACTGTGGCATTGGGGATTGAGAGAAAAATGAAGTGGTAGCAGTCGGTTTTTTTTGAAAAAATGGGGGAACTTTTGACTCGATCATGGGGTAAAGGTGACCTCTTATGGTATATCTTAGAAGTGCTTAGCAACCAAGGCATATCAGGGAGAGGTCGTATGGATTTGCAAAATTGCGAGGAAATAACGGAATAGTCGATTTTTCGGGGGAACTTTCGATTGAATTGCCAAAAGTTGCCGGGCGCGTTATAGCGGAGATAGTGGCAGGATTTGTCGGAATATCCATGAAATCCTGCTAAAGAAGCATTTTGTAAGCAAGTCCTGTTACACCGCCCGCCAATACCAGCCATGCAGAGTTAACTTTGAAACGAAAAATGGCCAAGCCTGAAAGCATTGCCAGCGAAAATGTAAACCAGTCTATTAGTGCTGCTTTGCCAAGCTGCATCGTTACTCCAGCCATGAGACCGAGCGCCCCAACATTGACCCCATCGAGGAATGCACCGGCCCATTGCGAGCGGCGCAGAATGTCGATCAGGGGGAAAACTGCTGCGACAAGAAAAAAAGAGGGAAGGAATATTCCCACAGTTGCCAGTAAAGCTCCGTGAAAGCCACCTAAAATAAAGCCGATAAAAGTGGCTGTGGTGAAAACAGGACCTGGTGTGAATTGGCCTATGGCAACGGCATCAAGCACCTGCTGATCGGTAAGCCAACCCAGCCTATGGACGAAGTCATTTCGCAAAAAAGCCAGAAGGACATATCCAGAGCCGAAGACTACAGAGCCGATTTTCAGGAAGATTAAAAACAGGCTTGTGAGGCTGAATTGTACCGGAATTCCCGGAACCTGGCTTACCGGCATTCCAAGCCCCGGGAGAAGCGCAATACCGATATTCATTCCTCTTCCACGCCTGATGCGCCACAGGTTCTTGGTGGACATAACGAGGAGGCCGCTCCCGAAAATGAGAGCGACCGCACTGGCCCCGCTGAGGTATAAGATCAATACCAGCAGACCGACTGCTGCAAGCAGGGGCCCTTTGATTGCATTCTTGAGAAGTCCCCACACGGCCTGAACAATGATAGCGACGATGACCGGTTTGATTCCATAAAGAAGCCAGATTGCCTGTGGTGTTGAGCCGAATTGGACGTAAGCCCATGAGAGCGTCAGCACAATAAGCATGGCCGGCAGAATAAAACAGACTCCCCCGGCGATGAGCCCTTTCCAACCGGCCCTTTCATATCCCAGGTAAATGGCCATTTCCGTAGAACTGGGCCCGGGGATCAGGTTGGTCGCCCCGAGGAGGTCCAGAAAACGCTGCTCGCTTACCCATCCTCGCCTGCGGCACACCTCATCATGCATCATGGCGATATGCGCTGCCGGACCACCAAAGGCAATCGTGCCGAGCTTCAGGAAAAGACCTGCTACTTCGCCAACTCTAGCGTCTGTTTTTTGAATTTTCATAAGTCAGCATCGAAATTGTAGGCCTTAATGCACGGGCTGCTCCAGCTGTTTCTCAAGAAGTTCTGCCTTTCCTGCAGGACCAAATGTCCACTGAAAAGCAAAGTATGCAAAAAAAGTGTTCGGCCCTTTTATGTCGCGCCCTGCCGAAAAAAGAATATGGTGTTCTTGACTCAGGTTAAGAATACCGCCGGCATTAAACCCTGTTTCGTCACTCGCGCCTTTTTCCTTGGGCGAAGAATTGAAGATTTCAGCTCCTAAGGTCAGCATTTTGGAAAAGTCCCGCTGCAGAAGCCATCCTGCAAACCAGTAGTTCTTGTTGTCATCGCCGGGATGATAGTCATAGCCGCCTCCGCCGTACGTTGTCCAGGGTCCCCAGCTCTTTTGAGCCCACATCGGCAAAAAGATGTTAACATGTCCTGAGCCCAGCCCTCTTGAGCTGTCGCCTGTGGGAAAATCAACAAGAGGAAAGACGCCAATCTGCGGTATCCACCCCTGTTCGTCTTCATGAATAAAACGGAATTTGATGCCGGTTTCCATGTCGCCCGGCCCATACCGGGTTGCAGAAGCGCGAGGAGCAGAATAGGCCATCGGCGCTATCACGTGAAGTTGCACATCCGGAACAACACCGTAATTGACCTCAAGATGGGGCAGTGTTCCCGATGTGCCGGCGTCCTTGTCATGCGCCCATTGGGAGGCCACGTAGACTTCCCAGTGCAGGTACTCTACGGGTTCCGGGTCATCCGTAAAGAAGGGAGGTCCCGCCCATGCCGTGCTCATAAAAAGAAGCACTCCTGCCAGAATGAGAAGCGTCTCTACTACGACTGTCTTCATCCTGCCCCGCGTTGAAACATAGAATCTTCGAAGATTTTTCAATGTTTGGTTGCTATTTGTTTTATAGCAGGAATCTGCTGCTATTGCAACAGCGGTCATAGGGTTTGTGTCAACTCCCCCGGCCCTTTTCGAGTATCTCTTTTTCCGGAAAACTATGTTTTTTGCCATTCATAATTTCTTCATAGTTGCGTGGTAGCATAGGTTCAGGATAAGGGGCATAGTAGCGATAAGCATTTGCGATTGGCTACTTCTCAGAAAGCTGAGGGAGGCCCTTGAGGGCTTCAAAAAATGCAGGATGACCAAATAGGAGATAGTTATGAAACGGTTAATGGTATTAATTCTGGGAGTTATTTTGATGTCGGGCTTAGTGTATGCGCGGGATAACGTCATGACGAAGAAAGCCGGTGATTATAATGTCGAGGTTAGGCTCGACAAAAACCCGCCTGTGGTAGGTAATAACAAAATGGAAATTGAGTTAACGGATGCTTCCGGCAGACCTGTTACCGATGCGAAGGTTATAGTCAATTACTCGATGCCGCCAATGCCGGGGATGCCTGCGGCCAATTACAAAGCCATAGCGCTATTGACAGGGACAAAATATGCGGCTACACTGAATTTGTCGATGTCAGGACCTTGGAATATCGCAGTCAAAATCATCAAAGGGGGCAAGACTTCCGGTATCAAGCTCAACATTGACGCCCAATAACATACTAACAAAGCAAAGGGGAGGATGGCGTAATGGATAATTCGACACCGGGAATGGACAGGTTTATCTCTAACAACCGTTTGTCCATCGCCCTGTCCTGCCTTGCAGGTTTCGTGATTTTCTTTTTTGGCGCAATGCAGGTTCAGGCCGATGACCTGAACCTGCAGCAGCTAATCGAGGAAGCGCTCCAAAACAACCCCGATCTGCACGCTTACGGATACAGAACATCTGCGGCAGAATATCGCATACCTCAGGCAAAGACCCTTCCGGACCCTATGATCACGTTCGGCTATCAGAACGAGGGGTTCAATAAATTCACCTACGGCAATCCGGACAATCCCAACACGCAGGGAGTGTTTGCCGTTGCACAGACTTTTCCTTTTCCCGGCAAGCTGGCACTCAAAGGGGAGGCCGCATCGAAGGAATCTGAAGTCATGAGCGCTGATTATGACGCCCTCCGCCTGAAAATAATAGCGAAGGTGAAGGAAATCTATTTCGATTTGTACAACACCTATAAGAATATTGACCTAATAACTGAGAGGACCAACCTTTTTACGAAGGTGGAAGATGCCGCTCTTGCGCGTTATTCCTCTGGAAAAGGGTCTCAGCAGGAAGTCCTTATGGCCCAGACAGAGAAATACATGCTGCTTGAAAAGGAGACGATGCTGAGGCAGAAAGTGGAGGCCCTCGACGCCATGATGAATACGACTGTTGGGAGGCCTGCCGATGCTCCTCTCGAAAGACCCGCTGACCTGCCGCCTGCTGACTTGATCTATTCGCTCAATGAACTGATAGCTATGGCTAACGGGCAATCTCCGGAACTCAAATCCTTAGACAGGAAGATCGATGCGGCTAAAATAAAGGTTGCACTTGCAAAAAAGGATTATTACCCGGATTTTACGATTACGGGCAGTTATTTCCCGCGCGGGAATAACTTCCCGGATATGTGGAGTCTTACAACGACAATAAACCTGCCGATTTTTGAACGGACGAAGCAACGGCCGGCAGTGAACGAAGCCGAAGCGTCTCTTAACGAGGCACGGAGCGAAAAAGAATCGGCGAGGCTCATGATCGCCTCCGGAATCAGAGACAACTACGCTATGATCAAGGCCTCCGACAAGCTGATGTTGCTTTACAAGGACGGACTGATTCCAAAAGGCTTGCAGGATGTCGAGCTTTCCCTTTCCGGATACAGGACAGGTTCTAACGATGCACTCACCGTCATAACGAGACTTAAGTCTATTATAGACTATGAAATATCTTACTGGGTGCAGTCCTCAGAGCGTGAAAAAGCGATAGCGCGGATCGAGGCTGCAACCGGGTTGTCTGGCGCAGCTATAAAAAACCGGAAGGGGAATCAAAAATGAAAAAAAGGGTTATTTTTGTTGTCGCCGCCGGATGCACGATTATTGTTCTGGCCGTCTTAATCTATGTCTTTGGAAATAGATTTCTCCCCTCGAAGAAAACCTCAGCTCCTGTGCAGACAGCGGCTGCTGTCGATCAGAGCAAAACTATGCCGGGCATGAACATGCCTGCAGAGCAGGCCAAGCCGGGGCAACAGGCCGCTAACGTTCAGCCGAAGCAGCAGGCTGCTTCTTTAGAGCAGGAACAAGAGGAAGCGCCGACTGTCGAGATCCCGCCGGAAAAGCAGCAGCTAATTGGCGTTAAAACTGTTGTTGCCGGGATAAAGCCGCTCCGGAAGATCATAAGGACAGTGGGTATGGTGCAATACGACGAGCGGCGGCTGTACACTGTCAATACAAAATTCGAGGGATGGATCGAGAAGCTCCATATCGATTATACAGGTAGATATGTCCGTAAAGGCGAACCCCTGGCCGAGATTTACAGCCCGGAACTCCTGGCTACCCAGCAGGAGTTTATCAACCTGCTGCAATGGGATAAGAAGAGCAACGCGGTAAAAAATGACACTGTAGGCTCTATGCTTGCAAACGATTCAAGAGCGATAATGGAAGGGGCCCGCCAGAGATTGCGGCTTATGGACATTTCCGATGAGCAGATCAACAGGATCGAGCAAACCGGAAAACCGCTGCGGACTCTTACGATTTACAGCCCTGTAAGCGGCTATGTTGTGCAGAAAATGGCGTTTCAGGGCATGCGCGCCATGCCTGGCGAAAAGCTTTTTGATATTGCCGATCTTTCGACGATCTGGATATTGTCAGATATCTTCGAAAACGAACTGCCGCTTATAAAAACCGGAGAAAAGGCGCTGATCAGCCTGAGCTATTTTTCAGGCAAGGAATTTCGCTCGACAATTGACTATGTTTACCCGACGATTTCCGGAGATACCCGTTCCGCCAAGGTGAGGTTCACCATCCCGAATCCCGGCAATAAGCTTAAGCCCCAGATGTATACCAACGTTGAAGTAAAGATCAACCTCGGCAATAAGCTCGTTATCCCGGATGATGCAGTTCTTGATGCCGGGAAACGTCAGGTGGTCTACGTTGACAAGGGAGAAGGCAATTTCGAACCACGCGAAGTAAGCATTGGCATTAGGGCCGATGGGATGGTCGAGGTAACCGGGGGGCTTAAAGCCGGCGAGCGTGTTGCGTCAGCTGCGAACTTCCTGATCGATTCCGAAGCTAAGCTGAAAGGCATCATAAAGTAATGATTGCCAGGATAATAGAGTTTAGTGCCAGAAACAAGTTTGTCATCTTTCTTTTTGTCTTGTTCCTGACCATCTGGGGATACTGGGCGCTGAAACAAACTCCTCTTGACGCCATTCCTGACCTGAGCGATACCCAGGTCATTGTTTTCACGGAATGGAGCGGCAGGAGCCCTGATCTTGTTGAGGACCAAATTACCTATCCGATATCCTCGACTCTCCTGGCAGCCCCGGAAGTGCAGGCTGTTCGTGGCTTCTCGTTCCTGGGCAGTTCCTTTATATATGTCATCTTTAAGGAAGGCACCGATATTTACTGGGCGCGGACCCGGGTGTTGGAATACCTCCAGGCAGTAAAGAACAAAATCCCTGCCGATGTAAATCCTGTTCTCGGACCCGATGGTACAGGAGTTGGATGGGGCTTCGAATATGCCCTGGTTGACGAGACAGGCGGCCACAACCTGGCGGAATTGCGTTCCATTCAGGACTATAATGTTAAACTCGCCCTTGAAAGCGTGCCGGGCGTGTCGGAAGTCGCGAGCGTCGGCGGGTTTGTCAAACAATATCAGATCACCATTGACCCGAATAAGCTTCTGGCTTATAACATCCACCTGCCGAAGGTACTGGATGCGGTAGGGAAGAGCAACCAGGATGTCGAGGGCCGGGTACTCGAATTCTCCGGTACCGAATACATGGTCAGGGGAAGGGGGTACATCAAAAGCCTGAGTGACATCGAAGAGGTCCCTGTCGGCGCCAGTACATCAGGGACTCCCATTTATCTGAAGGACATTGCCCGTGTGCAACTCGGCCCCGAAATACGCCGGGGACTTGCGGAACTCGACGGAAAAGGTGAAACGACGGGAGGAATAGTTGTCGTCAGGTTCGGGCAGAATGTCCTCAATGTGATCGACAGGGTGAAGCAGAAGTTGAAGACCGATATTGAGCCGAGCCTTCCCAAAGGGGTGAAAATCGTTGTCACTTATGACCGGTCGGATCTTATCCACCGGGCAATAGACACGCTTAAGGGCGAGATTGTCAAGCTCTCGATTGCGGTGAGCGCGGTCTGCATTATATTCCTGTTTCATCTGCCGAGCGCCCTTGTCGTAATCCTTACTCTCCCCGTGGCAATTATCATTTCGTTCATATGCATGCACTTTCTCGGAGTTACTTCGAATATCATGAGCCTGAGCGGTATTGCCATTGCTATCGGGGCCATGGTTGACGCCTCGATCATCATGGTCGAAAATGCCCATAAAAAAATGGAGACATGGGAGTGCAATCGCGAGTTGTATTGCAGCCGGCTCGATGTGATAATCGATGCTGCCAAAGAAGTAGGGCCGTCGCTTTTCTTCTCGCTCCTTGTTATTACGGTGGGGTTTCTTCCTGTATTCACGTTACAGGAACAGGCCGGCAGATTGTTCAAACCGTTGGCATACACTAAGACATTCGCCATGCTGTTCTCATCGTTTCTCGCTGTCACGCTGACTCCGGTGCTAATGTCGCTCTTTATAAGGGAAAGCAGGCTCGGCAAGGCGCCCTTCATTAAATATTTCTTCACCATCTATCCTGAGGAGAGGCACCCGGTGAGCCGCATACTTCATAAGCTTTACGAGCCGGTTGCCAGGATTTCACTCAACTACAAAAAAACCGTGATCTTTATTGCGGTAATAATCATGGCCGTTACAGTAATCCCGTTTACCAAACTGGGCACTGAATTTATGCCTCCGTTATACGAAGGCTCACTGATGTATATGCCGGTAACAGTCCCTGCGGCTTCTGTATCTGTAGCATCTAAACTCATTCAACTCCAGGACCGTATCCTGATGCGAATACCGGAAGTATCTCAGGTATTCGGCAAAGCCGGCCGCGCCGAAACCCCTACTGACCCGGCGCCGCTCGAAATGTTCGAGACCGTCGTCAACCTGAAACCCGAATCGCAGTGGAGACCGGGAATGACGTTGGAGAAACTCAAATTCCAGATGAACGATGCCCTTACCATACCGGGAGTGGCGAATTCATTTACTATGCCTATAAAGGCGCGCATCGATATGCTTTCCACCGGCATCAGAACTCCGGTAGGAATCAAGATATTGGGGTCTAACCTTGAGGAGATCGAGCGCATCGGTCTCGAAATCGAGAAACGGTTACAGGACGTTCCAGGCACGCGCAGTGTCTATGCAGAGCGTGTTACTACCGGCTATTTCTTCGATATCGATGTGAAGCGGGAAGCTGCTGCACGGTATGGCCTCACTGTAAAAGATGTACAGGATATTATTCAATCCGCTGTCGGCGGCATGAACATAACAACCACTGTTGAAGGAAGAGAGCGGTATCCTGTAAACGTCCGGTATTTCAGGGACATGAGGAGCAGCGCGGAAGACATCGGACGGGTGCTGGTCCCGGTAACGGCAGGTCCGGCCCCTGCAGTTTCCCAGGGGTTGCCGGTACAGCCGGGAATTATGCAGGTCCCGCTCGGAGAACTGGCTGACATCAAGATAGTCAGAGGGCCTACTGCTATAAAGAGCGAGGCTGGATTGCTTACCTCTTACGTGTATATCGACTTTGCGGGGAGAGATGTTGGCGGCTATGTTAATGATGCCAGGAAAAAGATCGCTTCTTTAAAAATACCTGCGGGATACCGACTTCAATGGAGCGGAGAATACGAATACCTGGTTCAGACCCATGAAAGGCTGAAGATCGTTATACCGTTTACCCTGTTTGTTATCTTTGTCCTGATCTATTTCAATACAAAGTCCATTACCAAGACTGCCATTGTACTTCTGGCAGTGCCTTTTTCGCTTGTCGGATCGTTCTGGCTGCTCTATTTGCTTGGCTACAACATGAGCATTGCTGTATGGGTTGGAATCATAGCGTTGGCAGGGCTCGATGCCGAGACGGGAGTCGTGATGCTCCTTTACCTGGAGCTTGCATACGAGAAGTGGAAAAAAGAAGGCAAACTGATCGGCCTCGAATCCCTGAAAGAGGCTGTCATGTTCGGCGCGGTGAAAAGAATCAGGCCAAAAATTATGACCGTTGCAGTCATTCTTGCCGGGCTGGTACCGATAATGTTCAGCAACGGCACCGGATCTGATATTATGAAACGGATAGCGGCGCCGATGGTCGGCGGAGTTGTCACTTCTACAATACTCGAACTCATTATCTATCCAGCCATCTATATGCTCTGGAAGGGACGGGAGTTTCGCTACAAGAATTCCATCGACCCTTCGGGGACTCCGGAGTTGGGGAAAGCGAAAGTATGAAAATCCTTATAGTCGAGGATGAGACAAAAATAGCGGATATCGTCAAATCCTATCTGGTGCGTGAAGGCTTCGAAGTAATCGCCGTGGAAACCGGTGGGGCTGCCATAAGCGAGATCAGTAATGGATTTGACCTTGTCATTTTGGACCTCAAGCTTCCGGATATCGACGGTGAGACGGTATGCAAATACATAAGGGAAGTCAGCAATATTCCGGTCATTATGCTCACAGCCAAGAGCGCAGAAGACGACAGGGTCAAGGGTCTGAGCATCGGGGCCGATGATTATGTGGTGAAGCCCTTTAGCGCCAGGGAACTGGTAGCGCGCGTAAAAGCCCATCTTAGACGCTCAAAAAAGGACGAAAAAATACAACTCTCCTTTAACGGCGGCGCCCTCATTATAGATGCACTGTCAAGGGAAGTTAAAAGCGGCGGCAAAAGAGTTGCGCTGACCGGCACCGAGTTCAAAATCCTTCTCAACCTCGCCGAAAGGCCGGGTATCGTATTCAGCCGGGCGCAACTGATTAATATAGTGCAGGGTTATGATTTTGAAGGGTTTGACAGGGTAGTTGATGTACATATTAAAAATATCAGGCGCAAAATAGAAGGCGACCGTCAGAAGCCGCCGTTTATCGAGACTGTTTATGGTGTAGGCTATAAATTCTTAGGTGACCCGGACAAATGAGAACAAAGCTTTTTCTGGCTTTCATTGTTGTCATATTTGCGTCACTGGTCTCTACGGTCATTTTTGAGCGGCTGATACTGAATGATTTTGACAGTTACGCAGAGGGCGTCAAGAAAGATCAAATTTACTGGATCATTGCCTCTGCTGAGGGCGGTTACAAAGACGGGAAGTGGGATGCACAAATACTTTCCGAGTCCATTCATTGGGCTATGATGATGGGACTGGACGTCAGGATCGTCGATACGGAAGGCAGGGAAATCATCCCTTCCAATAGTGTCATGGAATCCCTTTCCCCCGGTATGAAGCGCCGTATGGAAGAACTGTTCCGTATAGACATGGCCACTGACCGCAAATACGATGAATTTCCTGTCATGTCCAACGGCGCAAAGATCGGCTCGCTCCTTGCCCGTTCATTTCAGAAAAAGGAACTGGCCGAAAAGGAGGCCATATTCAAAACGAGAGTCAGACATTTTCTATACACATTCCTGTTGATCGCGGGCGCAGGTTCGCTTCTTATCAGTCTTATGCTAACACACTATATCTCTAACCCGATAAGGCTTCTCAGGAAAGCGTCGGAAAAGATTACCAGTGGAGATTTTGCTGTAAGGATAGCCGCTCAATCCTCCGATGAAGTGGGCGATCTTGCAAGGGCCTTCAACAGAATGTCTGAATCTCTGCAGAAAGAAGAAACCCTGAGGAAGCGTCTCATGTCGAACATAGCCCACGAGCTGCGGACGCCCCTGACTATAATGAAAACACATGTGGAAGCCATGGCAGACGGGATAGTAACTGATATTTCGAAGGGTTTCGACAATATCGCCAACGAAATAGAAAGGCTGATAAAGCTGGTGAAAGGTATTGAAGATGTGACCGCGGCAGAGGCCGGTTTCTTTAAGAGAGGTGAGGAAACCGGGATAAATCTGAAGGAATTCCTTTACGGTATAGTCAGTGAACTCGTACCGTTGTTCCAGACGCGTGGACTGTACATCAACATTTTAAAAAAAGACGACCTTATAGTGACCACCGATATCGATAAGTTCGAAATGGTCCTGAGAAACATTCTTTCCAATGCCCTGAAATTCACCGAAAAGGGTGGGGTCTCCATCGATTATGGCACAGAAGGCGGCAGATTCTTTGTCGATATAGCCGATACCGGCAGGGGTATCCCGGAGAATGATTTGCCCCATGTATTCGACAGGTTTTTCCGGTCAGGAGAATCCGATATTTACGGCCTCGGTCTGGGTCTCGCCATCGTAAAGGAACTTGTCGAAATTATGGATGGAGAGATAACGGTAAAAAGCACCCCCGGCAAAGGGACCAGTTTTAGGTTATTGTTGGCAGAAAAGGGGAAATGACTATCAGGAAATACTTGCTATGGACAAACTTGCCGGACGAGTTATAAAATCAATCGCATAGTTGAATGGAGGCGTTATGATCAGAAAAATGCTGGTGCCCATTGACGGTTCTGAAACTGCAGTTAAAGCGTTGGAATATGCTATAGATCTTGCAAAACAGACAGGTTCGACAATTATATTGCTGAGTGTGGTCGATAAGAGTCCTTATTACGGTGCACAGACCGTTCCCCCCGTATCAAGCTTGACCCATATGCTGGACAATCTGGAAGATTACCTTAGACAGACTGCTGAAGCCTATGTTGCGGATGCCGAAGGTCTATGCAAGACTAAAGGAGTGGAATCCCAGAAGAATATCAGGGTGGGACACCCGGTCGAGGAGATCATAAAGGCAGCGGAGGTCGCAGAAGCCGACCTCATAGTCATGGGCTCTCAAGGGAGGAGCGCTTTAGGTGCTGCGATTCTCGGCAGTGTAACATTCGGCGTAATACACAGGGAGTCGAAGTTTCCTGTCCTGGTTGTAAGAGGATAACTGTAAACGTTGCCCGCGCTTCTCCGAACTCTGGGACAGCCCCGGAGTGCCATAACGATTATTACGGCAATGATCACCATTGCGACGATCGCTCTTTTCATATGCCCGCCCCTGACCAAGGTTGACTTATTTTCTCAGTAGTGGTATAAAAAGATCAAGAGATGAATGAGATAAGCAAAATACAAGGAATGCCATCAGGCGCTGCGGAGGCAAAGAAACCTTCTGATCAGACGGGTTCAAATGCCTTTAGTGAAGTTTTGAATAACGTGTTGTCCGATGCTGCGAAGATCCAGGACGAAACGGCCCAATCTCTCCAAAAGATTCCCGGTATGGGAGTTGATAATCTCAAGATAGAGATGGCAAAGGCCGGCGATGCCATGAACAGGATAATGCAGGCGAGGCAGAGCCTGCTGAATGTGTATAAATCAGTTAACGAGAATCAATAGTTCATGGCTTCTGAGCGCCTGAATGCACAAGTTATTTATTCACGAGCCCTCAATTCTCCGGTATTGTATCCCTTGTAGTGACCAGAACTATACCCTGTCCCGGCCTGAGGTCGTATGAAAATGGCGCCGGGATATAGTCAAGGGCATATTCCGCAGAAACATCAACAAGCGGCGCTCCTGCCAGAAGATATTTTTGCAGGCTTTCCGAGTAGAAATATTGTTTATTGTAAATATCTTTATTGAGTATGAGCAGGGATTCTTCCTGTGAATAGGTGGACGCCTTCCACATGAACAAAATATTCGGATTGTCGCAATGCAGTATCTCTGTGGGCGCCTCTTCCTGAAATACTGCATGTTCTGACTTGATCTTGTTGACGCCTGTTATGAAAGAAGTAAGGTCAATGCCCGTCTCTTCCCAATCTTCAGGTCTTGTCTTTACTACGTGCAACTTCCCGCGGAAGCCGAATTCAAATCCCACCGGCATCATTACGCCCGCTGAAAAAAGGGAAGAGAACAGATAGCGCTGTTTAAGCCCTTCGACATTGCCGCCTAATTCCTCGCATAGCCTGGCCGTATCGTGGCTTTCAGGGAAGCTTATCGACGGGGCAATTTCCCGTGTGAGGGCATATTGTTCCATTAACCATGATTTGTACAAATCCCACCATTTTGAGCTGTTGAAGATATAATCAAAGCCTGCGCCCGCGGTTTTTCTGGTCTGGTCCGGAGAACACCCGAGCGTTTCCGCGAAGAAAAGCACATCAGGATATTTTTTTGTTATTTCTCTTATGAGTCTTCCCCATAAACTGCCCGGCACCTGGTAGGCCGCATCGCAGCGATACCCCTTAAAGCCAAGGTCCGACATAAAGGTTACCACACTCAAAAAGAATTGATAGAGCCCCTCTTTATCTTTTGTGTTCTGGTGGTCAAACCTTGCCAGGTCTTTCCATACCACTTTTTTCTGGTCTTCATATGCGAACGGATGTGCAATGCTGCCGTCGGATTCATGGAGAAACCATTCCGGATGCGATTTAATCAGGGCTGAATCTGCGGAACAATGATTGATCACCAGGTCGACCATAACCTTCAACCCGAGCTTCTCCGCAGCCCTTATCATGTCTTTTACCTGTTCCTGAGGTTTTATTTCACTTTCCCCGTCAACGAGCAATGGATTGAAATCGAAATAATCCGCTATCGAGTAAAGACTTCCCGAAGCGCCTGCACGCTGAACAGGGTTTACGAAAATCCAGTTGAACCCCATTTCCGATGCACGCAAGAAATGCCTTTCCCATCCGGTAAACTTGCCTGCCAGCAGCGGAAACAGGTTATAGATGATCATCTTTTCCGGTTTTCTCACAGTTTTTCCCCCTCATTTTGCAAGCATTGTCAAAAATTAACAACAGAGGACGCAGAGAAATACCCTGAGCGCTCTGAAAGACCCTATGAAGTATATTATATTAAAATATTTCTCTGTGCACTCTGTGGTTTCATTTTTTATTATTGCACGCATCATATACAAGCTGATAGTTTTTACACAAGACAGAAAGCCAGAAATTCATTCGTTCAGCATTCCCTTTGTCCCGCCAGTGATGAAAAAGGTAAGAGGCCTCTCCAAGCGGGAGCGTCCCTTTAACCGGATGAATTTCGAGCGTGAAGGAAACGTGTTCAGGACCAGGCAACTCAAGGGCTTCGGCAATAATCCTTGAAAGCCCGAGAGGCCCGAACATCAGGTCCAGAGACCTTTCCCCCATGTATTCAAATGGTAGCATAATTTTATCTAAAAAGCTCAGGTGATCCGCAACTCCGAAAGGGCTGAAGGTCGAGAGCGGATGTGCGTCGTGCAGGTGATAATGCAGCGGTTTCCCCAGGCTGCCGATTTCCCGTATCACCCGGAGCACTTCGGGGAGGGCTGCAGCGACCGCTTCCTCGACATCGCCTATTACGTCACGAAGACCGGAATCGTGAGGCTTGAGAGCACAAACATCCTTCCCCGGGTATTTGACTGAATAGACGCGCCTTGCCTGCCAAAGGCCCAGATGTCCTATATCTATGCAGCTGCTCACGCGCTCAAAGTCATGTGATGCCCTGAAAAGTTCTATGAATATATCAGGCTCAAGACCTGCAGCGTATTCTATAAAGAGACAAGGACTTCCCCCAACGTTTTTTAATCCGGATTCCAGGTCACGCAGGAGAGTTAAATAATTATCAAACCGAAAGGCGATCTCACTTTGATCATGAATAATTAATCCGAAAATACGGTTCTTAAATCTTTCGGCAAAAGCGAGCACCAGTGCGCGGCTGTTTTCGTCAAAGAGATTTATCCACCTGGGCAAATGCACGGTTGCAGGTGCTTCAGCAGTTGGTTTGAACCTCAAAAGCCTCTCCAATTCGTCCGGAGTTTCAGCGTAGAACTCGGGTCCCAGGCCGGCCTCTTTAAATCGCAGGGAGGCTAGCCGCAAAAGGGCGTCATCGCCGTCGATCCTTTTTTGAAAAAGCGCCAGAATTGGAGGGATGGGTTTAGACATTGCCCTGTTGGGCCCTCGATTGCACAAGGTAGACCTCATCTCCCGAGACTACCCCCTCAATGTCCTGAGGATGCCCAAAGGCCTTCTCCACAAATTGACCGATGGACCCTAACCGTCTGCCCATAAGGTTCCTGTATGTTCTGTTTCCAGATAGGCCAATGCCGGAGTAATCTATATTTTTCATTATGGTCCCTCCTGAGGGAGCGGGCCATAATGCATGACTGAAGCTCGCAAAGGCCAGCATCCGCACCTCTTTAGTTTGTTTATTACAGACCATCCGGTAAGGGACCCCTGGCGTTCCTGCTGAAGCTAATGTTTCGCCCATACCAACCGCCAGCTCTATATAAACTTCTTCTGCATTATAAGTTACAGGATTGACCGTATGCATTATAAATGAAAATTCAGGAATTATCATTTTCTGGATGAGCACGGCCATATGAGCACTGTCGTGCCGTATGAGGGTGTTCCTTCTGTTAAGTACCGCCCGATTGTTCCATAATGACGCCCAGACCTTGAGTATGGCCTTATCAACATCGGAAGGCTGCACATTTGCAACAGAGTCGTAGAGTCCGGCCCCTGCAGATTTTTCCATGTCTTCGCAGTTTGAGCTTGAGCGGACAAACAGGCGTTCATCAGGCGCGAATGCTTTTATAACTCCGGAAACGACTGCGGCGGGCACAGTTACATGATTTACGATCTCCCGCAGTTTTTTCAGGGGACCGGCAAAATCATCCGGCGTCTTATTCACTGCTTCGACTAATGCATAATACTCTTTTTCCATTGCAGGTTCGGCAGTAAGTGATGCTTCCATGACTCCAAAGGGTATGACAAGTCCCGGAGCAGTCTTGAATCCGGCAGGCTTAAGCCCGGATAATTCCTCAAGCTGCCGTGCTGCATAAGCTTTGCCGCCGGCGATTTCCGGGGTGACCCCGCTCAGCTGGAGCAACTGGTGCAATTTGTTAGCAGAGGAAAAGATTACATCCGGCGCCTTGATCGCCGGAAGCCGGATTTTATTTATTTGTCTCTTTTCGTGACCTGAAGAGGTCTCCAGGTTGACCTTTCCGTCAGCGACATCCAGGTCAACAAATGGTCCCGCGCTTACCTTTAATTCTTCAAAACGCTCTCTGTCCTCGCATGCTGCGAATATTACATGGTTCTGACGGGCGCGGACGGCAAGATGTGAGAGATGCGGGATTTCGCGGGCAACTATAATACCGGCAACCGACGCGGGAATCTCTTCATCTCCTTCTGCTATCTCAAGAAGCGCTATAAGCGGTCCGTCATGCTTTTCCGGCAAATTCCCAAGACCGACCGCTATAACCAGGCGGCCTGACGCGCTTCCAGGCACGATAACATCCCAGGGGGAAAGGTTTGCCAGTGTTCGAATGCTTTTTAGAACTAAATTAACGAGTCTTGACATCTGGAATACAGGGTGACTCCTGATGTCGGATTCACTGAAAACTCTTATTGCATGCGCAGCCACGCCAAGAGCGCGGCCCAGTCTTTCGGCTTTTTCAGGGAAAAGCAACAAAATCTTATTGCAGTAATCTTCCGCCAGTCTCGCGCATCTTTCGAGGGTGGCCTTAAGCCGGAGCAATTCCTCCTGGTTCCGGACCTCCTGATTCCGGGCGGAAAGCTCATGAGACCACTTTCGCAGTTCGGACTCTATTGCCAGGCACTCTGCATAGTCAAAACCGCTCAGCCGCAAGTTTTCAATTGCCGGACCCAGAGAGGACCAGACCGATTTCCATGGTATGCTGTTCTTCAGCATTTCAAAATGATTGTTTAGACGGGCCAGGAGAACAAAGGAGAAATCCTCCAGTCCAATGTCTGCCATCTGGAGCCGCTGAATCTTCGGTCCCTTTTCCATTTCGATTTGTGCGCAAAAAAAGCTGCGGAGTTCAGTTAAAAGTCCCAAAGCAGTCAATATGTGACCGGGAGTATCAATGTTTTCTTTGATGTCAAGAAAGTTGCGGATCAATGCCGCCTCGTTGGAATTGATATTTTCCGCCAGTCCTTTAAGCCGTTCATCCAGAGATAAGGCATTAAAAAATTCTTTAAGCTCGTCGTTGAAGCGCCTGAACTCCTCAATAAAAGAGTGGGGATATGATGCGCCCGGCGCGGTTATTTTTTTCAGCAGGCCTTCCGCAGTGACAAGGTCTTCCGGTCCGGCGGAACGGTGGAGTTTATTTTGAAGTGTATGCTTGATTTCGCGTTTAAGTTCTCCCGGGATATCATTTCTGTGCGCTATGTCCCGTATGCGCGTGAGAGGTTCAGCCCTTGTAAATGAGGTGTCGAAAGAGGGCAGCCAGGGGTAAATCTTTCTAATGATAAAAACATTTTCAGGGGTTGTTATTTCAGAGAGCCTATTAAATATTTGCTGCGCTATCTTTGCATTATGGGATGGACGATAGTGGCCGCCTTCTTCGCTGCAAGGGACTTCCCCGGTACCGATAAAACGGAGATATACGGCTATATAAGCGAGATGTTCTGTGTCCATCTCGAAGGTGCTGCCGGCCAGGAGGTCGAGTATCCATCCCAGCCTGTTCCTCCAACTCAGGAACCTGCTGTTTGCATCGACAATTTTATTTACCAAATCCTGCATAGGTAAACTCCTTAACTGGAACCTTCAGAATTTATTGTAACATCCCGACGCTGTTTTTAGAGATACAGCTTGGACAGTTCTCAAATCAGTAAGTTTATCTTACTGTATCGTTTTTAAGAGGGTAACTTCCCCTCACCGATTAGGCGGCATTTCGGAAGCAAGATGCGGGAAAGCTTTACCAGGTTGGGCAGCGACGTGCGGATAATCGTACATAATTAGTCTCCACCACTGCTACGCAGTTCTGTCCACCGCAGAGCCGGATATCGGCATGTTCATCACTTTGAAATACGCTGTAAAAAAATATTGGGAACGGACGGGATTGTGTTCCGTGGCGTTGACGCGCAGGACAGCCTCAACATCAGGCGGCATAGACAATAACTCTTCCACGGGCGCCTCCGGATTTCTCGAGCCGAACAGCGCCTGAGAGAGGTTCTCGTTGGCCTGCAGGACGCCAATGTTTTCCACAGCTTGGAGGTTGATCAGGGCGGGCGACAAGATCCCCAAGGTCGGCGTAACGGGGGGCACCGTAAAGGCGAGCGTCGGTGCGGTGGTCGGCGCAGGGATTGCTGCGGGGATCGGTGCGGGAGTCGGTGAGGGGGTCGGTGCGAGAGTGGGTACGGATGTCGGTACGGTGGTCGCTGCGGTGGTCGGTACGGTGGTCGGTACGGTGGTCGGTACGGTGGTCGCTGCGGTGGTCGCTGCGGTGGTCGGTGCGGGAGTCGGTGCGGGAGTCGGTGCGGGAGTCGTAGCGGCAGTCGTTGTCAAGAGCAGCTGCGCGGCGGCATTCTGCTCGCCCAGATTGATCGCGACGGATGCGGGGTTGTTGATCAGGGCGAGCGATATGGCCTCCAAGGTCGGCGAGGAGCCAGGATCAAGGACGGGCTGGGCGACAAAGGGATTATTTTGTAAAATGTTGAAATTGTCCGCGGCCTGCAGGGTGCTCGCAGTGGAAATCATCGAACTCAGGGACACCGTGAAGTCTGGGGTTGGTATCGGCGCGGCGGCATCCTCCGTGCCCAGACCGCTCCCGGTGGATGCAGGGTTGTTGGCGGACGCAACCAGACCATTAGGCGCCGTGGCGGTATTCTGTGCCAGGTTCCCAATCAAACTGTAGCCATTAATTGGCAATATTCCGGGAAGGGACACGAACATTCTCCTCTAATATCGGCTTCATTTCATCTTCAGGCACATACAATTTAGTGATGCCTTCTCGTGAAAAGTTTTGCTTGTTCGAAACTCTATCATTAGAAATATATCATCGTGGAATCCACGTGGGAATCAGCGGATAACTGAATCTTCTGTAGGCATCTATCCGACTCAAGATAAAAGGGGACAGCGTGCCGTCTCCTTTAATGAAGACCAGTTCTTCCGCATCGAAGAGGGCAACGCGAAGTTCATCCTGGGTGGCAAAGAGGAACATATTGTAGGTGATGGTGATGCTGTTGTTGCGTCTGCAGGCACTTTTAAATCATCATCGATAGGTCGAAAATTGACGATACATTGAGTTGCAAATATTCTAATATTAGCATATATTATAATTGTTAGGAGTAGTTTAAAAAATAACATGAAGTCTCAGGGAGGTGACTCGGATGAAAGCGATCTTCGGTGTAATGTTTTCGGTGTTGCTTCTGTTTTTCCTTGTAAATGTCGCCACTGCTGATGAGTTATATCCCATCAGGGCGTCTGAGCTGGCGGCGGGACCGGCCACCATTAGAGGAGCGGTGGTGTCGGTAGGCCGGGAAGCAGGTCATTTGATGGTGACAGTGAAACCAACCAATCTACCCACCCTGTTGCCTGGAGAAATGACGCTCTCAACGGATAGTATGACAAAGGTGAAGATGTGCCGCGGCAACAATACGCTTGGTGACATCAAAGTTGGCGAGAAGGTGGAGGTGAAATATCAGTCACATGAAGATGGCAGACCCATTGCTAAAGACATTAGCGTCATAACTAAATCGTGTTGAGGTGGGCCATTAAGCAGAGGATAGGCGCCGAAAGTTTCGGCGCCTTTTTTATGCGCGCCTGTCAGGGCGCAGACTCTCTGCGATGAAAGTCCTTCTCAACGGATCAATTGTTGAGTTTGTGCTCCAGTTTACGAAAAGATCTTCGATAGCCCTGTTGATGGTTATCCTGAAGCTCAGCACCCAAGGGTGGAACAAAGTTTCCACCCCATATGGATCGCGGAAATCCAGCACGAGGGGTTTTTGTGACATCATCTTGAGGAAGACTCCTATGACAGCAGAACTGAAGGGAGAACACGAAACATAGACACCTTATTGTTTGCGTTTTGTTTGTCATCGTCTCAGCAGATTATTCAGCGTAGCGCTCAATTCTTTAAGGTTGTATGGCTTTGTTAGGCGAGCACTAAAGCCATATTTATGATAATCAGACACAACAGCATCATCCGAGTAACCGCTCGATACAATAGCTCTAATCTCAGGATTGATTGCAATAAGCCGCTCAATAGTCTCTCTCCCCCCATCCCTCCCCGGATGGTCAGATCCAGAATGACAATATCAAAAGTATTGCCTGACTCCATAGCAGCTCTGTATTTCTCGATGGCTGCTTCTCCGTGTTCCGCTAATTCTACTTCATGCCCAAAGACCCCGATCATTTTTCCTGCTATATCCCGTATTATTTCCTCATCATCCATGAGCAGTATTCTCACCTTACGGATAAAGGGAGAAAGTTCAGAGATCCGGGTGGACTCTTTTTCCGCTTCAATTGCGGGGAGATAAACATAAATCGTAGTGCCCTTGCCCACTTTTGATGAGACATGAATTACACCACCATGGTTTTTGATGATGGAATAGCATGTTGCCAGTCCAAGCCCGCTTCCCTTTGTCTTAGTCGTAAAATAGGGATCAAATATTTTAGACAGGTACTCCTTGGAAATGCCGATTCCATTGTCCTGAACAGAGATCTCCACATACTTTCCCTCTTCCTGAAGTTGGGGGATTCCATTTTTCGGTGCACGCACGTTCATTGCAGTGATCACTATTGTGCCGGCCATGGGCATTGACTGGTCGGCATTGAGCACGATGTTCTGAATTACCTGCCCTATCTGTCCTTCATCCGCTTCCACATGCCAGAGGTCTGCGTCGAGTTTGATTTGGTAATCAGCGCTGGACCCACTCAAGGCAAACCTCACTGAGTTCTCGATCACCGGTTGGAGAGGCATTTTTTTCCTGACTGGTTTACCTCCCTTTGAAAAAGTCAGAAGTTGTGTGGTCAAATTTACTGTCATGTGCAGTGCTTTTTCAGCCTGTTCAAGCATGACAAGAGACTTCTCTCTCCGCTCCAGGGTCATCTTTGCCATAGAGATGTAGCCGAAGACCCCCTGCAACAGGTTGTTGAAGTCATGAGCGATGCCGCCTGCCAGTGTCCCGATCGCTTCAAGCTTCTGAGATTGCTGAATATGTTCATCCAGCGTTTTGCGCTGGGTAATGTCTTGAATCGTACCATGCATTTTCAAGGGGCGCCCATTGACATCCAATTCAAGCTTGCCTGTTCCGTAGACCCAACGTTCCACCTTGTCGTTGTGACGGATAATTCTATATTCCCTGTCAAAAATCATCCCTTGACCAATGACTTCTTTTTCAAGATGCTCAACTAGCATTGTGCGGTCGTCCGGATGGACCAGGGCTTCCCATGCCTTCAAAGATCGTTCGTATGCTTCGTCTATACCAAACAACTTATCAAGCACGTCCGAACTTGTCCATAACCCGGCAGGAACATCCAGAATATAACTGCCTAAACCCGCGATGTTCTGGGATTCTCTGAGCGACCCTTCACTCGCGCGCAGCTTCTCCTCAACCCGCTTGCGTTCCGTGATGTCGGTATGGGTGCCGATCATCCGGATGGCCCGCCCGCTAATATCACGACTAACAGCCTTCCCACGCCCCAGTATCCAACGCCATTCCCCGTTCCTGGCCTGCATCCTGAATTCAACATCGAAGACATCGCAGCGATTCTCTATGCAATCCATGTTTCTTTCCAACGCGGTTCCTTTATCTTCCGGATGAAGAAGATCCATCCAGGAATTGACCTGCCCGGGGACTTCGCAGGAAGTGTAGCCAAGCATTGCTGCGTAGCCCGGACTGTAGTAGACCTCATTAGTCTTAACATTCCAGTCCCAGAGCCCGTCTCTGGTGGCTTCCATCGCCAGTTGAAACCGCTCTTCACTCTGTTCCAGTGCCGGCCTCTTATCAATCTCGGTAACCATCTTGTTAAAAGCGAGGGAAAGCGTTCCAATCTCATCATTTGTCTTTATGTCCAGGAATCTGTCGTCCCCTGTTTTTTGCGGGATATCCTTAACGTGCTGCGTCAAAAGTTCAAGAGGTTTTATGAAACACTTTATAGTGAAAGAAATAATAAAAAATACCGCCATGATGCCTGTAACAGTTGTAATTATAAAATAACGTTCTGCTGCCTGGATAGGTCGATATGCTTCCGCCTGCGGATAGTCTGCAATAAGTATCCAGTTCTTTGCCTTCAGCCGTTTGTATGACGAAAGCATTTTTGTACCGTAGGATGTTATGGTTTCGCCGGTGCCCTCAAATCCCGCTATGGCCTTATCATGGAGCACGTTTAAGCCGGGAGCTTGTTTTGTCAGGATCCTTTGCTTGTCAGGATGCATAATCAATGTCCTGTCCGCGGCTGACAAAACAAGGTAACCTGTTTCCCCTATTTTTATAGTGCTTAACTTTCCAAGGAAGTTTTCTTTCTTAAGGTCGATGCCGGCGCCCAGTATGCCCGTTATTTTGCCGTTGTCGCCAAAAAGCGGCACGGTGAAGGTGATAACCGTAGGTTTATGAGATTGCGTGGTCACATACGGATCAGATATATAAGGTTTTTCTGTTTTAAGCGTTTTTGATACGAACTCGCGAAAAGAAAAATCCAATCCCCTTCTGCCGGGCATATATGGTGATTCAATGAACAGTTTGCCGGATGGCGTTAATAAAAAAATATGATTGTCAAACGTTCTTTGCAAAATCGGCTTGTTGTCAAGAAAGAGCTGCGCCTTTTCTTGATTTTGCATTATGTCTGGCGGAACAACTTTAGCAAAAGCAATAAGATCCTGTTGAGCGGTCAAAAGTTTACTGTCAAGTTCATCTGCGAGCGTCGAGACCATCAGAAATTGCTGCTGAGCGATAGTTTCTTTAATGGAGTTCATGTAGTGTGAGAAGGCGAATAATGCAATCAGAGAGAATATGGCAATAAGGATCGATACGATCAGGGTGAATTTGGTTTTTAATTTCATAACGTTTCCATGGTTACTTGAAGACCCTGGTTCTATTGAAGAACAGCAGGCTCAACCATTATCCTGACGCATTTTATTCTTATGTTGACCCTTATGCCTGTTGATTTCTGAACTCAAGCTATCGATAACAGCAATACATCCGCGTTGCGCTTTAATAGTGGATAATTATGAATTACTTGCGGATAATAAACAATTGGACTTTAGTCTTATATAAAAATTGCAGTTATGTCGAAATGGTTCGCGCCTTTTGAGCTACAAGCACCGGTTCTTCCCTATGCTATTATAGTAACAATGGAAACTGTCAGACCTGCAAATATTGATGATCTGGTTCGCTGCGCCGAACTGCTCGGCGTTCTTTTCAGCCAGGAGCGGGAATTCACTGCAGATCCGGCAGTACAGAGGAAGGGCTTGGAAATGATCGTTAAGAACCCTGAAACAGGCACTGTATTTGTATATGAATCCCATGGTGTTATTCAAGGGATGGTGGTTATATTGTTCACGATCAGTACCGCGTTAGGGGACAAGGTTGCAATTCTTGAAGATATGGTCGTTGCCCCTGATTTCAGGGGAAAAGGCATAGGAGCAAGTCTGGTAGGGTACGCCGTAGATTATGCGATAAGTCAGGGCTGCGGACGAATTAGTTTGCTGACCGACGACAATAACGAGGCAGCCCATGCTTTTTACCGCAAGCATGGATTTACAAGGTCAGATATGGTTGTTTTTAGAAAACTGACCGGCTGGTAAACAAAGTGAGTTTTATTCCGGGGCCAGGTGTAAGATAGGCATCCATAAGTTAACCTATTATTTCGAGCAGCCTGGTGCGTATCTCGATTAGGAGGCTCTCCGGCTGCGGCCATTGCTCAAGGATAACGCATCCTGAAAAATTACGGTTTTTCATTCGGGCTATAAAACCCCTTATACCTGTCGTGTCTTTTCCAGCCGGGCCTGTGAAAAAGGGCAGATGACTGTCATTGTCACCGTAGTTTTCGTGCATATGTATGTGGATTACAGGCACCTGGGGATCTAGCATGTCGACAAACTTAAGATAATCGTTAAGCGTTGCACTACACAGGTTTGCATGACCGATGTCCAGGCACATTCCAACATGTGCGGGATGGTCCGTAAGGCGGAGAAGACTGAAGAGTTTATTGAAATCTTCGGGCCCGGTATTCGGAGTGTTTTCAATAGATAGATTGATCCCTTTAGCTGCAAGGAGTTTCACCAAAGGAACAAGCGCTCCCGCAAACGCAGCGATCCCTTCGCCGGCATAAAAATGAATATTCAGGAGAGAGGCGCCGGTATCCTGTGCGAACGCTATTGTTTCGGACAAGCGCTCATAGCAATCAGCGCTTAAAGGGTTTAACTGCCATGGTGCATGGACAGAAAGCCGGATATCATGGGCAACAGCGGTGTTCCTGATAAATTCGCGGGTTTCCTTTGATATGTCATTTTCGTCCCATCCAAACCCTGATTCATTTTTATCCGGAAACCATTCAAAAGCGTCAAAACCGTTTGCAACAGCATATTGGAAGGGCTGCATCACTGAATATGCTGAAAGGGCTGTCTGGTTTCCGATGCGTACACGCGCTGTTTCAGTCAAGTTCAATCCCCGCCTGCGGGCGCGATTGCACGACATAATATTGTCCATCGGAGTATGCTCCCTCAATATCCTGGGGGCCCCGGAGGGCCTTTTCAACAGATGCACCGATATCGGCAATGTTTAACAAAAACTTGTTTCGAAAAGCATCGTCCCACACAAGAGCCTCTTCCGTGTAATTCAGGGTGATCTTAGCCGGTTCCGGCAGCATGAAGCTGTCGTAAAGGCCTGCGCCCGCAAAACCGGCGAGGTCTTCCCCGTTTGAATCCGAACGGAATACAAGGCCGCCTCCGAAAAGACCGACGCTCTTGCCAGGCAATGACAGGAGACGCGGTTCCCGGCTGTCTTTAACACATGAGAAGCTGAGCGCCCTGCCCGGGTAGTTGGCAACCAGCGCCTCACCAAGCCCGAGCACAATTTCCGCATAAACTTCATCCGTATTGTTCGTAAAAGGGTTGGCAGTATGAATCACAAAACTGTAATCAGCTTCAACGACCCGCTGAATCAGCACAGCCATCATAAGGTACTCATGAGGGATGCCGTTTGCCTTACGGCTTAAATATGCCCTTTCATTCCATTTGGAGCCCCATACGCTTTTGATGCAGGTCCACGCATCTTCCCATTTTTCCGGCCAGTCTGCGGGCCGTCCGATTCCGGAATTTTCCATCACCGTACACAGCTGGGAGAACAATTCGCCAGGGCACTCAAGGGCCAGGATGGTTTTTTTTATGTTTTCAAGTAAATCCGGCAGAGAATTTTCAGTTTCTTCCTGCAGCCGCCGGAGCAGTTCGCCATGACGTTCTGCGAGTTCTTTGTTGGGAGGCCAGGCAAGCACTTTTTCAAAAACCCCGAAAGGCAACGCCGCCGAGGCAGGGAGGTGTATCCAATCAGGCAATTTACCGTGCATGCGTTTTAGATTGTTGGATTTGCCACCTGTATTTTTGTCGTTGAAATCCACCATCGAAACTGCATATACACCGAAGACCGGCCTTGGCATTCCTGATGTTTTTATATGTGGAGGCAGCTTATGCGGTGACTGCGTCTTCATGTCTTCCGTGCTTTCTTCAAATACCACATCACCGGCTTTACTGACACTCAGCCTGGTCCTGACGCCGCGCATCGACTTTAACTTTTCGATCACGTCAAAATCGTAACAAACTGCGAATAGTATACGGGCATTTCTGGCCCGAACAGCGAGATGGGACAACACGTCTACCGAGACAGGTGTTATGAGAGCTATAACTCCTTTGGGAATTTCCTCGTTCCCCTCTATATTGTCGGCAACTATTACCGCAGGGCTGGTAAAACTCCTGCCCTGGATGGATTTTAAATGTGATACTGTTTCGATGACTCCGCTTCCACTGTTCAGGCTGATCACCTGCCAGTTCCCGAGGTCGGCACTTTTCCGCAACAGGGTGTCAAGTTTGCGCAAAAGTACCGATAGGACAAATGCAGGCCTGCCGCGCACCACTTCTTCAGCAAAAAGAGTGACGCTCCACGAAGCGGCATGAAAAGCCTTCCCGAGAGATTCAGCCTTGGGCTGAAGGAGTTGGTGATATCTGTCGATGAAATTGCCCAGACCCCGCTGAAGGCGATCGACCACGGCCTTGGCCTGAAGCGACCGCAGTGTTACGGAACCAGGCAGCTTTCCCAGGCGTTTCCAATATGCAAGACAGCTTTCAAATTCCCCGTCGGGGGTTGAGATACAAAGATTCTCAAGGGACATTAATGTCAATTCCGCCAGTTGATCTATGTTGAGCTTCGGGTCCGGATTTTTTTCGACAACAGCCCTGAAGGAGTCTTCCAGCGCCAGGTCGAGAAAAAGGAGGTCACGTACATTGCTTTGATGCTCGCCGAGCCTGCCGGCTATCAGCCGGCGCGCTTCGATGATCTTTTCGGGAACAATGGTCCACTGCTCTCCGGGGTCATTCCTATGTATCAATACATAATCTATAAGGCTGTGCATATCTGCGCCAAACAGATACCCGGCAGTATGAATGGCTGTGGCGAGATCCGCGCCGGTATGCACCTCCCTGAGTATTCCAAGGAAGTGCTCGAAATCATGTATAAGGGCTTCTTTCAAGTGCGGAATAAAAGCAGGTTCAGACGTGATCGGGCGCTCATAGCTTTCGAGCCTTTCCCTTGTGACGCCGCCCGCTTCAAGTCTCTTATAGAAAATATCAATGTTCCCGTCGCTTGCCAGGAATGCCAGATAGGCTTCACAGATTACTATATCGTCGGGCGTGGCGTTGTTGTGTAGCTTTTGATGCCATTCCTCCATAAAATGTCCTGCTGACTCTTTAATATGATGGCGATGCATTATTTCCAGGATCTCGTCACGGACCCTCTGCGCGTCCCTCCCTGTTCCGAGGGTGGTCATTATAAGGCGGATGAACTCACGCTCTGCCGGTTCATCGATGTAGCGGCCTGCGAGTTTGTCCGTAAGACGGTTTATGGCGTGGCCTAATTCCCGCGGTTTGGTATTGTAGTTTCGCTGCCATTCAAGCTGTCTGATATAAGAAAAGCGCAACCAGACATATATCAGCGCGATCCCGTCGACATTATTGCGCCCAAGCCCGTCAAGCAGGTCATAGCAGAGATTAAACCTGTGCATCAAGGTCCATGAATTGCGGCCCATTTCATTTTCGATGATTTTATCGGCAAGAGAAGCAAGGCCGGGACTGTCTGAAAAAGCTTTCTGTTCGGAAGGAACTGTAACAGGGATGAAAAAATTTTGTCCTTTCTCTTTTATCCAGCGCCCTGTGTCGCTTTGTTTAAGAACAAACAAAATGCCTGTGGGTGCTTCTTTTCCGGGTACCTCCAGGATTAACCGTCTAATCCCGTCATTATCGGAAAATGGCGTCTGAGCTGCCGAGTTTTGAAATACAATCGTTCCGGCAGGATGCATGGAGGACGGAGGCAAAACCCATTCATGCCTCGAATTATATGCCGCTCCCCAATGCAGAATCAGAGGCCCCTGTATATCAGTAAGCAGCGTTATAATGTATTGTTCCCGGTCCTTCCTGGCAACCACAACAGCCAATTGCCCTTCTGCAAGCCTATACGAGCGCTCATAAGCTATTATTTTATCAGCCGCCTCTTTTTTGAGTTGATCTATAAAAAATGGGACGGATTCGCTATTTTCAGATTGTTCTATGATGATTCCCTCATTTTGTTTCATTAACTGTATAGTGCCTGCCGGACGAAGCCGGAATGCTTATGGAAACAAAGTTGTTAGTCTATTATGAAGCATAAAAGGGGAAGAAGGGAAGCTGGAAGGGAAAGGTTATTGATATGATCTCTCTTTTCGTGGTAATCTGCGGTTATGCTGAAGAAGCTGTTTCACTTTAGCTCGTTACCCATTAAAACCAAAATCACCGGACTGGTGCTAATTCTTTTTTTGTGTAGCATTTGGGTGTTGACGTTTTTTATTTCAAAGCGATTGGAACACGAAATGATCACCCAAATAGAAACACAGCAGTTCTCTATTGCAACGTACATAGCTGACAGTATTGAGGTCCAGGTTAAACTGCGTAGCAAAGCGCTCACAACAATTGCCGCTAGAATCACCCCGGATATGCTTGCCAACCCCCGTAAACTAAGGGAGTTCTTGTATGACAAGCCTTTGTTGACGACTTTGTTTCAAAAAGGATGTGTGGTGATTTCCAGGAAAGGCATCGGAATAGCCGATTACCCTCAAATGCCGGGGCGGGAAGGCTCATCTTATGCAGGGCTTGACTATTTCAATGAAGTAGTTGCTACCGGAAGACCGGTGGTGGGCGAGCCGGGGATCGGTAGATTTTCTCAACAGCCGGTGATACGTTTTGCCGTCCCTGTTCTGAATTCGTCAGGCAGGCTTATCGCTGTGTTTGCAGGTTTTACATTGGCGTCAGACCCGTCTCTGCTGGGGTCGATCAAAAGTCCTGCATATGAAGACTTCCCTGACAGGCTGCTTATGGTATCTCCCAAATATCATATTTTTATCTCCGGAAGCGATCCGGCACGGACAATGGTCCCAACGATAAAAACCGGAATTAATCCTTTGTTCGATCGGTTTATGTCCGGGTTTGAAGGCTCCGGAGTCGCCGTTAATTCAAGGGGCATCAAAATGCTTATGTCCGCCAGACAGATACCAACTCCAGGCTGGTTCATCCGGGTGGGACTGCCGACAGAGATAGCATTCTCGTCAATTCGTTCAATGAAGAACCGCGCATATTTGATAGCCGTCAGTCTATCATTGCTAAGTTCGTTGCTTATATGGCTTATTGTCAGGCAAACACTGAGGCCGCTCTACGATGCAAGCAGGCTTATAAGGGATATTACTGAGGAGCGGTTGCCGCCACAGGACATTCCCGTTACGCAGAGTGATGAAATAGGTCAGCTGCTGACCATTTTCAATGTGCACCTTAATTACCGCAAGAAGGCTGAAGATGCGATGAGGAGAAGTGAGGAAAAGTTCAGGACCATAGCAGACTTTACCTATGGCTGGGAGTACTGGATGTCCCCTACCCAAGAAATGCTGTATTGTTCTCCTTCATGTGCCCGTATTAGCGGATATTTGCCTGAGGAATTCATCAAAGATCCGGATCTTTTGAAGCACATTATTCACCCTGGCGATATCGAATTTTATAGTAGACATATCGAGGGCTTTCATAGCAGTCATTACGATGGAAAACAAATTGAAATCAGGATAAAAACAAAAACCGGCGGTGAGCGATGGATAGGGCACGCATGTAAAGCCGTGTTTAATGACGAGGGAAAGTTTCTGGGCAGAAGAGTCTCAAACAGGGACATAACCGACAGGAAACTAAAGGAAAAAGAGATAGCAGAGTCCAGGCGTCATATCAGCACCCTCAACGATAATATACTGAAAATGCTGAGAATTATGTCACATGACATAAGGAGTCCGCTTATCGCGACATCAGCGACGTTAAAGTTGCTTCTGCGTGGAACCTATGGGAAACTCGACGAAAGTGTTTTGCAAACAGTTAAAGACCTCTCAATCAGGATCAAACAGATTATTGGGCTTGCTGAAGACTGTCTTGCGAAAGCGCATATAGTGGACAATGAACTTCAAATTGAGAAGAATGAAATAGACCTCAGACGTGAAGTAATAGATGTTGTGCTTGCTGAACTGGCAACTGAAATAGAGGAGAAGAATATCCTCATTGACAACAGACTTGGCGCCATTCCCACTGGTAGCATAATAGTCAATGCCAGCAAAATGTGGTTGAAGGTTGTATACAGAAACCTTTTTAGCAATGCCATCAAATATGGTGGAAATGGCTGCACAATAGCCTTCGGATATGAAGATCACGGTTCTTATTACCGTTTTAACGTTTACAACACAGGAATCCCAATCCCGGAAGATAGAAGGGGCATACTATTCACAAAGTTTGGCAGAGTAATAAGGGCAGGGGATATTGTTCAGGATGGCGTTGGCATGGGACTGTTCATGACAAAGGAAATAATCAACCAGCATGGCGGCGACATGCGGTATGAGGCAAGACAGGATGGTAATGATTTTATTTTTACCTTGCCTAAATAATAAAGGGAGAGCAAAACTAAGACATGTGAATTTGTTTTTATGAAACGCCTTTACTCTCGACCATACGGAAGTGATCTTCGAACACCTTTCTGAAATGAAAGCCGTATATCGAAAACGTTATGGCCAGTGGGAAGAGTTTCGGACGCCTGAAAAGGGACCAAAAGAAGAGCCTCCAGTAATAGAAACGCTCTTTCCCTATTATCCCCAGTATGAAAACAGACTTGAATCCCGCTTTCACATAGCTGTATCGCATGTGGATTACGTTCTTCTGGACCGGCTTGTAATCACGCAGGAACTGTTTAACCCTGGCGTGGAAATGTTTGGGGGAATAAATGGTATCAATGATTTTTTTATAACCGCTGATCAGATTATCATAGTTCATTTTCGGAACGAAGTTCATTGAAAAGTCGGTGTTGTCTCCGGTCACCGTATTCAACAATCTGTTTTCCCTGACCAGCCGGTCATAGAGCTTTGTCCCCCGCGGCGCGTTAAGGAGTCCCACCATCGCTGTTACAATCCCGCTCTCCTGGATGAACCTGATCATCCTCTCGAATATGGATAAAGGGTCTTTGTCAAAGCCGACGATAAACCCTGCCTGGACTTCAAGCCCGAAGCTCTGAAGCTTCCTTACACTGGCAATAAGGTCCCGGTTCTTATTAGGAATTTTTGTGCATTCAAGCAGGCTTTCTTCGTTGGGAGACTCGATGCCCACAAAAACGGTGCTGAACTCAGCCCGGACCATCATTGCCATGAGATCTTCGTCGTCGGCGAGATTGATGGACGCCTCGGTAGAGAGGTTAAACGGCTGTTTTTTACTGTCCATCCAACGGATAATCGAAGGCAGGATCTCTTCCTTCAGCTTCTTCTTATTGCCTATGAAGTTGTCGTCCACAAAAAATACCCCGCCCCTCCAGCCAAGCGAGTATAACTTATCCAACTCCCCTATTACCTGCTGACTGCTTTTTGTCCTGGGGACCCTGCCGTAGAGTGAGGTGATATTGCAGAATTCACACTCGAAAGGGCACCCCCTTGAATACTGGATATTCATGGAGGCATAGTGCTTAGGGTTTATCAGCTCCCATAGGGGGATAGGGGTCGTCGTAATGTCAGCCCATTTATCGGATGCGTATATATGCCGGGGTTGCCCCACTCTTATATCGTTTAGAAAAAGCGGAAGCGTTATCTCAGCCTCGTTCAGCACGAGATGATCAACATCGGAAAAATCTTCGTATTCATTGGTAAAAAGCGGACCTCCGGCTACGATTTTAACTCCCGCGGACCTGCATCGTTTGATTACGTCTATCACCGATTCCTTCTGTATAGACATGGCGCTCAGAAAGACATAATCTGCCCACATAAGATCTTTGTCATCCAGTTTTCGCACATTCATATCCACGAGCTTCTTCTCCCATTCACGAGGAAGCATAGCGGCGATAGTCAGTAACCCCAGGGGTGGATGGACAGCCTTTTTTGAGATGAACTTCAGGGCATAGGAAAAACTCCAGAACGTATCAGGGTGTTCCGGGTATACCAGGACGACTTTCAATGGGAACTCCTAACATGCAAGAGAAAAGGTTATTACAGGAAAAGAAAATGCCACATTGCATTAACTCTTTTATATTAGCATAACCAGGACCTGTTTATAAACTGTCGGAAGGCAGGAGAAGGGAGCGCGTATTTTTCGACGCGTTTAATTCTGTCGATCTCATCCCTAGTCTACATTAGGTTCAGGGGCGGGGAGGTCCTCCACTTTAGCAGGGGTTTCGCTGTATTCAGTCGGTTGCGTGCCTTCTTTGAAAAACTCGTATATCTTGGGCGTCTCCGTGTGCTGGAGCAAACCTAGAATTGTGGTAGGTTCATCGTGCACCAGCAGGCCAGTGGCCGGGTCAACGGGAAGCCTCACTATGCCCTCCGGCATGGCAAACTCTTCAACAGGTTCACTCGCAAGTGCGCTCCTCATGAAGTTTGCCCATATTGGAGCGGCGGCCCTTCCGCCGACCTCGCCCCTGCCAAGGGATTTTCGCATATCGTCAAAACCGACCCATACACATCCCACCAACTGCGGAGTGTAGCCGGCAAACCATGCGTCTTTGTAATCGTTGCTGGTGCCTGTCTTGCCGGCGGCTGTCCGTCCGATGTTGGCCCTCATCCCGGTTCCCCGGCTTATAACGTCCTCCATCATCGAGGTAATCAGAAAGGCTGTCTGGGGAGAGATGCTCTCGACACCTTCAGGCTCATTGCTCTCAAGTACGTTTCCCTTAGCATCTGTGATGTATTTAACTGAAATGGGCGTCATTTTTTCCCCTCCATTGGCGAACGTGGAATAGGCAAATGCCAGTTCTATTGGAGTGACGCTTATTGAGCCGAGCGCAATCGTGAGCTCACGGGGCATGTTAGTATCTATTCCTATGTCCCTTGCAAAGGCCATCACCTTATCAATGCCTACCGCCTCGACAAGCTTCACGGTTACGACGTTCCTCGAATAGGCGAGGGCCTCCCGCAGCCTGGTAGGGCCGTAGAATTTACGGTCGTAGTTCTCCGGCTTCCATTCTCCCGAAGGTCCTCCGGGATATGAAACCGGCGCGTCGTTTATAATGCTTGCCGGTGTGAAATTGTTCTCCAGTGCAGCAGCATATATTATAGGTTTAAAGGCAGAGCCGGGCTGCCTCTGCGCATTCAGTGCCCGGTTGAATTCGCTTTTGGTGAAACTGTAGCCGCCGACGATTGCTCTTATATACCCTGTGTCAGGCTCCACCGCTACAACCGCGCCTTCAACGTCGGGCTCCTGCTCAAGGCTGAAGGTGACACTTTTACTTGCAATGCTCCTGAATTTCACCCATATTATATCGCCGCGATGGAGGATATCAGTCAGTCTGAAAGTCTTCGCTGATTCGGGCTTCTTTATGCCTTTGCCGGCGTTGTTGAAGGCCCAGAGTGCCTCGCTGAGCGGCAGCTTGCCGGTAAGCCCCCGGGCTTTGACAACCGCTTCCTTCAAGCCTGCCGATATCACGACCCCTGTTGATATGTCTCCGGTCGATGCGGTAAAGGATACCGTGTGCTCAGCCGTATCTTCTTTTATCAAATCTTTATGGCCGACAGGACCCCTCCAGCCGTGCTGCTTGTCAACCTCACGCAGACCCTCCTGCAGCGCCCGCTGGGCACACATCTGATCGTTTTTGCTGAGCGTCGTATGCACCTTCATGCCGCCTTTGTAGACCATTTCAACTCCATATTTCTGTTCCAGCTGCTGCCTGACATATTCAAGAAAATAATTATATGTGTCAGTATTTGACCTCAATGACGAAAGGGAGGTCAAGGCGGCCTTTGCCGCGGTTCTTTGGGAGGCATTAATATATCCTGCTTCTTCCATTCTAAGCAGCACGGTTTCCTGTCGTTCCTTTGCCCTGACGAGGTCATAGTAAGGGGAATAGGTCGAGGGGGCCTTGATAAGTCCTGCCAGCATAGCTGCCTCGGGAAGCGTCAGTTGTCCTACCGATTTGCCGAAATATACCCTCGATGCCATCTCGATGCCATAGGCCCCGTGTCCGAAATAAACCTTGTTAAGATAGATCTCAAGTATTTCCTTTTTTGAAAGCTCTTTTTCGAGTTTCATAGCAAGCTGGGCCTCGCGAATTTTTCTTTTGAGGGTTTTCTCGGGGGAAAGAAACATTATTTTGGCAAGCTGCTGTGTAATAGTGCTGCCGCCCTCTTTCAGACTTGCATGGATAATATCCTGGAACAGGGCGCGGGCGATCCCTATATAATCAATGCCTTTATGGTGCCAGAAGCGGGCGTCCTCGACGGCAACTACCGCATTTTTTAAATTGTCGGGAATTTTTTCAAAAGGGACAAAGATCCCCTTTTCGACTTTGAACTCTCCTATCAGCGAGTCGTCATCTGCATATACTTTTGTCCCGTTGGTAGCACTGTAATTTTTCAGCTCAGCTATTGAGGGTGTGCCCTGTGCAATGGCGAGATAACCTCCGGCTGCCGAACCGATGACGACGACCAGAATAAACAAGACCAGCTTGAACCGCATTTATTTATTATAAAAGGATGTGATACAATTTTACAACT
>CAWHNC010000061.1:0-26313 GCA_963830245.1 Nitrospirota bacterium
GTATAACTAATCATCGTATTGCTATAAAAGGGATTGAAAGCTTGTTCCTTATATGAACGCTATTCGAATTGGACAAAATCTTCTGTTCTAAACACTTTAAATATTTGCTATACTCCACGGACCGGGTGCGATCCACATAGCAGGAGGTGTTGTCCTATCGGATAGTGCGGTTATGACCGGGCCTATGAATGTATTTACCGCAGCAACGACTTCCTCAAATGATGCTGGAAGGTAGTCCTGATTCAGTTTTTTTATGAATGCCTTCCACTGAGGCTGCTTCGAGTCGATGAATTCTTTCGTAAAGGCCACGATTTCATCTGGCAGTATAGTGCGGCGATGATCAAAGGTGAGCCTGATTGCTTCAGCCAGTTTTTCTCCTTCGAAATCAAACTGCCGGGACAGCAGCCATATGTCATAGAAGTCCTTCATTCGGCTGTTCAGTTCACGTAGTTTCACCATGGCTTCAAACTTTCGGCTATGGTGCTTTCCCGGCTGTAACACAGGAGCCGGGGCGCAGGCAAATCCAGCATAGTTGGCAGATCGGACTCTTCCGGTCCCGGGAAAACAATATCTCCGAACCCGATGTCGACCTGAATATTGACTCTGGCAGAATCCAGCGTGCCCCGGAATCGAATCCGAATGCCCTGATAGTCGGCATCTTCCGTAATCCTTTTGGCTTGAATGGAGTCTGGGTCGAAGATCAGGCCATCCGGAATCACCTCTATAGCAAGGATATCTTGAATTTGAACAACTATACCGGCCACCTCATTGCTAGTTCTGCCAAGCATATCGATGTCCATGGTAGAGCGGAATTCCGGTGAGCGCCATGCCCTCAGCATCAAAGCACCCTTGAGGATGAACCGCCCGGCATAGGGCGATTTGGACAATCGATAGAGAAACCGCTCCATGGCATAATATTGAAGCAATTCATTGAACGGACGATGGTCTTTCCTGGCACGGTTGAGAAGGAGCTGACGAACCGATGCGGCAATATTCCCGGGTGTTTTCTCACTCACACCATCGCCTCCAGATACGGTTTCATCACTTTTTCAACGCGGCAGATTTTGGCGTACTTGAGTAGGTCGCCAAGGTTGAATTTCCTCCGTTCCTTATAAAGTTTCAGCGCTTCCAGGACTACGTCCATCCCGATCTTGTTGCGGAATTTGAAGCAGTCCGCCAGGGTTTTCTCCGGACAGTAGATACGCACTGTTACTCCATCGATGAGATGCTCCTCTATTCCGACCTGGAAACTTTCAGGCGCAAATTTATGTACGGCAACCGGCGGATAATTAATTCGCGGAATCCTTGAGTCCCGAGGAATGGCGATCGAGACCGCGTGAGGGACTTGAGTAGTGAGATTATGGAAGGAAAGTGCAGAAATCAGGCAGATCACGGCATGTGGCGCTCTTGAAGCCACAGTTACGAAATCGGGGCTGGATATGGTATCAAGGTCCGCCAGTCTGTAGACACCGCGAGTGATTTGATCAAGAGTGCCGCGATCGCGAAGCGCATACAGTGTTCGGGGGTGGACACCTTTCCGAATCGCGGCAGCGGTACGAATAGTCCCTCCCATTTGCCTAATAATCTTGACAGCTTTCTCAACTGACGGTGTCATGTGCTTTCCTTTGTCCGGATAATAATGTACCTATATATTAATAAATAACAACATTATTATCCACTCTAAAAAACTGATAGCAGCCATCCGCTTAATATCATCTGTATGAAATCCCCAATCCGATACTACATTGCCGGCGCTATCCTATCTGTCATCTTCGTGGTACTTGTGGGCGCGCAAAGTGTCAGGCCTTACAGCGTCATCCTTTCTCTTATCGGCGGCCTGATGCTCTACAGGTACGCTTCAGGATATCTGAAAGAAAAAGAATACGCCGATGCCCTGAGGGGGACAGGCACTTATCACATAACATACGATGAACTCCCTACCGATAGGATGCTGGTTGGGCGAGGGTTTATGTGGACTCCCCAGTACACCAACCTCGTCAATAAATACATGCAGGATAAAAAGCTGTTGGAGACCGGTGCGACTCTCGGAGGGTTATCTTTTATCCATGGCGTAGGGATCAGAGAGGAAAAGGATGTATGTGTTGAGTTGCCGGATCTCGTAGGTCACGATGTGACCATCGGCACCACTCGGGTCGGCAAAACGAAGAAGTATGAGGTCAAGATCGTTCAAGCCATTAAAAGGGACGAGACGATAATCATTATGGACCCCAAAGGAGACAGGGACCTCCTAAACAGAACTGCCGAAGCATGCAGAAAATACGGACGTGCGAAAGATTTCATGTTTTTTGCATTACCGTATCCCCGGAAGTCGGCTTACTACAACCCTCTCAGGAACTTTACTTTCCCGAACGAGATCCCGGACAGGATTGCAATGCTTCTGCCTTCAGGCGGGGCCTCCGAGGGTTTCCGTTCATTTGCCTGGCAAGTGATACTCGCTGTTACAAACGCGCTGCTTTTCCTGAATATCAAACCGACAATACGTTTGATCAACGAATATTCACTTACCAGAACAGAAGAACTCGCTATAAGGTGCGTTAAAGAAGCTTTTAACAGAAAGGGAAGGCTTACGGACCTTGATGGAATAAAGGAAACAGACAAGGTTATTGAATACGCCAAGACTTACAACAAAACACCCGAAGTCCACAATGAGATGATTGAAATACTGCTGAAGATCGCCCAGCACCCGCACGAACACTTCCAGAAAATGACCGCCTCACTGACCCCGCTGCTTACAAAACTTGCCACTGGAGAAGTCGGAGATATTATGTCGAAGACCTCTGATGACGGAAACGATATAGATTGGGAAAGAGTTGTGAAAAATAAAAAAGTGGTCTACATGTTCTTCGGGACACTCCTCATGAGAGATACCGCCAGGGCAGTTATCCGTATGGCCATACAAGACCTAATGAGCTTTGTGGGAACAAAGTATTGCTATCTGCACGACAAAAATGTGCTCAATCTCTTTATCGATGAATTCACTGAGGTCGTAGATAACTCGTTCGTAAATCTCCCCAATAAGGCCGGAGGCGCAGGGGTGAGGATTTATCTGGCGTCGCAGTCTGTTGCGGATATGGAAGCCGAACTGCAGTCGGCTGCAAAAGCGCAGCAAATATTCGATAACCTGAACACAAAGACCTGGCTGCGAGTCACTGACCTGGCCACTGCCAAGGTCTTTTCCGACGCTGCCGGCACCGTGCCCCTGCAGCAGGAATCAAGCGGCGCCTCGGTGTCGCCTGACATGAGCGACAACGATATAGCCTTTAAGTCCTCGTATTCGCACAATGTTTCGGAAAAATCAGTCCCGCTCATAGACCCTTCATGGCTTCTGAAGGTTCCCAAGGGACAGGGGTTCAGCATTATATCGGGCCGGGTGTTCAAGATCAGGGTCCCTCTCCTGCAGGAGTGCAAGGTCAACTATCTGAATGAACTGGGGATCAGGGATAATGAAACTTTTGAAGATGATCTGTCTGAAACCGGCGGTTCTGAAAACTAATGGAAGACTCGGTTTTAAATGACCAGCCCGGATTGATTCATCTCATTTCATTGGTGGCTGTTATTTTTGCCGGATTTTATACGGCAGCGCACATGCCTCTAAATGACATCAGGGATCTGGCCAATTCTATTATTGAAAGTTCGAGCATAAACCTCGAAGACCTTCTCCCGACTTTTGAACACATACGCTTTCTGCCGGTTGCCATGCAAATGTTTGTAATACTTCTTATTGTAAAAGGAATTTTCTATCTCAAAGCGGCCCCTATATTATTATTCGGATATATAGCCGGGTCTGTTGACGCAAAAATCAAATTATGCGAGCCTGGCGTTATCAGTACTCATTCAAGCCATTCGGTGACAGCATACCACGCGTCGAAGAAACTTTTTTTATTCTCCATGCTTTATATGTCTGTGATTTACATGTCGTTTCCAGTCGAAGTCAATGCTGGCCATGGACATCGATTTGTTCAGACATATATTTATCGGAACAAACGCTGTAATCGGTTATTACGCGGTGTACACACTCAACATAAATAAACCGCCGAGGTTGTAGCAATGGTCTTATTGATAGGCGCCATATCAATGACCCTCGATCATGTCGGTTTGCTGTGGGGGGTGCCGTGGTTGAGGGTTGTCGGTCGTCTTGCCTTCCCGCTTTTCGCGTATCAGGTAGTTGTCTCTTATCATCATGCCAGTTCTGTTCCCCGATACGCGGGAAGGCTGCTGCTGTTCGCCATTGTGTCGCAGCCTGTTTATTCCCTGTTATGTCCTGGGTCGGCTAATGTGTTGTTCCTGTTCTCGGCTGCAGTATGTATCCTCCGGCTGAGGGACAGTCTGTGCGCTTCATCATTGTCCACACCATATTCCTATTCTGCGTTTGCAGTGTGTATTGCAACGGTGTATCTGCTTCTAATTCGCTTCAAAGTGGATTACGGTGCTTATGGACTCCTCGTGATATGGCTTGTTGAGATCACGCGGAGTTCAAAACCGCAAATGATTTTGGCATATGTAGTCCTGACGGGTCTGTCTTCAATATTTGGCTTTGTCCGCTGCGATCAAATATTCGGGGTGCTGTCTTTTTTGCTGCCTTTGGAACGGTTTAAACGTATTTCTATTTGGAAATATTCATATTACTTTTTTTACCCGGCACATATTTTGGCGCTGACAACGGTGAGAAACTTAATATCCCTTAAGCAATGAATCGGCTGTGACCGCTGTCGGGCATTGCCTCATATTGGACAAACGGGTATCCGGATATCCAGACAAACAAAGGAGGTTATTCATAATGAAGAAGATTGCAACATGGCTGGTGGTTCTATTAGTGGCAATGACAAGCACAATGGTATTAACGGGAATGCTTATACCAGCATCTCCTGCCTATGCAAGCGGCGGCACGGACCCATTTGCCAGCACGGCGGTAGCTAACGCGCCCGCCACTCTCGGCGCCACGTCAACGGGCGCGCTTGGGAAAGCCCTTTTCTATGGCGCCCTGTTCGTAGGGATTATCACCATATTATTCACCAAGCACAGACTGTATGGCCTTATAGCCATAGTCTTTGGTTTTTTGGTAGGCGCATACACCGGGATAGCCCAGGGGCTATGGACGGCTGTAGGCGGGCATTAAACCTTTAGGATCACTGATCACAAATGAACTGGTGTCCAAGGTATTCAGACAAGCCGTTCCGGTTGCTGTTTGACTCGGAAGTATGGCTGGTTTCGCTGGCGATAATGATCCTTATCGGGATATTCGGAGTAAACCAGGCTGTATCAGTGGTAGTTTTGATGGGGTGTGGGTTTGTTCTGCAGAAGATAGTCGACAAGAACAAGAAGGGGTATATTGTGCACCTCTTCTGCAAATTGGGCTTGTTGCGCTTTTTTCCATTCGGGAAGTATCGGATCTGAGACCTGCATGAACATTTTTTTGCAGGCATAAACAATCACACAAAAGGGAGGTAGACAGTTGTCACTTTTTTTGGGGTTCGGCGAAGACGCCAAGTTTCTTATCCGCATGCTTACAGCGGTAGTTTGCGTCTTGTTGGTAGTAACGGCGTTTCTCGCCTACAAGGTTTTCAACAGGGATGTCCTGTATATAAATCCCAGCGCAATAACCGGCACGGCAAGGGTAGGGTACATTACTAATGAGTACGCCGGATCGTTTGGCGACGCTTTTGTGAACTATATAGGCAACGTCAACAGGGAAGCCGCAAACGCGCAGTACAGGCAAGCCTATTTGATGATGTCCCCTCAACTGCAAAGTTCAATGCAGCCCGTGCTTCGCAAGGACCTCGATGCGATCAACTCCTCCGACATATCCATACAGACCGTGCCGCTCTCTCATGAAATTCAGGGCAATGCAGGCAAGACTTTTAATATCACGGTAAAGGCAACGAGGATTTCATGGACGGGCGGACAGGCGGGATCGAAACAGTTAGTTGTCTATACCATGGATTGCCAGAAGGCAAAAGTCACACAGGAAAATCCCTTCGGACTGGAGGTTATATCATATGACTTCAAGATTTCAAACGATACTGCTGTTAATAGCGTTTCTCCTGCAGGCAATTGATGCTTCTGCGGGGAAGCTGGTGGCATACTCAGGGTCTCCTCTGATTGTAAAAACCGCTAAAGATAACCCTACAGAAGTTAAATTCAGAAACAATGAAATCGCTTCAATAGTGCTCGGCATGCCGGCGCAGTCCATTTCGCTGCAAAACACTACTGATTCCCTGTTCATCCAGCCGCTTGAAACAGGGCTGGCGGGGGACATATTCATCGTTATGAAAGACGGACGCTCCCGGATACTTTCAATAATTCCTACTACGCCGGAAGACCGTGACCGGCTACTTGAAGTGGTAGACAAGGACGAGCAGATCAGCTCCAGAGTCAAAAATATAAACGAATCCGGCCTCACACCGGCAGGACTTATCAAGGCCATGGTGCTGGGCACGGATTTAGGCGGTGTAACCATAAACAAATCCGACCAGGTAATACTTGATGGGCCGGTAAGGCTTGTGGCTACTACGATCTATGATGCTGTCTATATGAAAGGCTTCATTGTCGACCTGAGCAATCCTGATCTTGTGGACCTGAAAAATATTTCCGCGAAAAATCTTCTTGCGTCGGGAATATATCAGGGAAAAGCTTATTTTGTTTTCTATCAATAAACTGAGGAGATAGTAATGTCTGACAAAAAAGAAATTATAGGATTCCTTCAAAACAATAAAAAACTCGTTGTGATGTTGGTCGCGGGAGCGGTCATTGCCTACGGGGTTTTCTTCTCAGGCGGGACAAAAAACAATCCGCCAAAACAGGGAGCCGTTGAACGTAAAGGCAACGTAACTGAAAATGACAAGCTCCTGTCGGTAATTGAGGGGCTGAAAAAGGATGTCGAAGAATTAAAGAAAAACCAGGGGACTACAAAACAGAATATAACACCTGAGAATACCGGCGCTGCAGCGAAGGCCTCCGAGCAAAAGAAAACTGAGTCTCTGACAGGTCTCCAGAAAATGCTCAAAGGGGAGTCTACGGAAGAGGGCTGGGGGCAAAAAACAGCCCTCTCTGTTCAAAATGGGCAGACACAGCAGGGCGTGACCGTGCAGCCAATGCAGGCGGCCCCAAAGCCTGAAAACAGGCTGATTAAAATCGATGTCTCCCAGGTTGAGCCGAAAGGAACTCAGCAAACAGTCGAGGCCTCATCAAACGACCTGTTTTTGCCGGCTGGTTCATTCGTCTCATTCACCTTAAAGACCAGTGTTTTTGCGCCGGATGCCGGCGAGCAAATGCCGACGTCCGGCGTATTGGATGCCGCTTTCGTCGGCCCCAATAAATCAACCGTGCCAATGAAAGGATGCTTTTTCATCGGCAAGGCCAAGGGCAATACTGCGGAAAAAATGGCAGACATAAAACCCATCCGGTTTTCATGCGTCTGGCCGAATGGGGAAACCTTTGAAGCGGATACGGCAGGTTATGTAACAGACCTGTATGGGCATTTCGGCCTGAAGGGAGAAGTAGACCGGCATACAGGCGCCTTTTTAAGCACAGTCGGGATAACGTCTGCTCTTGAAGGGTTTGCGCAGGGACTGAATAAAGCACAAACGGCGACAAGCACTTTGGTAGCCAATTCCGCCTCGGCCACATCGACGAACATAAACGGGTCCCCATGGCAATATGGTGGCTTTGCGGGTCTCAGTGATATGGCTACCTCGACCAAAGCCTTCTTTGCGGCCCAAATGCAGAATCTTATCCCCACAGTCAAAATCGAGCCCGGTGAGAGGGGATACATACATCTCACTGCCGGGATAAAAATACCAGGAGGTAAAAAGAATGTTGCCGGTAATCTTACGAGTTATCCTTATACCTACAATCTTAGCTCTGCTCATTAGTTGTGGCAGCAGCGCTCCGGAGAGACGCGAATCACCGGAAAAAATACTGGATAATGCGCTGGGCACCAGCCAGGTAACTCCCGGCAAAATAAATACACTGCCTGTTGCGGACAGGTCCGATCTGCCGTATGTCCCGATTGTAACCCCGCCCGAGGTCATGAGGGTCTGGATTTACGATCATGTGACGCCGTCAAACGACTTGGTGATCGGCCACTGGGTGTATGTAAAAATAACAGACCAGGACTGGTACATCAAAAACAATTTTAACCATTCAAAAGAATCGCAGCAAAAATTGCCGTCACCGCCGAGGTCGAATGAACCTCAGCAACAGGCGCAAACGCCGAACGTTCCCGCCCCGCAAACAACAGCGCCTGCTCCGGGCTCGAAAGAGTCGGCGCAGCTGGAATCCCTAATCAATGCTGCGAGAGCGAAATAGGCGATGCTCTTTAAACTCATCGAGAAGTATTACGACAAGCCTTTCGTAACCGATCTTCTTTTCCCTGTAGCGGCTGAAGACGATATCTATCTCCTTTCGGACGGCTCCGTAGGCCAGATGTGGGAGATCATGGGCATTAATTGCGACGGGAAGTCAACAGAGGATCTGCAGAAAATGTCGGATACCTTTGCCAACTTCATCCGCGTTCTGCCTGAGAATGTGCCAATGCAGTTGATCAACGTATCCTGGCAGGGAATAGACAACGAGGCCCTTCAAAATTATACCAATGGCGACATCAGCGATCCTTATGTCCGCGATTATATGGAGCGGAAAATTGCGTGGCACAACGAATGTAAGCATAAAGGGTTTGCAAAGGAAGGCGCCACATGTTTCTACCCGAGGTCTATCAGGACCTTTCTGACCATTAAGCAAAATCCGCTTAAGCTCGACAATATCAGTCTTTATAATGAGGCGACCTTTGCGGCGACAAAACAAAAACTGAAGCAGACAACCACTATTGTCGAGACATCGCTTTCGTCAGGGAATATCGGCCACAAGAAAATAGACGTGAACGATTTGATATCCGTGATGTACAGGATTCTTAATCCCGAGCGGTATCTGGACATTCCTCTTTCAAAATACGCCGGGGGCGACATCCGGAAATACATTACATTCAGCTCGCCTGAAGCGCAGGGGAACGGTTGGGACTCAGGCAAGACAAGGTACAACGTGGTGTCTTTTGCAAATAATCCGGCCATACCGAATCCGAAGTCTGATGACGGAGAAAAAAAGGAAGACCTTTACACTGTCCCCAATATTTTGTTCCGCGAGCTTAACGGAACGTGTTTGTATGATTTCATGCCCATGATGCTTTTTACCATCAACCTCAATATTCCTTCGCAGGCAGCGGTTTCAACCGCAATCAACGCAAAAAAATCGCTTTCTTTCCTGCACCGCATGAACTTTTTGGGGGAGGAGGCGATTGATAAGAACATTGCCATGGGTGAATCCAAAAGGCTCCTGACCTCCATGTATGCCGGTGAAAAGGTCGTCAAGGCAAGTTACCATCTATGCATCCCTACTTCTATTGAAGAAGCCGATTTTGTTGTTTCTCAAATTGTCAGCCGGCTGAACGTCACCTCAAGCTGTAACGCATTTCAGGAGGACATGATTGCGTCCGGAATCTTTATGAGATGCCTCCCGTTCGGCTTCGATCACAACATCCCGGACGAGGGGAAGTTCGTGCGAAGGGCGGTAACCGCAACTGCGGCCAATATTGCCGATGTAGCTCCGATATACCGGTCAGGGCGGGGCGTCAGAACCGATAAGGCTGTAGGCTATTATAACAGGCGCGGCGAAGACGCCTGGCTTGATCTTTTCGATAAAGACACGGCAATAACAAGCGCTCATGCCCTCATAACCGGCGCCACGGGAGCCGGCAAGTCAGTAACAACACTTGATTTCGTCCACCAGGCCTTGCGGCAGCCGGCCACTGTAATCATTATCGACAAGGGTGAATCCTACAAAAGGCTGTGTCTGCTTAAAAAAGGGCAGTACCTTAAGTTCGAGGGCGTAACCGATTTCAAGCTGGACCCGTTCATGGGGGATTTCTCGGCGGATCACAGGGCGGTTCTTACATCAGTTATCTCCACGATGGTCACCGGAGGATATGAGACTATTACCCGCGAGGAAGTCGCCGCAGTCTCCGAAGCCGTGCTGGATATGTCAAAGGCGGCTGAAAAAAGGACAATCACTAATATCGCTGCCCTCCTGAAAAAAGCCGGTGACCAGGTCAGTGTCTCGGTTGCAAGAAAGCTGTTTCCGTTCTATGGGCAGGGGCAGTATGCAGGCAGCATCGAGGGCGACAAGCCGGCACTGGAATTAAGCAATCAGTTGACAGTATGCGAATTGGGCGACGTTGACATGCACAAGGATTATCAGTCCGTCATAGTCTCCCTGCTTATTTACTACATAACCGAATTCGTCAAAAAAATACCGGGCAACAAATACCTGATTATCGATGAAGCCTGGAGCTTATTTAAAAATGAAGTTTCAGTGGACTTCCTCGTTAAAGCCGTGAAGACCTTCCGGAAATATGGAGTGTCGGTCATTTTCGTCACTCAGCAGCTCGACGACTTCGCCGTAATAGCCAGGGCTATCAACATGAAAGACAATCTGCCGAACAAAATACTTCTCTATCAGGAACCGGAAGTCGTTGCCAGAAATGCCAAAGACCTCGATCTGAGCCACGGGGACCTCGACCTTTATCAGACAATCAAAAAGGGAAAATACTATGCGGAAGCCTTAATAAAAGCGCAACAGTGGACAGCGGTGGGAAGAATCTCCCTTGACCCCAAATCCTACTGGATCGCCACAACATCCGAGCCTGACAAGGAACTGCTTAAAAATTTGACGGACTCTGATCCAGGGCGTAGACGGAGGGCGTCCGACCGCGAGCCGATGACGCTGGAAGAGGCGATCGAATATGCGGCAACGAAATATCCTTATGGGTACAAATGACATGCCGATCCTCAAAACTGTGCTTATTGCCGTATGCGTGTTCGTTGTTATGTCATGCGTTTTTAGTAATGCCTATGCAGCCGGCAATAACTGGGACTCTTTGCTTGCGGTAGGCGTCAGATGTTCCGGGCTGCCCAAGGAATTGATCCTTTCAGTAATATGGAACGAAAGCCGCGGCAATCCGAATGCCGTCAATATCAATGGGGTCGCAAGTTACTCTCCTTCAAGCCCGGAGCAAGCCCTTAGATATGTATACCATCACAACAGGGCGAACGTCGATGTCGGGCTCATGCAGGTAAACTGGCTGACCTGGGGACCGGTATATAAACTTACCGTAGCAGACCTTCTCGACCCTGCCACCAATGTTTGCGTGGGCTCAAGGATTATGAGGGACTATATTGCCGAGCACGGGGGATCGTGGAGGGGTGTGGGAAGATACAATGCCGTCTCGTATAACAAACAAGCGGCATACGCCTACAGGATATCGCAGACCATACAGCAAATTCAGAAGCTTTACCGCTTGGCGGGAAATTAACTTTCTAATATTTGGAGGGACTTGAGATGTTAAGTAATGGGGAACAGAAACTATTGCAAAAACTGGTTTATGACCTGCTGAAAGAATGCATCTGCCAGATCAAGGGAGGGCATAAGGGGAGGTTCAGGAAGCAGCAGTTTAATAGCAACATTATGGCGCTGAAAGAGATTGACACTGAATATCTGATAGTTGCCGGTTTTGGTTTCAAGCGTATATGCAAGATAAGGGAGGTTATAAACAACCTGCTTAGCGGCAACCACGATTACTTTCTGAAAACAAAGCGCCTCCAGCTTGCGTCTTCGGGAAAATGAGGCGACTTTTTTATATAGCGACATTTTTAATGGCGACACTTTTAATCTCGTCGGTCATGTCATATGCCGGGGAGTATTTTAGTTGTGACGGCATCGATCATTTCAGGACTGAATCCGAATGCGATCAGACAGAAAAAGCAAAAGAATCGAAGGAACAGCGCCGAAGTCAAACGATAACCCGACAGGACGTAGAGATGTGGGGAGAGCCATCCGTGGACGCAGACGGCAGAGTTATTTCAAAAGTGCCTCCGGAGCCGGTCTTAAGGTTGCTGAAAGATCCTACCCCGGAGAACGCAGAAGAGTACCTGGAATGGGGTGACAGACGCATAGAAGCGATCCGGAAAGCCCAGGCCGTTGTTTCAGCACTTACCCAGGACAGGTTCGCTCAAGGCAAACCTGCGGTTGTTATTGAAGACCCCAAAGAGATACGGAGCGTCAGTTTCTTTTTTGGGCCGACTTGCCCTTACAGTATGCAGCAAGTCCCTATTATTGAAGGCCTCGCAAAAAAGATCGGTTATGGCAAAGTCACGGCGTTCCCTGCCTCGACAGATGTTGCACTTATAAAAGAATTCATAAACAAAACCGGCATGGACCTGAAGCTTTCCATAGATCAGACAGTCGCGGCAAAAAATAATATAACCAGTGTGCCTGTCACGATTATTGACTATGCCGGTAATTTGATTCGGTTCGACGGTTATACGGAAGACTTTTTCAAGCCCGGTACAGCTTCACAACCGGGAGCACAAAGCCAGTGCAGCCAACATTAACAGCAAGGAGGTAGGATGTCTCATATCAGCCGCATACTGACATGCATTATTTTGTTATACGGGTGCGCTCAATCATTACCGCCGGTAATACAAAAACCAATGCCGGAGCAGAAGAATGCCGGGGATTATCAGAAACCCATTGTCCAATATATCCTGGTCCCGGCAACGATACGCAACGGCATATACATACCCGATCATCACGAGTATGTAACTGTGAAGCCGGGCGGTTATATCGTTTTAGACAGCAGCGCAAACAGTACGCCCGCGCCTCCTCAAAATCCTGAGAATGTGGAGCTTCAGCCGAAGGCGGAAATGATCTCCCCATCATCCGGAGGAGATATCACGGTTGTCGTTTATAAAACAAACATGGACTTCTCTAATGATCATATCCTGCAGAAAGACAAGGAATTGTATCTTTTCAAAGAGCCTGTAGCCTACTACCGCTTGTACGCGAAAGAGCCAGTCCGGATAGGCAGTAAAGTTTATGCCTTTTCCGTGAATGACAAACTTTTTAATATCTTTACGTTAAAAGGTGACCGGGTTACTTCCAAATCTCTTCAACTTGACGAGGCATATTTAACCGCTGACGGATATATTTTGAAATTTAAGGAGGGGAAATAAATGAAAGCCATAGCGATGGCAATGATTTTGGTGTTATTCACGATTTCACTTTGCTTTGCCGGAGAACCGGTCACAAGCAGTGGACCTGACTTGCAAAATACAGAATATAACAAAGCCGATGAAGACATGAATCAACTCATGAAACACTTTGTTGAACAGGACAGCAAACAGGACGTGAAAGTGGAAGCTCATCAGCCGGGAGTGCAGGAAGACGCGCAGCCTGTCAGGAAAATTGAATTTCCACAAAAAGACGCAAGGAAAACAGAGCCTCTTATAAGTGTGACCCTTAAAAAAGGCTCGACGTTCGGCGACGCGCTGAGGACTATAGCGCTGAAGAGGCCGTTCTATTACTCGATCATGTCAACACCGGCTGCATCAGCGGGAATGCCTTCATCTCCACAAGTGCAACAGTCGCCTTTGTCTCCAAGGCCGCCCCAATCCGGGTCGCAGCAGGCATCCTTAGATCAGGGAATTTACGACATACCGGTTAATTTTTCTTATGCAGGGGATTCTGTTGACGAGGCTGTAGTACATCTATGCAAGGGAGCTGATGTTTATTGTACGAAAAACGGCAATGTTTGGGAGATAGCCAGGCATGAGGTGTATATAGTCGATAAAGACGTATTCTTCACGTACTCCGTGGGAAACGGCGGAAGCGTTAGCAGCAATGGCAGTACTGCCGCAACCGGAACATCAGGGACATCAGGGACTACCACTGGATCATCTACTGCGTCAGGCACCGGCGCAGCAGGTGCGGCAGGTTCGGTATCGGGTTCCTCTGCGGGTAGTGACACTATCGCCATATCCGGTAATTTCGATGATTTCACGACATTTATCAAGTCTTTTCTCAGCAAAGACGGGCAAGTCCAGATATCCAAAAACGGATATCTGGTCGTTGACGACGTTCCAAGCGCAATTGCAAAAATCAGGAAGATTCTGGCTAAAGACAAGGAAATGGGGGGAGTAAGAGTGAAGGTTGACGTGATAAGCGTAACCTTGCAGGACGATTATTCCGGCGGTGTAGATTGGAACGCTGTAATAAAAAATGTTGCTGTTACCGGTAGTTTTGCGCCGGCAAACGCATTTAATATCGGCTATAACACCACGAAGGGAGGCAATCCTGTTACAGCCTTGCTCGGCGTGCTCGGGACATACGGCAATTCCAAAGTCGTCAAATCGCTTGATACTACGGCGCTGAACGGAGTCCCAATATTTTTTAATGTGACCGAAAGTATTCCCTATTTTCAGCAGACCTCGGCGCTTTCAAGCGGGGTCTCGCAGACCTCGACCACTATTAATTATGTAAATGTGGGGCTCAAGGTCAAGATATTGCCGAACGTCAGGGAGGCCACACTGAACGGCGGTATTTATACGGAATTGTCAGCCCTGATCAGCATGAACTCAAGCGGAGGGTCTTCAGGGTCCACTGCTCCTGATATCTCGCTCTCAAATACTGCGGTTCCACTGGAGATTCCCTGGGGCAACACGGTTATCCTGACAGGATATAAGACGAAGACCGTTTCCACAGCTTCCACCGGAATCCCTTTGCTCGCGAAGATACCTCTTCTCGGGGCCCTGTTCGGCTCCCAGAGTAAAAACGGCGACAGTCAGGAGCTTTGTATCGTAATCACCGCCACGAAAGATGGCACAGGGGGGCACAGCGATGATCAGCATAAATAAATTCAACTTTTTCCGTAAGAAAAACCGGAGCGAAAACGAGACAAGAGAAGAAACATTTACCGACGCTCCTCAAACAGGCAAGAAGAAACCATCTAACAGCAAGTGGTATTTGATGTTGTTCCTCTTGTTGGCCGGAGCAGGCTTCGCCGCTGTTTCCTATGTGATGCCGTTTCATAATGAGAAAACAGTGGCTGTTAACCGGCAATTCTCAGGTGTTCTGCCACGGAACAATCCCGGCAGTAATTTGTGGCTCAGCGGCCAGTCCGCAATACCATCGCCGCAGCCGCAGTTATCTCAAGCGCCGTCACCACAACATGCCGGGAATGCCCCGCAAACTGTGATGCCGGGTCCGGTGCAAGAGAAAAAAACTATAGCAGCTTCGGAACAGCCGCTAAATACAGAAAAGAAAAAGCAGAATGCGGAAGTCACAGGGAAGGCAAAAGATAGAGAAGAAGGGAGAAATGTTTTTAAAGAGTTTTATGTGAAGAATGCCGGGCAGGGCATGAAAGCTTCTGAGAAGAATATGGAGAAGAAACTGCCGGAGTTGTCGAAGTTCATAAATGGAGGCGGTCTGCAGAGTCTGCCGCCTGTGAGCGTAGTCAATACTCCTCCTGTTGAGCAGCCAAAGGAAGTCAGGATCTATGGCATCACATGTGCCGGAAATGCAAATGACAGCTGTGTAGCTATAACAAACGAAGGCATATTGAAGGAGGGTGACAAAATAGGGACCGAGACAGTCTCGACCGTGGACAGGAAATCTCTTGTAACCGATAAAAGGACGGTGGATTTCAACTGATGAAGCTATTAGAGAGAAAAGAAAAAAATGCAATAGCCGTTCAGACCGAAGAAGGGAAAGTCTATCTGGGCTACGACAAAGACAGCGAGGCGGAATATCTCAAATACGCGGTCCACATGGTGTCAAACAATCTCTTTAAGGCCGTCTACAAATTAGAGCCCTATTACTTCTTTCTTACGAGGGCTGACGACGAAATAACGGTACAGCACAGGGAGATCGCGGATACCAGCGCGGCCACATACGAAATAAACGACTTCTTTGAGAGCAGGGCGACAGAGACCTTCGAGGATTCCGACATCCCGAAGATCAGACAAAATCCGCTTTCCGACAGAAGATTTGTTCTCATAATAGCGTTAATTGCAACGGTTTTAATGGCTTATTCGGCATTTAAGATTACCGAACCCAAAACATTCAGCGGCATTCTGAAAAGGAATCCAGCTCCAACTCCCATTCCTCTTAGCGACAACGAGAAAAAAAGCCTGAAACTGATCGGCAGCAGGCTGCTGGTTGGGAAAATCTCGGAGATCATATCTTCAGTCCGCTCCGACCCGTACCAGAGGATAGATGCCATGTCTGTGCAAGAGAATGAGAGCCCGCAAAACATCGAATTTATCATAACTGCCGGGAAGGAATACCTGTACCCTGAAATTGATACGGTAAGAAAATCTCAGGGGCTGTACGGGAAAACGATTACCGAAACTGTGAGAGTGGAAAGAAAAGACATCCGTCATGAAGAGACCGCGGATTTCAATGTGTGCGCCGCTCAAATGCTCGAAAAAGGGATTCAACGTCACCAAAAGGGACTCAACGTGCGTAAATCTGAGTTACGAAGGTGAGGCAGCCAAAGTAATCGGGGCATACGGCGCTTTTATTGGCTGTAACATGTCCTTAAATTCTCTAAACGTTAATTCAGGAGGAGGAAAACTGGATGTTTCGTTTTGCCGATAAGAGTAAAGGCTTTACGCTGATCGAAGCAATGGTAGCGCTTGCGATCATGGCAGTGGTTCTTACGTCCTCACTCCGACTCATCAACGCATACAAGACAAATACCGCTGTGACCAACCAGCAGTACAACATCGTTCAACTCGCAACCGCAATTAAAAATAACGCAAAACTTATTATGGATGCATCGATGACAGTATGCACAAACATAACGTCTGCATACGCAAACGATGGATGGGGGTGGAGACATCCCAGTTGTGTCAATACATCGCCGTTTCCAGTCTATACTATAAGCACCAACGTATTGACTTACAACATAGATACCGCTAATTTCTCCGGCACGGTAAATTCCATAATCAGCAACACAAGCAATTACTGCACATATACGGGACAGACTGCAACGAGCGTTACTTTCAATTGCGCAGGACTGAATGTCACCGGGATACAGTACCAAACATCCACCGGCCCGACCAGCAATGCGTATGCTAACACTGTAAATATTTTTACTACTCCCCACAACGCCGGCACCAACGCCGATTTCCTGAATTTCCTGAATTTTCCGTCCGCAATCTATATCCAGTACAACAAGGTATTAAGCAACGTGGGCAGCACCATATCCTGTAACGACATGCTTAACGGGTCTGATCCCTCCATATACGCAAATAGGCTGGACATGACTGACTTATACTTGGACAGGGTTAAGAAGACAAGGGACAATCTAATTGCCCTTGACGCCGCACTCAGAGGATACGCCGTGAGTAACAGGGTCGCGGAGTTTGAAAACGTTCCCCCGAATGGCCTATCCACCCAGGATTCGATTTTTGTTCCGTGGGTATGGCAGGCCCTGGCGACAAGCCAGGCCAACACGCTGACTCTGTGCAACAACGCTACCACATGCAGTTCCATTGTTTCGGGCACGCAATGGGCAACAGCGGCCCAGGTCAGTAACTTTGCCTCGACATGGCTGCTCATAACCACTAACCTTATGTCGTCGAACCTGACTTATGCTGCGGACGCGTTCGGTAATCCCCTGAGGCTTATTCCGATCAACAACGGCTGCACCGGAAACGTTTCAGGCTGCGTTCCATCGACCAATGTACCGCCTTTGCCGCAGAGCGGATACCTGGCGGCGCTGGCGGCTGCCGCCTATGGACCAATGCCTCCCTATAACAGCCTGATCGTGAGTCCCTTATGTACGGCGGCAGGTACAGCTTATCCTGACTTTTGCAGGTGGACAGTAGTGGGGCCCAGTTAAGGGGGGGGAAGATGGTGAACGTAATCGAATTGTTACAAAAACTCAGTGCGATAGGCAAACGGAAAGGGGCGCGGAAAATTATATACAGCGTAGAGGAATCCGCCAGAGCTTCGGGGCTGTCCAATATCGATGTCCTCAGGTATACAAGTGACGAATTAAAAGGCGACGAGGTTTTCGATGCAATAATAAAACTATTTTCAAAGCAGAAGCAGGTCTTCAAAACAGGTACTGCGCTGCTTCTCGATGCCGCAATTGCATTGTTGTCAAAAGGCAAGCCCCGAAGCATGGCATATAAAGACATCCTCGGCGCGGATATCCTCTGCGTACTTAGGGCGGCGGAGAACAGAGGCATTACGGGAAGCGACATGTTCAAGAGCTATTCAAAAATGGAGGCCATAATTGTCAGGGCTGAATCAAAGATGCGCAATGCCCTGATAGGTCCTACCATAACGTATGTTCTCGCCGGCGTACTGTCTTATTATTCAGTAAACACTTTCTACACAAGCTTCTCCAGCGTCCCCAATGTGGATATATCGGCCATCAGCTTTCTCAGGAACTATTTTGCTTTTCTGGTGAGCGCACCTATTATTCTGGCGCATTTTATTATCATGAAATACCCTGATAAAGTCCCCAAGTGGCAGAAAGTTTACAAGCATGTTAAATCCACAAATTATCTGTTAGTGACAAAAACCCTGTTCGATAGCGGCATGTCATCCATGGATGCGTTGTCTTTTTTGCGGAAAATCAATGATAAGCATCTAAAGCTGGACAAGCTCAGGAATAAAAATGACATGGGCGCATTGACAACGGCACTGTCTTATTACATGACTCCTGTTGAAATTGCGTTACTGAAGACATCTGCTAAAGCAACGGAAGAAAGAAGAGTGATCTCCAATATTGCGGAAGACAGAATATCCGAGATTGAAGAGACCGTAAGCACTGCTACCGGCACATTCAATAAGATGTTCACTCTGCTGGCAGCATGGCCGGTGGGCATCGCCCTTTTTACTTTCGTAGACATAATAAATTCCGTCTCCAGGATGGGGGCCGGAAAGTGAAGGGCTGATCGCCAGGTGCTGCGGAAATAATATCTATAGTGAAAACATGGAGCAATCCATAAAAAAAAGAGACAAGGAGACAATATGAAAAAGATTGTGCGCAGACTATTCAAGGAATTAAAGCATCAGGGGGGATTTACGATAATCGAGGTTATCGTAGTATTAGCTATCGCTGCGGTTATTATATCCACTGTTTTGGGCGTTCGCGCCCGCGGTACCGCTGCAAGTTGGGTGCAGTCAAAAAATAATCAGTTTGCCAGCGTCATGAGCAGTATGGATCTCACAAAAGCCTCACACAATATGACTTATCCTGCCGCGGCTAATCCAGGGAGTATTACGTCCGGGGCTACTACTACGGCGACCAACGCGGTAGCTGCGTATGTCGGATCGACATCTACGGACATTAATCAATGGAAATATCAGTGCGCGTCCGGGGGCAGCAGCATGATAATACAAATCATTGACACGGCAACCCCTTCCACAGACGCGCAGCAACAGTTGGTGGATAAAATCAACACTGGATATGGCAGTCTTGTCACTGCTGTTGCATCCGCAAACACGGTTACCGTGACGACAACGGGAACCCCCTGCCAATAATATGGCGCTGCTTATGCCTGTCATTGCGGGGTTGCTTGTTGTAATGGCGTTATTTACTTCAGGAGTGGTCAACCGCGCCAAATACGATAACGCAGCGATAGTCGACAGCCTTGCGCCTGAGTCCGTGATTTACGGAGGCGGCGCAAACGCGGCAACCGCCGCAAATATGACCGCTGCTGCTAACACGGCCATGGAGCAATATAGGCTCACAAGCGTAGAGCAGACGCTTGTGAATATATGCCGGGTAACGTATTACCTGGGGAAAGCCAACAACTGCTCAGCCCTCAACGAGTCCTTTACCTGGAGCTATATGTTTCAGGCCGGCAATACGGGGAGCTTGAATACTGTGCAGGGGCTGACATCGTCAAGTACGTTCACGTGTGCTCACCCTGAACAATACGGCGTGAATCTGTTGAATAATGCATATAGTCTTACCGATCTTGCACCTTATACCTACAACCTTATGAAAAGCGATAATTCGGCGCCGATCAGCGGACAGACCGACCCGTGCGCATATGCGGATATCGTCAACTGATATGCCATCACATATACCCGATAAATCCCCCAAAAAACTCCTGTTAGGCGAACTTCTCGTGCGTAACGGCATTATCTCTGAACATAATTTGCAATCAGCTCTTGAGCGGCAAAATGAATTGCGGGGACTTGGCAGCCATAAACTGCTGGGTGAGATAATTGTCGAATGCGGGTACGTAACCGCTGCAGACATTGAAAAGGTTATCGCCGCCCAAAAAAACGGCAAGCCTGTCAAAGAGAGAAGGGAAAATGGTTTTTACCGGCATTTTGTGCAAAAAGTAATAGTTGCAATCGGCCAAAAAGCTGCCGGGAAAAACGGCAATACCAAGGAAAGGAAATTTGACAAGAACAAGATATTAGAACTTGGGAGAAAAGAATTTCATGCTGCAGTGCACAAAAAAGAGGAGATAAAACACCCGCACATAATTCACACATTGCACTCATTGGGTGTTCTGACTTATCAGGAAACTAAAGAAATAATAAAAGAGGTCATAAAGGAGTTGGACTATGAAGGCATCATAGTCGATTATGACCCAAAATCGATAACTGTTAAGGACGGAGAAGTATATTACCTGAATGACACTAGTTACATACGAGTACGGCCGGTCTACTATCCTGAGCCTGTGAGCGATATTCAGCTGCTGATGGGTTATGACGAGTGTACGAATATGTCCGTCGAGTGTCTTATAGATTTACCCCGGGAGAAAAGCGATCTCGTAAGCTTTACGTTTAAGGACGTGGTCAAAAAAGCACTTTTATTGAAGGCCTCGGATATCCACATACTGCCCAAGACGGAGTACTATAGGGTCTTTTTTAGGATAGACGGCAGATTCCTCGAAATGACGGAGTTCCTGATGAACGTTGAGCAGGGAAGGGAGTTCTCGGCGCTAATCAGGCAAGAGGCAAATTTAAACACAAAAGGCGGTTTCAACCCGGATGAAAGCAAAGTATCTCAGCCCGCTAAAATTGAATACGAGGACCTCGGAGTCGGGTTAAGGCTTGAGTTTGTCCCCGATGGCTGGACATTGGAGCATACTGATACTACGGCAAGGCTAATTTCAAAAGTCGGCGATAAGATATCGACAAATTTGACATCCAATCTGAAAAGATGGGGGTTCTCCGATGAAGATATTCCTGCCTTTAAATCAATAACCCGCATGAAAACAGGGCTTATTGTCGTAAGCGGCGTCGTCGGCTCGGGGAAATCCACAACAATATGGGAAATATTGACGACCTTCGAGAGGACTAAAAAAGTCGGGACAGTTGAAGATCCTATCGAGTACGTGTTCGACAACCACAACATTGTCCAACATCAAATATACGAGCCGGAAAACAAAGATCTGACGATGGGATTCGAGCAATATATCAAGTCCTTCAAAAGAGGGGATTACGATGTCATATTTATCGGAGAGTGGAGAAAATCGGCGGGACTGACAAACGCCATGCTGGAACAGGCAAATGCAGGGCAATTGATATTTACCACCCTGCACATACAGAGTTCCTTTGAGATATATAGCGCAATCAACGAAATGTTTAATGTGCCGATTCATGTGTCGGCACGAATGATCCGCATGTCTTTGAACCAGCTTCTCCTGCCAAAACTGTGTAAGGAATGCAAGATAGAAACAGAGATCGATTTCGGGCAGGATGATGTCCGATATCTTAACTCCCTCTCAAAGGTGGAAAAAGAGAAAGCTTATATCCTTTAAAGCCATGGGATACAGAAAGAACGAGAGCGGGTGTAACAAGTGCCATTATACAGGAGTAGACGGCAGGGTGGTTATCTATGACTACTTCGTTCCCAGCCAGGAACTTATCAGCGATATTATCAAAGAAAAACCGAGTCCAAACGACATAAAAAGCCGGGTACTATTGGACCAGATAGGCAAGGCAAAGCTATCTGCCTTTCTTGAGAGAATAAAGGAAGGCGTAATCGACAAATCATGTTTGTATGAAATCTGAGCAATTTGCAAATTAATATTTACGAGGGAGGGTTGACACAACATGAAGGCCAACACACTTCGCGATTTTGGCTTTGAGAATAAGAATCCGGAAAGCGGGTTCCGTGAATTCAATGCCAAAATAGGCGATGGCAATCGATGGTTCAGCGAATTATTGCAAGCTGTGCATAAGATAAAGATAAACCGGCCCATTACGGACATAATGATCAGGGAAAATCAGGTCGTCCGGCTCGGGACGAATAAAATGTATGTTCCGTTTCATATGAAATTCGACGGTAATATCCTTAAGCCGTCTGATGACCAGTTATTGTATCTGGTCAAATCACTTACAAATAGAGAGACGCGGGATATTGAGAAAGTGTCGAATATCGAGTTTGATATCGCAATCTATGGTAACGGGGTTTACCGTGTGAATGTTTCTCGTGATTATCTGGGGATAGCTATTGTTATCCGCTGCCTGGATTTTGAAATATTGGAATTTGAAAAATTAATTTACCCGCCATTTTACAAGCACATGATCAAAGGTCTTGTTACCGAGGTTGACATGCCGAACTTCGCGGCTGTGGAGGGGCAAAAGGACCGCGAATTGACTCTGGGCTATATTAATGGCGGCGGACTGATTCTTCACTGCGGGCCGACTGGCAGCGGCAAATCGACTCACATGTCGAGTGAAATAAATTACCTGGGGAACCGCATAAACGGAGCTATTTTGACATATGAGGACCCCATCGAGCAGCGGTTTTTGCAGACAAGCGCTATTGTCAGACAATTCAGGCTCGGCGAGGATATCTGCCCTGAAGAAAATTTGACCCTCTTCGAAGTGATAAAGCATAACATGCTCAGGAACAACCCCTCTATCTGCATGATTTCCGAGGCCCGCACACTGCAGGAGATCTATCACGTATTGGAAGTCGCCAACTCCGGTCATGTTGTCTTTTCAACAATGCACCCAAAGAACACTACTGAGGCGATATCGCTGTTACTGGCGGCTGCGGGGGAAAACAAGCAATTGCTCAGTACCGCGTTACACGCTGTTGTCTTCCATTATCTTTACCATACCCTTCGAGGCAAATTAGTTCCGCTTTATGAAGTCTTTATTCCTAACAGGATGGTAAAAACCCATATTGAGGGTAACGACCCGAAGAAATTGTCCACGATTTGCCGGGCATTTTATGAAGAAAACACGGATGGGAAGGTAATACCCGGCTGCATGACATTCTCTCAGCATATAGAGCTGATGATCGGTAACGGCACAATACCCGAAAACGAGTTTGAGAGAGTAACCACGTCCATGCGAAATACTCTGTGGGACTACGATAACTTCATGCAACGGCACCAAAGTAAAACAAAACTTTCAGCCTGATCCAAAATTGTCAATAAAAAGGTGAACTATGGAAGCCCCATTAGTAATTAAATCGCAGCAGTTCTGCAACTTAAAGATCCTTACCTCGGATGTCATCGGCTGGTACGAACTGATTTATCAGTTGTCCGGTGAGGATGACCTTCAACTCGCGCTTGAACTATGCGATACATACAAAAAGACGACAGAGGAAAAAAACGCGACAGTGATGATCAAAGCATTGATTTGTCAGGAGGCCGCCGGGAATATTATACCGCCTTTTAATATATGCCAAACCTACAGTGAAATGTTCGGCAATCAAAATAAGGACGAAAAGAGGTCAATTAATGAACAGCAACCGTGAATCGGAGAAAGGGAGGGCAGAAAGCCGGAAACATTCTCGTTTTCATAATTATGTCTGTATAAAAACCCGTAAAATTGCCGGCCCCGCTCCGCCGCGAGGGGTCGTGGAAATGCCTGATTCCGCTTTTTTTCTCGGTATCGTGCTTAAAGCGGACATAAGTGAAAACGGACTTGGCTTCGCATTGGACAGTAAATACGAGGCCGGAGATGTTATTGAAATAGCAATACAGTTCCATGACAAGCGCAGCGGTTTCGCTGCAGCCATATGCGGGGAAGTCAAATGGGTGCGCCCGGTGACTGATGGTATGTATGAGACCGGAGTGCAATTTATTAATATCACTGATGATTTGAAAAAACGCATCGCGCAGATTATCAGAGCAATATCCTGATCCGGTCACAGATTCGGTTATGTTGCTTATATAGGTAACGTATTAAGGAGAAACAAATGATAAAGAAGTATCCGGCAACGTCAATCTTCGCTGTACTTGTAGTGTTAACACTTATATTCACTGCTTTCCCCTGTTTCGCTGCGAGCAGCGTCTATATTCCCGGTGTGCCATCAGCAAGTTCCGGAGGCGCCATCGGCATCTCTTGTAACTTCGGTGGCTTGGGATCTGGAACCATCTATTGCAATAATCAAAGTCCAGGTCCTCTAATCTCCTGCAGTGGCGGCACTTGCACCTCGTCGGCTGGTTACCAGAATAGGCTGATCTTTGCTGTAGCTGGCAGCTATGGATGGACTCTTCCGGCTGGTGTTACACGCGTTAAGATCGTTGCCATAGGTCCTGGCGGCAACGGTAATTACACTAACTCCTGTTGGGGTTACGCTTCTGCTGGAGGTTCTGGTGGGGGGTATTCCGAGAATACGCTGTCAATCTCCGGGACCGCGACTGTTAGCGTAACTGTTGGAGGCGCCGGCAGCGGAACTGCGACAACAATAAATGTCGGTGGCTCCGGTATCTCTGCCGGAGCCGGAACGAATGGGAACTGCAGCGCGAACGTAGGTGGACAGGGGAGCGGGGGGGCTCTCAACCACCAGGGTGGGGCGGGAACGTGGAATAGTGGCGGTGGCGGCGGCGGGGCCGGCGGCCCTTTGGCCAATGGCGGCAATTCCAATAACGTGGAGGGCGGAGGCTTCGGCAACGGACTTGGAAGTTCAGGATACATAAACCCAAAAGGACAATACGGCGGCTATGCCTTCGGAAGTACATCATCGGCCAATCAATTGGGAATGAGCAACGGCATCTGGTGGGATCCTCTGGACATTCAGGGAGACGGAGGAAACGTCGAGCTGCGTGTACGGCTCAGGCAATTATATGCCATTTGTTCAGCCGGGATTCAGCGGGGGATTGGGTGGTGGAGGCGGCGGTGGCGGCTACGGATCAAATGGCTGCGATGGCGGTGATGGAGGTGATGGAGGATTCGGTGGTGGCGGCGGTGGAGGCGGGATGAGTACTACGTGGTTTGCCGGAGCTGGCGGCAGAGGCGGGGTTGGCGGCGGTGGCGGCGGCGGTGGCGGTGGCCGAATGGATCTCCTGGCGGCGCAGGCGGCAACGGCATAGCGATAATTTACTGGTAAAGGAGTATTTATTTTGATGCAATTTTCTGTTTACATAAGAAATCTTTCACTTAGATGGAAAGTCATTGTTCCTGCGGTAATTGCGGTAACCGCCGGGATTTTAATCACTGTCCTTGTTACAACTTACGCAACCAGGGATATTGTCATTAACGAGGCTCAGACAACCACGATGCAAGGCTACCGGGAGACTATTCTCAATGCTTTGACCTCGATGATGATGTCCGGGTCAATCAGGGATACGAAAAGGTTGTTTATCGACCAGATGAAACACGTATCCGAAGTAAGAGTTATCAGGGCGGCTGCCGTCAATCTGGATTGGGGAGAGGGGGATGCCGGCGAGCAGCCGGAAGATAACTTTGAGAAAGATGCGCTGAGCGGCAAAGAGTCCGTAGTCATTCATGGGGAATCCATCAGGGGCGTTTTCCCTTATATAGCGAAATCAAATTACAACGGAACCAACTGTCTTTCCTGCCATAATGTTACTGAAGGAACTGTTCTCGGAGCCGTTAGCATAACAGTCCCGTTAAAAGATTCTTTCATTAGAATCAGCCACATGAGGAGCCTTTATTTCGCATTAGGAATTATGGGGACGCTCTCCGTGGCTGTCCTGCTGTATTTCATAGTCGGTACTGCCCTAAAACCATTGACTCACCTCGAACGCACAGTGAGAGCCATGACGGACGGCGACCTGAGCATCACGACAGGGATTGAGGGTAATGACGAAATAGGGAGGCTTGCGCGGAGCTTCGATGCCATGGTGCTTTCTCTGCGCGCCATGGTGAAAGACATAGTGCAGATCGCCGGTGTGGTTGTGGAAACCTCTGATCTACTCCGTGAAAACGCAGAGAAGACCGTCGCCAACGCGGTTGAGCAATCCGGGCAGTCAAACCAGGTCGCCGTCGCTGCCGAACAAATGAGTAAGACCGTCACCGATATTGCACAAAACGCCGGGGCTGCCGCGGATATGAGTACGGCCGCTATGCTTGATGCCGAGGCTGGCGAAGCAGCTATGTCGGAAGCAATAGGCAAGATAGGCAAAGTCCATGCTGCGACAATAAAACTCTCTTCCATGGTTGACACTATGAACACCCAGGCGATTGAAATAGGGGCGATACTTGCAGTTATCA
>CAWHNC010000062.1:0-21078 GCA_963830245.1 Nitrospirota bacterium
GTGTTATGTAGCCGCTTCAGCGTATTGCTAAGACGGCGTCGCTTTCGGGGATGAGCTCCTTCCAGTTGGCGCGCTGAGGATGCGCGGCGTCGGCGACGAAGACGCGGAAGTCGGGGGCGTCTTCATTGGTGGTGATGTAGATCTTGCCTTTGAAGAAGTCGCCGCCGTAGAGGGATTTCCTTGCCCGTGGTCATCTCGACGGGAGCGGCATTGGGGCCGGCATGGCGATCCAGTAGGAACATTTCGGTTTTTGACCAGCCTTGTTCGACGTTGATCAGCAGCCAGCGATCGTCGTCGGAGATGCTGACGGTGGGGATGTTCTGCGGGTTGCGCTTGTCTTCGTAGATGAGCGGATCTTTGGCGGGGTCGGGCCGAGTCGATGAAAGAAGAGCTTGACGTGATAGACCTCTTCGCCCGGCGGGACGTCGCCCTTGTGGGGATGGCGAGTGTAGTAGAAGCCGGAGTCGGGGTTGAGCCAGGCGAGACTGGCGAAGCGAGTGCGGTCGATGGCGTCGGGCAGCGTGCGGCCGGTAGCGGTATCGAGGATGCGGAGAGTGCTTTCTTCGGAACCGCTGGGCGAGGTGCCGTAGGCGACGTATTTACCGTTATCGGAGGTAAACCACCAATCGAGGGCGACGGTAGCATCGGCGGAGAGCTTATTAACGTCGATGAGGACGCCGGTCTTCGCCGTGGAGGCCTTCGCGCACATAAAGAAGAGGCTGATTCTGGCCGGCGTTTATTGGGGGATTCTTTTTTTACGTTGCCCGCAAGTTGGCTCCTATCGGGCTATTGTGAATTACTCGAATGCCTCAATAAAGCCTTGATTCCCTGATAAGAACTGTAAAAGCTAAATTTTGTTACCCCTGCATTTAAATATGACAGTCATGCCCGCGGATTGTAAGCGGGCATCCAGGAATTTTCTGGATTCCGGCTCAAAAGACCGCGGAAATGACAGCTTTTGGTCAGCACAATAGTTTTATTTGCCGATTTTGATTAAAGCTGAACCTTGTTCAGACGCAGTTGTCCCTTCATAACAAATTGCGAAATTCTTTTTTACTGTATCAGCGTTTTGATCATCCCGAGGATGCAAGACAATCGGCAGCATAGACAGCCAATTTAAACGAAAAGCCGATTTTGCGAACAACAACTTCTATTTCCGGGCATGATAGACCAGCTTCTCCGCTACTCGGACAAGATCACGGATGATGGTCCGTATCCCATGACTACGCGGACTACGCGCTTCCTTTGGCAAAAGCTTCATCTTCAGAGCTATCAGCAGTATCTGAGCTATCTGTCCTGCGGCATAAAATGCCCTGTTTGCATTAAACAACCCGCACGGAGAGTGACGCAAATCCAAGTGAATAAGCGGCCTCTTCAATGCGTTCTCCTGTCCCTGCTTTTCGCGGTGACGCTTCACGAGCTCCGCAAGAGGTATATCGTTCCTGCTGACCAGGATAAATGTATAAAGCGGAAATAACAGTTTCTGTTTTTCTTCCTGCATAGTGCGGACTACTACATAGATTTGCTCGTGTTTCCATCCCGCAGGCCGATGATGCACAGAACGCGGCATGTTCGCTGCCGTCGTCGTTTATCGCCTCCCAATCCTCCTGGATAAAACCCTCCATCATCTCCCTTAACGGACGCTTGTAAGTATTGCTCGTAACGCTGATTGAATAATCCCATCCATGCTCTTTACAGAATTGAACTACCTCTCTCCTGTAATAGGCATTGTCGAAACGTGCCCATACGATGATTGGGAACTCGCCCAAGCCCGAGCAGTGCGCACCTCGCATCGTCTGCCCCAAGACGATCGACATCCAGAATTGCGCCATCCCCCTGTGCCAGACTGTATACAAGGCTCAAAAGCATCTCGACATCTGATGCGGCACGTGTCCGCTTCTTCAGCTTGATGGCCGATCTTACTTGGTCAGTCAGGCCAATCCTCGCTGCCATTGCTGAAAAAAATACTGATCCCGCCGAGGCTGAAATCTGCTCGCCTGTGAACTCTATCTCGATCTTCCTTGGTATAATACTCATAGGCACCTCACCTGGGTGAAATATCGTTTTTTGCGGAAACTTAGATATTATAACCCTTCGGGTGCCTTCTTAATTCCGAATATAGGAATAAAGACGTCTCATGCCTTTTTTTATTTAATAAATATATAATATCGTAACTTGGAAAAGTAGCATTCCGGGTGGCGGCATATGGACGCAAGGAATGGTTGGATTGCGGTGTATGAATGGGAGGCGATTTGGAAATGCCGAAAAAGAATAAACTTGAAATTAAGACGCTTCTTGATGAGGCAGCAAAGTTTGCTGAAATGGAAAGCACATACGATGAACCAAGCTTATACGGGGTAACGGATGGAAAGGCTGTTGGAACATATCTTGAGCATAAATTTACACAATATTTATCTGTAAAATACGATTATGAATTGGGGAATTCGGCATCCGGCATAGATTTTCCTGGGCTTAAAGTCGATATGAAGGTTACAAGTATTAAGCAACCGCAGTCTTCCTGTCCATATAAGGCTGGAAAACAAAAAATATATGGCCTTGGTTACCACCTCTTAGTATTTGTTTACGACAAAGTGGATGACCATAAAGGCCGTACTGGCCGTCTTAACATGGAACATACAATATTTGTTGAGAAAGACAGGACCGCCGATTTTCAGATGACCAAAGGAATTCTCAATATTCTTGATAACGAAGGAAACATAGATGATCTTGTGGCTTTCATGCAAGACAAGAATCTGCCGGTTGACGATATTGAAGCGCGTGACATAGCGGAAGAAATTATCGGAAAGCATCCGACACAAGGATATTTGACTATATCCAATGCGTTGCAATGGAGACTTCAATATGGGCGAGTAATTCAGAAGGCCGGCGCAATAGAAGGCATTCGTCGAATAAGGTAAGGCAAGAAATGGTACAAAAGACCAAGAAACAGTGGGAATATGGTGATTTTCAAACCCCGCCGCAGCTTGCTAAGCAAGCGGTATCCGTTTTGGCCAGGCTTGGAATCCAGCCGCACTCTGTTTTAGAACCAACTTGTGGGAAAGGGTCATTTCTTCTGGCAGCGGCTGAAACCTTTCCACATGCACAAAAATTTATAGGGATTGATATAAATGATCAATATCTGAGTGAGCTAAAGATGAGCGTTGCAAAGATAGATAAAAAAAATCGGATACGTCTAATATTGGGTGATTTTTTTTCTTTAAGTTGGTCCGAAATAGTTACAGGATTGCGTGACCCAGTTCTTATTGTAGGCAATCCTCCCTGGGTCACAAGTGCAGAACTGGGGCTATTACAGAGTAAGAACCTGCCGGAGAAGTCTAACTTCCAGGTACGTAAAGGCTTTGATGCTATTACTGGAAAAAGTAACTTTGATATATCTGAATGGATGTTGTTGAACCATCTTGATTGGTTGAAGGAGCGTCGCGGCATAATAGCGATGCTGTGTAAAACAGCAGTGGCCAGGAAGGTGCTATCTCATGCATGGAAGAACGACTTGCGAATATCTTTAGCTAATATGTATTTAGTAGACGCCCAAAAATATTTCGGCGCATCTGTCGATGCCTGTTTCTTTGTCATGGATCTATCTGAGAAGTCTGCCTCAAAAGATTGCTTCATTTTCGACAATTTGACGGATAGTCGTGCCGCCCATACTATTGGCTATCGGGATAGTTTATTGATCTCAAACGTCGAGAAGTACGAAAGGTGGAAGCATCTAAAAGGAATTGATTATTCATATACTTGGCGATCAGGCATTAAACACGATTGTTCAAAAGTGATGGAACTGGAATATGATGGTGAACGGTACCGGAATGGATATGGAGAACTTGTTGAGCTTGAGCATGACTATATATTCCCACTGCTCAAAAGTTCAGATATTGGAAACGGCGATGTTCGCTTTGGTCGAAAGTATATGTTAGTCACCCAGCAATTTGTCGGAGAAGACACTAATGTTATTAAGAGAAAGGCTCCTATAACTTGGCGATATCTTGAAAACCATGACGGTGCTTTATCTCACCGGGCGAGTTCTATCTATCGCAATCGTCCAAGATTTTCAGTCTTTGGAGTCGGCGATTATTCGTTCTCGCCATGGAAGATTGCTATATCAGGCTTTTACAAACGATTGGCGTTTAAGGTGGTTGGTCCTTACGAAAGAAAATCGGTTGTGTTAGATGACACTGTTTATTTCCTGCCATGCTGGTCAGAGGAGGAAGCGAATTTTATCGGATATCTTTTAAATTCTCAACCTGCCGTCGGGTTTCTCGACTCGATGATCTTCTGGACAGATAAACGGCCTATTACAATTGAAATCCTGAAAAAACTGGATTTGCGGGCATTGAGTAAAGAGCTTGGCAGTGAGAAAGATTATTTGCGTTTTGCATGGCAACGAAGTGACATAGAAAGGGAAGAGACTAAGGGACAATTGCCGCTTGGCATAGCCGAGAGGCTCGCCAAAATTGGGAAGAGAACAGCTCATGGCAAGTCTACCAAGAGGAACCGCCGCTCTTCTTAGCGAGAAGGAATAATAAACGGGACCTTACGTAATAAGAAAATGCAAAAACCAGTGGTGCAATTACGATTTCATCTGCTTGTGCCGAAAGTGAAAGGAAGATAAATGACAAAAAGAAATTTGACAGAACCCCTCAAAAAAGAGGAACCGAAAGAAATTATTACCAAAAGTAAAACACCACTTGTATTCATAAGTCACGACACAAGAGATGCTGAATTGGCTGAAGAATTTAGCAACTTATTAAGAAGTGCGAGCGCAGGTGCTTTAAAGTCCTTCAGATCATCTGACAAAAAAGCGACCCAAGGAATTGAATATGGCTCAGAATGGTATCCAGCCATAATGGAAAAAATTGACGAAGCAACAGAAGTTGTGTGTCTACTGACGCATCATAGTGTTGGTCGCCCTTGGATACTGTACGAAGCGGGAGTAGCAAAAGGCAAATTGAACACCAAAGTAATTGGCGTTGCTCTAGGTATTTGAAAAATTGTGATTTGCCTACGAAAGTTGCAACGCGTCGAAAAATAAGTGCACCCCTCTTGTCTTCCTTGCAAAAAAAAACTGAATTGCTGCCAAGCTGCAAGATAGCCAATAAGTGCCTTTGTCTTTACGCATCACGCCAGACAATATTGTTTTTATAGCTGACAATTTGCTATCTTTTATGATATTCATTTTTAACGTTGCATATTGCTTTCACTATAATAAGCACAGATGAAACAACAGGAGGTCAAATGAGGAAAATAACAAAAGCAGTTTTTGCGCTGACCGGATTTTTTTTATTGTTCCTGAGCGCAGGCAGCACCTATGCGACAGAACCTTACAGGATCGGCGCTGTTTTTTCCGTGACAGGAGCATATTCTTTTCTCGGCGAGCCTGAGAAGAATACAGCCCTCCTGCTGCAGGACCAGATCAACAAAGCTGGAGGCATAAACGGCCGTCCGCTTGAGATAATCATAGAGGACTCAAAGAGTGATGAAACCCAGGCCGTGCTTTCCGCAAAAAAACTCCTCGAACGGGATAAAGTGCTTGCCATCATCGGGCCCTCAACCACAGGAGAGTCTATGGCCCTCATACCTATAATGACCAAAGCCAAAACTGTTATGATTTCGTGTGCGGCAGGCGCGGAAATAACCCAGCCTGTTGCAGAAAGATACTGGATCTTCAAAACTCCTCAATACGATATCAGCGCCGCTGAGGCGATCTATACATACATGAAAAAGCATGGCATTTCAAAGGTCGGAATCATCACTGTAACCACCGGGTACGGCGATGCCGGGAAAAAAGCTCTACGTCAGACAGCTTCCAGATTCGGCATTGTCATAGTCGCTGATGAACAATACGGACCAAAAGATTCCGATATGACAACCCAACTCGTAAAGATCAAGGCAGCAGGCGCCCAGGCAATTATAAACTGGTCTGTAGGCCCGGGACAGGTGATTGTAACAAAAAACTGGAACTCATTAAGGATGGGCCTCCCTCTTTATCAGAGCCTTGGATGGGGTAGCAAAAAGAACATCGAACTTGCCGGCAAGGCATCTGAAGGCGTTATCTCACCTCTTGGCAGGCTCGTGGTATGGGACAAAATTCCGGTTACAAATCCCCAGTATAAAATCCTGAAAAAATATACCCTGGATTATGAAGCCCGGTTTAAAGGAGAAACAGGCACATTCGGCGGGCATGTATATGATTCGCTCATGATGATAGCGGAGGCAATCAGGCATATCGGAGGAGACAAAAAGAAGATCAGGGACTATATTGAAACTAAAATAGTAAAATGGCCGGGAGCAGACGGCATCTTCAACATGTCTCCTAAAGACCACTGCGGCCTCGACAAGACCGCATTTGAGATGGTGGTTGTCAAAAACGGGGACTGGGAGATACTGAAATAATTCAGAGCCTCTCGCAAGAGTATACTTTTTAGTTTTTGAGGCCGGGAGAGCTTGATCATTTGTTGACCGTTTTCTTGCAGTTTCTTTTATCAGGCCTCACCGTCGGGGCAGTATATGCCCTGGTCGGCATGGGATTTAATATCATTTACAATGCCACGTCTGTCATCAACCTGGCGCAGGGTGAATTTGTCGTAATCGGCGGCCTGATGATGTGGTTCTTCACGGAATCTGCAAAACTGCCTTTCTTTGTCTCGATTTTCCTGACTTTACTTACGGCGGGAATTGTGGGGCTTTTGATGGAAAGATTGACCATAAGGCCCCTGAAGAATAAAGACCTCCTGCTGATGATAATGATCACCATATCCGACTCAATAGTTCTGCGGGGCCTCCTGATGTTCAAATTCGGCAAGGACAGCTATTCGTACAGTCCATTTACTGAGGGTGAGCCCATAAGCATATGCGGCGCAATAATCCAGCAGCAGGCGTTATGGGTCCTCGGCGTGACGGCTTTGTGCATAGTCCTGCTGTTCCTCTTTTTCAGCAAGACGTTAACCGGCAAGGCGATGAAGGCGTGCTCTGTGGACTCCACTGCAGCAAAGCTGGTCGGAATAAATGTATCTCAGATGGTAATGCTTTCGTTCATTTTCAGCGCGGTGGTAGGCGCCATAGGCGGTATAGCGATAACTCCCATTTCATTGATGGAATACGACAGGGGGCCCATGCTTGCCGTAAAAGGCTTCTGCGCCGCAATAATGGGAGGATTGGGAAGAGGCCGGGGGGCGGTCCTCGGCGGATTGCTGATCGGCATCCTTGAATCGATGACGGCCGGGTACCTGAATTCGGGATTTAAAGACGCACTCGCGCTCTTAATACTGCTGCTCGTGCTTTTCTTCAAACCTTCCGGCATTTTCGGCAGCAGTGCCGCGGCCCGGCTGAGAAAGTTTTAACCATGAACAGAGCGAACTCATTGGCTATGCTAATATTCGTTCTTCTGATCATTTTTCTGCCCCTTATGACAGGGAGTTCCTATTCATTAACAGTCGGCATTTTTGCCGGTATCAACGCACTCGTTGCAATCGGGCTCTGCATCCTCATGGGATTTGCGGGCCAGATATCTCTTGGGCAGGCGGGCTTCTACGGCATAGGAGCTTATGTATCATCAATCCTGAGCGCGCATTACGGGCTGCCGGTCATAATGAGTCTTGCTCTCGGGATGTTGGCAGCTGCTCTGGCCGCAGTTGTTCTGGCTGTCCCGTCTTTAAGGCTGAAGGGCCATTATCTTGCAGTTGCGACGCTCGGGTTCGGTGAGATAGTCCAAATCGCGCTGAACGAATGGGGCCCGGGAGGGCCCTCCGGATTCGGTGACATACCCCAGTTCGGCATTTTCGGACACACCCTGAATACAACAGCGGGTTATTTCTATCTCGTCTGGTTGATCGTCGCTGCGATTATGGTTTTTTCGTTGAACCTTGTAAACTCAAGAAGCGGCAGGGCGCTGAAGGCGGTCCACGGCAGCGAGCTTGCAAGCCGCGCCATGGGATTGGACGTTGTCATGCTCAAGATCAAGGTGTTTGTGCTCAGTGCGGTCTATGCCGCGCTCGCAGGCGGACTTTACGCGCATTACATTACATTTATAAACCCCGGCAGCTTTTCATTTTTCTATTCAGTTCTGGTCCTGATGATGGTCGTTGTCGGCGGGATCACGAATCTGTGGGGCGGCATAATCGGCGCCATCGCCGTAACGATACTGCCTGAGCTTTTAAAACAATTCAAAGAATTCGATGTGCTTGCATATGGCCTGATACTGACACTCTCGCTCATGTTCCTGAGAAAAGGCGTTGTCCCGCTGCTTATTGAGAAATTTAAAAAACCTGAAGGATTCAGAGTTGATTGAAGTTAAAAACATGACAAAATATTTCGGAGGGCTGAGGGCGCTGAACAGCGTGAATTTCAGGGTCAGGGAAAACTCTATCGGCGCCCTTATCGGACCAAATGGCGCTGGGAAAACAACCCTCCTGAATATAATCACAGGCATGTATTCAGCGGATAAGGGAGAGGTCTTTTTCTCGGGCCTCGACATCAGCAATCTGTCTACCCTAAAGAGATCAAGACAGGGCATTTCACGCACCTTTCAGCATCTGGAATTGTTCGGAGATATGACAGCGCTCGAAAACATTATGGTCGGCAGATATTCAAAAACAAAAGCAGGCTTCATCTCATCAGGACTCCGGTTGCCGTTTGTTATAAGGGAGGAGAAGGAGGCAGAACAAAGGAGCAAAGAGATCCTTGAATATATCAACCTGAGCCACAGGACAAACGACATTGCATCAAATCTCCCCGCAGGGGAGCAAAGGACTCTCGAAATCGGAAGGGCGCTTGCAACGGAACCGAGGCTCCTTCTGCTCGATGAGCCGGCTGCGGGACTGAACATCAAAGAGACCAGGAGCCTTGGCGGGATGCTCAAAAAAATACGAGAAGAAATGGATATAACTATAATCCTTGTTGAACATGACATGGACCTTGTGATGCATATAAGCGACCGGATAACCGTTCTGAATTTCGGAGAGGCAATCGCCGAAGGCTCTCCATCTGAAATCCAGAATAACAAAACAGTAATCGCAGCATATCTCGGGGTTGATGATGAGTGACAAGCCCTTGCTGGTACTAAAAAATGTGGATGTCCACTATGGCAAAATACATGCTATAAAAAGGGTCTCACTGCATGTCAACCGCGGAGAGATAGTCGCCCTGATAGGAGCTAACGGCGCAGGCAAAACCACTCTCTTGCACGCAATCTCCGGCCTTATTAAACCGAGTGGCGGCAGTATCGTCTATGACGGCGCGGATATAACCTGGTCCGGCGCGGAAAAGATTGTGGCGCTGGGAATATCCCAGGTGCCTGAACGGGGACTTGTGTTCAAGCCCATGACTGTTGGGGACAACCTGCTCCTTGGGGCCTATCACCGTTATTCATTTATGCAACGCTCAATGTTCAAAGATGACATTGATAAGATATATTCGATATTCCCTGTGCTCAGGGAAAGAAGAAAACAGCTTGCAGGAACGCTTTCGGGCGGCGAACAGCAAATGCTTGCCATAGGGCGTGCTTTAATGGCAAAGCCTAAACTTCTTCTCCTGGACGAGCCGGGCATGGGATTGGCCCCTCTAATAGTCAAAAGCATTCTGGGCCATATTGTAGAACTCAGGGATACAATAGGACTTACGGTCCTGCTCGTGGAGCAGAACGCCCGCAGCGCCCTTAAGATGGCGGACACCGGATACGTGCTTGAAACCGGAAGAATTATATTACAGGAACCAGCTGAAGATCTTTTACTTAACAGGGATGTCCAGAGGGCTTACCTGGGAAGAGATGTTGGAATCTGAGGAGGATGCTTGCCAAATGTGGAGTTTAAATATTGAAACAAACCGTCATGCCGGCTTATGCTGTTCCGTTTTCTGATCGGAATCGGGATCGCTATCGGAATCGTTCTCTTGCTTTTCGATTCCGATTCCGACCCCGAAATGCAACGATAGAGTTAATAGTGAGACAAAGAGGAGGGATGCTATGTACTGGGAAGCCGTGAAGGAGTGCATGTCGAGGGAGGAACTCGAACAGTTGCAGCTTGAGCGCCTGCAGTCAACGCTTTTCAGGGTATATATGAACGTGCCCTTTTACAAAAAGAAATTCGATGAGCTTTCAATAGATCCCGACAGTTTCCGTTCGCTGGAAGACCTTCAAAGTCTTCCCTTCACCACCAAGGATGATCTCAGAGAAAGCTACCCCTACGGCATGTTTGCCGTGCCTTTAAGAGAAGTCGTCAGGGTGCAGGCCTCATCAGGGACTACGGGAACGCCAACGGTGGTCGGTTATACGAGCAACGATATAAAAAACTGGTCCAACCTCGCGGCCAGGATACTCACCGCCGGGGGAGTAACGCAGAATGACATCGTACAGATTGCCTTCGACTACGGTCTTTTTACGGGTGCGCTGGGCCTTCACTATGGGGCAGAAAGGCTGGGAGCATCGGTCATACCTATATCAAGCGGCAATACCAGGCGGCAGGTCAAGATAATGCAGGATTTCAGGACAACAGCACTCATTTGCACACCCGGCTATGCCCTAGCCATCGCTGATACGATAATCGAGATGGGAATAAACGCTAACTCTTTTTCACTGAGATACGGTCTTTTCGGCGCAGAACCATGGTCTGAAGGGCTTCGCCGGGAGCTGCAGGAAAAGCTCAAGATAATAGCAACCGACAATTACGGACTGAGCGAGGTTATGGGTCCTGGTGTTGCCGGTGAATGCCTTGAGCGCAACGGCCTTCACATCAACGAAGACCATTTCCTCGTGGAAGTGGTCGAACCCGAGACGCTTACTCCCCTGCCCCCCGGAAAAACAGGCGAACTGGTAATCACAACGCTCACAAAAGAGGCCTTCCCGCTAATCCGCTACAGGACCAGAGATCTTACCAGTCTTATTGCTGAGTCCTGCCCCTGCGGCAGAACATTAGTCAGAATGGGCAAGGTATTGGGCAGGACGGACGACATGATAAAAATAAAGGGGATCAATATATTTCCCTCCCGGATAGAGTCTGTGCTTTCCGAGACCGAAGGCGCTGAGCCGCATTATCAGATCATAGTGGACCGCAAAGGCCCTGTCGATGAACTAACCGTGCTCTTTGAAGTATCGGAATCCACCTTTTCCGGCCAGATAGAGAACCTGGGGGAATTCATCGGAACTGTGAAAGCGAGACTTGAAACAGAACTCGGCGTACCTGTTGAGGTCAGGCCAGTAGAAAAAAATAGTATCGAGAGGTCAGAAGGCAAGATCCAGCGGGTAATAGACAAACGAAGGATTTAGTAGCTTTTATAGGCACTTAAAGAAATTTTATACGTAAAAATTTTACACTTTGTGTTAAACTTGTCCAATTTTAGGTTAATAAAAATAGTTTTACAGGGTTGAGTAGTCCAGGGGAGGAAAGATCAAGATGAAAAAGTGTTATTTAATGCTGCTGTTGTCCATTGCTACGGCGTTTATTTTTGCGTCGTCCGTCTGTGCGGAAGATTTAAAGTTCGATTACGGGGCGTCAGAAAGGATCAGGGAAGAAATCTGGGATAATCTGATAGACCTCGCTACAAACCCACATGGCAGTGACGATAAAAACTCGTTCAACGAAAGAAATTTCTTTCGTTTCAGAACCTCTTTATGGGGCAGTGTTTATTACAATGAGAACCAGGATAATAGTTTGGGGCTATACGTCAGATTGACCAATGAAGCAAGAGAGTACCTGGGCTCAGACCACTACAGGTTGGCTGAAAATCTCAGTCCGTTCTACACTGTGACGTCTGGGACGCATTTTGCTCATTTCGAATCTGATGAAATCATTTTTGATAATCTCTATGTGGATTATAAAAAAATATTAGGAGGCCCTCTTGATATTAGAATCGGTCGACAGGAGCTTACTTATGGCGAAGGCTTCCTGGTAAGTGAAGGTACGCCCGGTGACGGCTCCAGGACTTTTTATTTCAATGCTGCAAAAGCTACCGTTAACATAACGCCGAATAACAGTGTTGACCTGGTTTACATATCGGATCCGAAAACTGATATTTATCTGCCGTCAGTGCATAGTTCAGTAAATTCTAATGGGGCTTATGGTTACATAGATAATAAAAGAATATTGAACACATCCGATGAACAGGGTGTGGTGCTTTACAGCAAGAACAAGATCGACAACTTTAATATTGAACCTTATTATATATATAAAACCGAGGCTGGATTCACGGCATTTAATTACGTTTCCCCAACAGCTCTCACAAGTCAAACTCCAAGACTCAATCTCAACACTTTCGGCGCAAGACTGCTGTATGATAACTCTGTCTGGAAGGCAGGGGCTGAATACGCCCATGAGTCAGGCAAATATGCCAATGGCGGCATCTATCCAAATGGTCTCGACCGGACCGGGAACGGAGGTTATGTTTTTGCGGGCTATAACTTTAAGGATATTCCTTTAAAGCCTTATGCGGAGTTGCGCTATGTTTATTTGTCCGGCCATAATTCCAATAACTCGGGCACGACGGATGGATCGTGGGACCCTCTATTTTCGAGGCAACCGTACTGGAATGAACTTTATATATACACTTTGATTCCGGCTACACTTAAATATAGTAACGGCATACCTGGATACTGGACAAACCTTAATATATACAAGGCTACACTTAAACTGAATTTCACTGATAGTGCTAACTTGACATTGTCATATCAGTACCTGACCGCTCCTGATCCGAACATATCCAATAGCCTTATCGCGCCTAACCTGTTCAGCAACAATGGCGGCAAAGACATCGGACAGCTTCCCACGGTGCTCGCATATTACAAGTTCAATAAGAATATAGATGCTTTCGTACAGTGGGAATATTTAATCCCCGGAAACTTCTATACATCTGGTGCAAATGGTGCAAAAGACGGATCTTTCTTCAGATGGCAGCTCCAGTTTAAACTCTGAGAACGCCCTTCTGCAGACTCAGGATGACACTTGTCATGTTGAGCCTGTAGAACCATGAGAGCAGAGCAACTCCCTTGCGGAGTTGCTCTTTTTTTTCCGCCGGTAGCGTAAAATCTTCTGTGTAAATTTTAAATACGGTTACTCACATTTGTCATACCCGCGAAAGCGGGTATCCAGGCCCTTAAAAGAATGGATTCCCGCTAACTATCTGCCGACAGTAGGCGCCTTAAGCGCGGGAATGACAGGCACTCAAGTTAGAGCAAATTTGCCCGCGTACTTGTAATTTAGATGCAAGTTAATAGATAATATTTTTTCGTTTTGACTTTTTGCTGAACTGCAGGAGGCTTGATGGGCAGGGAAAAGAAAATTATTGAAGGCGACAGGATCTTCCACCTCTTCGGCATGGAGCTGCTGGAGGCATCAGAGGGGCATGCAGTGGTAAGGGCCGGGGTGAAGGAAGAATTCCTTAACGCCCACAGGATCGCTCACGGCGCACTTATATTCGGACTGCTCGACGTTGCGTTCGCGCTGGCTGTCAACTCCGTTGTCGATGCCGTCGGCGTACAGTGGAGTTTTAACGTGTTCCGATCCAGCACAATAGGGGATATAGTGAAGGCCGAGGCCAGGATTGTGCATGCGGGGAAAAGCCTGCTGGTCGTAGAATTCAAGGCGGAAAGCGAAACATCCGGAAAGCTGATAGCGCAGGGGATGGCTACTGCGCTGCCGCTTAAGGCATCAGAAAGAAACCTAGCGCCTTATTCTGGTGCTCAGTGAGATCCAGGAACTTGACCCCCATCTGAAAACTCCTGTCCCTGCCAGGGAGCACACTCAGTATCTCTCCCTTCAACTTAAGTCTCTGCTCCCTGGGAGGCAGCGAAAAAAGCAGGAACAAAATATTCCCGGTCTTCTCATAAAGCTCCGAAAACTTGTTCATGTCCGCCTTGATAAGCAGTCCGCCTTTGGAAATCTCGACAATAGTCCCATTTTTTGCCCTTCTGTCGGAAAGAGTATCGATATCAAAAACCGAATACGCGAGGGGAATGTAGACCTCTTTCCTGGCATACTGCCTCTGATTCAGTTTCACGAGGAAGCTTCCATTACATTTCGAGCAGGCGGTACTGAAATCATCATTAGGAATAGCTTCGGATTTTATTTCCACAGCCGCGCCACAATGGGGGCAACTAAAGGTCATTATCAGTGCAGCGTAGACAGTTACCGATTTCCTGCCGCCCGGTTCCGTTCTGTTATCCATTATCCTATAATTATACCACTAATACCCCTCAAGCCTGAAAGGCGTGGAGACCATCCGGAATGTCACCATTACAACGAAGATCAGGAAACAAACAAGCGCAAATAGAATGAGCCTTTTATGTATAACCGGTATTATTTTCGTCAGGCTGTCCACCTTCCTGAACGGCATCAGCACTCCCGTACCCATGCCTGCAACAGCGCCCCCGAAAATACAAAGATACAATGGATAACCGACGTAGTAGTATTCCTTATGCAGTATATCGAACGGGCAGTGATGGGAGGGGAGCTCGTAGTAATAGAGCGAGAAGAAGGATATCATGGAAATTATGGCAATAACAAACGATATACCGCAGAGGGAGGAAAATATGTAGCCTCCCCTGCCCTTCAGGTAAAAGTACACACCGCTGGCAAGGGTCAATCCCATAATCGTATAAAAAACGATCTTGCCGGGGATGCTGGGCACCGAGGCCAAATCAGAGGCAACGCCGGTTGAATCACTGCTGAAGAGAGTACTGCAGCAAGAGGTAATGATGTCGGGCTTCAACCCAAGGAAATATTTGGTCTGCAAAAAGGTCTCGGCAACTACCAAAGGCGCTATAAAAACAAGGAGCTTATACTTGCTTTTGATAAGCGGATAGTCGTAAGCCTTGTTGTCTGTATAATTCAGCACGAGCCAGAGCCCGGCGGTTAAGAAGTTGAATACCTTGAGTATCAGCGTGGGATAGCCGTAGGAGTTTACAGAAAGCGTACCCGAGGCGCACATAGCCCCTGCAAAGAGGGGATGGAGGATGTCCGCAGTATAAACGTAAAGAAAGAGCGAGATTAGCTGGAAGCCAAAAACATAGGTGAGGATAGTGGAGATAAGATAGGTCCTCCTTTCGAGTTCAAGTTGCAGTTCGCTGCCGCTCTTTATGTCCCACTTCCTCAATATCAGTATGCCGTAATAAGTCGAGTAGAGAATAAGCATGCTTATGAGGAAAGATGATAAAAATAGGGCGATGATGGATGGATGCAGCATCATTGCCGTTGATGTCCCCCGCTTAACCTCCCATCCCTCATCTCCACTATCCGGTCTATAATGGGCGAATCGAAGACGATGGGGTCATGACTGGCAATGATAATAGTTTTCCCCTCACCCTTCAACCTTTCTATGGTCCCCATGAATTCACCGGACAGTTTGGTGTCCAGGTGGGCAGTGGGCTCGTCAGCTATTATTACTGTCGGGTCGTTTATAAGCGCCCTTGCTATGCCCACCCTCTGCGCCTCCCCTCCGGAGAGCCATTCCACCTTTGAAAACAGCTTCCCGTAAAGGTTAAGATCGCTTAAAATCATTCCGGCACGTTCCCTGAGCAGTCTGAAATCCTCTCCCAGCGGATAGGCCGGCAGCATCACATTTTCGAGGACTGTTATGCCTTTGATGAGATTGAACTGCTGGAAGATGAAGCCGAAGGCCCGCCTCCTTATCTCGGTGAGGAACCTCTCGGGCACGCTGGTAACTTCCACAGCCGTGCCTTCAACGGAAAAAGTTACGCCCCGTGTCAGCGGGCCGGTGAGCTGCAGCCTTCCTGAAGTGGGCCTCGCCATGCAACCTATAATGCTCAGCAGAGTGGTCTTGCCAGACCCGCTCGGACCCTTGAGCACCGTTATATTGCGGGATTCAATTGACAACGTCACCCCATCGACCGCGGTGAACTCGTTAGGTCTGCCGCCGTTAAAGACCTTCCTTATATCCGAAAGCTCTATCACCTCATTACCGAATCCGGATCAACGGATGCGGCCCTCCATGACGGAACAATGGTAGCAACAGTGTAGGGCAGAACCGACAGAAAAAAAAGGGTCGTCACCTCTGCCCCGTCTATAAATGGTGTAAGCCTGAAGTCGGGGTACAGAACAGACCACCCTTTAAGCACGGGCTCCAAAAGTGTTGAAGATATGAAGAACACATGAAAATAAGCCAGGATTATCCCTGCAAGAAAAGACGAAAGAGAAATGACCGTCCCCTCCCAGAACTTCATCAGTATCACATCAGACGTCTCCCAGCCGATGGCCTTCAGGATTCCTATCTCCTTCTTCTCCTCAGCGCTCAGTCCTGACGCCTTGTCCCACGCAAATATAATAAACGCCAGGCCCGCGCCGGCCATTATCACAAGCAGTAAGCCGCTTCGCCAGTTGAAAATCGAATCGTAGGTCCTCAGTATCTCGTCCCTGATTATAGGTCTTGTGTCCGGGTAAAGGTCCTTTATCTTTTGGGCTATGGTGACAAGCTCCCTGGAATTACGTACATGAAGAGTCAGGTCGGTGAAGTACCCCTTTGAAATGCCAAAAACGCGCCTAAAGTCATCTTCGGAAATCATTATCAGGTCGGAAGACACCAACTCGGATTCGGACGACAGCGCCCCGTTTATCTTCAGGACAACCCAGTCCCCCTTGTAGCTTTTCAGAGAAAGGATATCGCCTTCGGATGCCCGCATGCTCCTGAGGATACCTTTACCTACCTCGATTTGGCCCTTTTCAGCACCGTCTTCCGGCACTATAAGGGTAAAATTGGCCCCGGCCACGGGCTCGAAGTAATACCCCCAAAGCCTTCCATGAACAGACTGTACTCCTCTTATTTTTTTTATACCTTCAATATATCCCGCAGGCGCCAGTTCCTGCCTGCCGGCTACCAAACGTTGAACAATTATCTCCGGAGAGCCCCTGAGTATTATGGAAGCCTCTTTTTTTATTGCCCCGGCAAAAAACATAACGGATGCCAGCACAAAAACAACCAGCGTATAGACAAGCATCAGCGCCAGGTTTTTCGTTTTTCTCCTCAACAGTGAGGAGAGTGTAAAGTCTATGATGTTCCGCTGCTTATCGAGCCATCGCATCTCTTAAGCCCAACCTCCTTTATAAACGGTCTCCATTCAATCGCAAGTGGGGCGGCGGTTCCACAATGGAGCCTGACGGAAAGTGTTCAAAAGACATCGGGTGGTCCTGAAACGGGGTGTTAAAATCGGTTTGTGACAAGTGCCTCGTATACCTTGCCTCAGTGAAGAGACAAAGGTCAGTAAGCTCCAGCCTTTCCACCATTTCAGCTTTTAAGTTAAGCCCGGTGGAGGCATCCTTTACGGCAACCAACGCATGGATGGCCAATAAGAGCAACAGCGCAAAGTTCACCGCAAGGTAGACGAAATATATGCTCGATTTTCTCATCCAGCCCATACCATCAAAAAACGATGGCGCCAGCTAATTGCCACATTAAGGTCTACTCAAGTCCCTTCAGGACCGCTTCAGTTACATCCCCGAATCTCAATATCTTACCCTTGTGGTCTTTCTCGAATGCTAAAGCGTCTTTCTCTGTCAGAAACGGTATCAGCTCCCTGCCCATCGGACCGTACACATCGCTGCCCACAACGTAATAAGCCTTGCGGCCGTCAATAAAGGTAAGGTTGTAGTATTCATGCACATATATCGCATCAATATCATTTATGTTTTTCGACGGATTGTACTTCTTCATGTTCAGGTAATACCTGAACATGTCCTTGGGACCATCGAAGGCCGCATATGTCCCGTCCTCGAAAATTATCTCCCCGACCATCTCGGGGAACATAGCAACGAACATTCCGCAGACCGGACATTTGTCATTCTTTGCAGGCGTAACCGGCTTTCTTTCAGCAGCAGCCGGAGATGCAGCTAAAACAACAAGACAGATGATTGGAACCAAGCGCCTGAAAAGCATACCGTACCTCCTGAATGAGAGTAAACTTCTTTACCTATGACCCAAAACCCATGACCTATTACCCGTTGATTTCATTTTTTCAGTTGTTCCAGCACGAACCCCTCGAAGACCGTCTTACCGGCTTCACCAAGTATCTTCTGCCTTATGGTACCGTTGCGGTCAATTATAAAAGTTATCGGCAGACCGGTAACGCCATACCGCCTGGTGACCACGGCGCCCGGGTCGAGGAGCACAGGATATGTGATTTCAATCCCTTTTGCAAACTTCACCACAGCATCCTTTTCCTGTCCTATATTAATTGCAAGAATTACCAGCCCCTTATCCTTATATTTATTGTATACCTTTTCTATTACCGGCATCTCCTCAGCGCATGACTTGCACCAGTCGGCCCAGAAACGTATGACGACTACTTTGCCCTGCAGGTCTCCGGGAAATCTCAGCGTCTTCCCGTTAATATCAGATAGCTCAAAGTGCGGGGCAGCCTGTCCTGTTCTAATAAGCACCTTGTGGTCGGAACATCCGTAAAATAAACCGAAGAGCATGACAAAAGAACTCGCAAGGAGCAACGCTTGCAAATACCCCCCGGAACTTCCCTGAAACAGCCCTCTTGTTTCCCGCAACTTAATGTCCCCTCCTCCTATCGTACATGGTTTCCGTGCAGAAGGCCCCGCAGGGCTCTTTTTTATTATTATGCCATACACTGTAGAGCGTTAAGTCAAATTTTAATGTATTATTCTTTTGATGTTTGGGAGGGCGGGGCATCTTTTTTCTTATCCTCGCAGGTTGTTTTCTTTTCCATGAGGTTTTTCCACGAATACCCTGCCAGAAAACCTCCTGCTGTCCCTGCAATCAGAAAGACAAAAAGGAGAAGGTCCCCCTGATCGGTATCGATATAGGGTCTCCGTGCTTCTCTGCCGTGCTCCCTGGCATACTTTTCAACGACTGACTCATCAACTCCGGTCCACTTTTTTTCTTCTTCGCAGAAGGCCGACGGTGCAAGGCTGAGGCTCAGGAAAAACACCAGTATAAGGCAGAGCCCGGCTGCTGCCTTGTTTATTGTTTCGAAGTGTTTTCTTTTCATAATGCCGCCTCGCCGGGCTTTATCACTCCCATCTTTATAAGGAGGTCAGGACGTCTCCTGGCAAGCAGGACTACCGCACCTGCGGTCATTGCACCTTCCAGAATTCCAAGAGGAAGCTGTGTAGGGATGAAGGAAATCACGATCTTAGTGAAAATAGGCATAAATGGATCAGCGCCTTTTATGCCTGCAGCAAGCATAATAGATGTGCCCAGGTAGGTTGCCCAGTCGGCAAATAGTCCTGCAAAGAAGCCTGCGACCGTCATATTGACCCTCAGTGCCCTTAGTGCCTTGAACGTCCCATATCCGGCAAATGATCCCATTATTCCCATGGAAACAATATTGGCGCCCCATGTGCTCAACCCGCCATGCGAGAGGAATAGAGCCTGAACAAGAAGGGCCACCGCAGTAATCAGGATGCTGATGGGGGGACCGAGCAGTATTGCTGACATTCCCGTTCCGCAGGGGTGGGAACATGTGCCTGCTGTCGGAACAGGAATGGGCATGCAGGAGATAATAAATACCATGGCAGCCATAAGGCCTACCAGAGGTTTGAAGGAGAGATCGGTAGAAGATATTTTCTTCAACCGGTACAATCCATATGCCACAAACGGTGCGGCTACAGCAAACCATAATACGCACCAGTTCAAAGGCAGTATGCCCTCCGAGATATGCATGGCATAGGCGTTCCTTGCGGTAAGCAAGAATAAAACAGCTCCTGAAAAAACTATCCGGTAACGATTACTGCCTGCTGCCGGTGTCTTGCTTTTCATAATGATTCCTCCTGAAAATAAAAAATCCCCAAGGCAAAAATGCCCTGAGGATTGCACCCTGATTTACTTCATCCTCTTTCCTGCCTGCCACGGCAAGAAGTGGGTAATAGGTGAAATGTGGAGTGGAAAACGGGGGTATGCCAGAGCATTGCCTGAATGAACTTCCCGTCACCAGCAACATATCACTGAGTCTCACAGGCAGGTCTTCTGGCTCCCGGATCTTCAACAGTACCCCAAAAAGTCTGCGACTTTCTGGGGACCCCTACCTACTTGCCGGCCTTCCCAGAGTGTTACTCCAGTGGCTCAGTCGGCTTTCGTCCCCGGTTACAGCGGCGGGCCCGCTCCCGATTCGGCTTTTCCGCCCCACGGGATTCCCTATTAATCTTACGGCACCTTGAGATTGTCTTTTATAATACTTAATCGGAACTTTTGTCAACTTGATATTGTATCGTTCTTAAGTCCCTTAGGAGGCAAGATTAGTAGTCTGCTAAATTATATTTCTTCCATACTTTCTCGCAGTCTTGTTCTCCGGCATCAAGGCCCTCTTTTGCAAGTCTCTTAGCCGTTGATAAATCTTTTGTTATACCTAATCCTTCGGCATACAATCCAGCAAGGGCACACTTAGCCATGGCAATTCCCTTTCCAGCCGCAAGCTGAAACCATTTAACCGCTTCTTTATAATCCCGAGGTACTCCGCGGCCGTAGTCGTACATGAAGCCTAAATTATTTTGGGCCTCGGCATCTCCTTGTTCCGCTGCAAGCTTATACCATTTAACTGCCTCTTTATAATCCGGCGTTACTCCTTGACCGTAGTCGTACATGAAGCCTAAATTGTTTTGGGCCTCGGCAAATCCTTGTTCCGCTGCAAGCTTATACCATTTAACTGCCTCTTTATAATCCGGCGTTACTCCTTGACCGTAGTCGTACATGAAGCCTAAATTGTTTTGGGCCTCGGCAAATCCTTGTTCCGCTGCAAGCTTATACCATTTAACTGCCTCTTTGTAATCCGGCAATACTCCTTGCCCCTTAGCAAACATAACGCCTAAATTATATTGAGCCTTGGCATCCCCTTTATTTGCCTCTATTAAAAAGAAATCGTAAGCAGTTTTATAATCCTTTTTATCATAGGCAGACTGGCCGTCCTCCAGATTCCCCGCATACGAATTAGAAACTGACAATCCAACAAGACACATAATCGCTATTAATATTTTCCGCATAACTGCTCCTCAGGCGGCACAGGGCCGTAAAAAGATCTACCTTCAAAAAAATGCCTCGTGTCTTAATAGTAATCATTTTCTCAAACTAAATGCCACCGGCACCTGAACCCACTCACTGTTG
>CAWHNC010000063.1:0-7062 GCA_963830245.1 Nitrospirota bacterium
ACAACACCTGTATTGCCACTTTATGCGGCGTATCTGCTGAAGTGCCTTCTGACTGTCTGTTCTTAAGTCAGGGCCGCCTACATCAGCCCCCAGGATGATTCTGCTACTGTTGTCCATCACGTACGTCGCACCATGATAAAGGTTAGTGGCTGCATGAAAAGACTTCCTCGCAAGTCTGGCGTCAGGATCGGTTTTTGAACGATGTGTCTTATTACTGATCTTTTTGCCTTTATGTGGATATCCCTCTCCGGGTTCCCATGTGCTTGCCTTCTGCTTTCTCATCAACAGGATTCTCTTTCTCTACCGTCTCGATATATTCCCTGCTGTTCATGTCCACAATTATGGGCTCAAGGCTCTTAATTGAAGCATTCGCTTTTATGTAGGTGCTGTCTACGGTCAGGTGCTTGCCCGTAAGTAGCCCTTTGGCGATACACTGGTTGACGATTTGGTCAAATATATCCTGAAAAAGGGAACTCTCCGAAAACCTCTCATGACGGTTTTTCGAAAATGTGGAATGGTCTGGCACCTTATCATCAAGGTTTAGTCCCACAAACCACCGGTAGCCAATATGCATCTTCACTTCTTCGCAGAGGCGCCGCTCCGATGTGATCCCGTAGAGATACCCTATAAACAGCATCCTCAGCAGAATCTCGGGATCTATCGAAGGCCGTCCGGTGTGACTATACAGATGTTTTACCTTTTCCCTTATGAAGCTGATGTCGATATGTTTGTCCACCAACTGCAATAAATGGTTTTCGGGAATCATTTCCTCTATCCGCACATAGTAGAACATCGCTTCGTTGCGCTGTCTCTCTCCTAACAAATTGTCCTCCTTGATCTTCAGGATGACTTTTGTTATGCAATTCTTAAGCCGAATTTGATAGATAGTTTTTCAACAGCCTGTTGACATTTGACAAACATGAATGTCTTGGTAGAGTCCTTAAGGTACTTTGTCAAGAGTCAATGACCCCATTCCCATAGCAGACTCTTAAATGCGAAATATAGGAGTAAAGGTTTCGACAAGTAGATCGGTGGGATTACACCACCAGCCTCTCAGTCGTGATAGAAATGAGGAGCATGCCAAACCGAAATCAAGAGTGATTTACCGACTTGAAAAGTGAGTAGTTGTGGCTGAATCAGGTGCCCGTCGCTGAAAATGCCGGATCACTTCTTTTGAGGCAGCTGTCGATGAAGGTTACTTCTGGAATTTCTCACTGGAGAAAATCGGATTCCGATCCTCACCAATAAAAGAGCTCTTCCCGGTGCACGGCAGATTCGTAAAGTTATGGGATGTATTCCTCAGGTATGAAAAAACAAGACTGGTCTCAGGTACTGTGAGCAGTTAAGCGCGCTAACAACACCTGTTATGCTTGCACGGCACTGCAGACATCTCGCCGCGGATGTTTATTTTCGATGCGGTATCGTTTCTGATTCATTATGTCCGGAATGATCACGTCACTGCCGCCAGAAAAATGATATTATAATTTGTGATCTCAAGGTTTCTTTTGTCGGTTGTGTTCCTGTCGCTTATGTATCTCGTGCAACTCTTTTGGTTCGTGCGAGCATGGCGATTTACTTGTTCGATAAAGCGACACGAGTGGAAAATCCTGCTGCGGTCTCTTTTGATCGCTGTGGTCCTACTGATGTTAGCTACAGTTCTCACACCGCTTTTTGCTCACTTCATTCCCCACCGAGGTCCAGGAAATTGGGTTATTTCGGTATCCAGACTATGGCTTTTCGCTTCTTTTTTCGGGAGTGTCCTGGTGCTGTTGGTGGAGGGCATTGGGTGGCTGTCGAGACTGGCTATGCATGCCATACCTTCTGCTCGTCGACAGAGTTTTGATCCGGTCCGGCGAACCTTTTTACGCTATGCTGCTGTTATAGCTGGGAGCATCCCATTTATGGTCACGGCATACGGTTTTGCTTCGGAACGGCTGCGATACCGCATCGAAAAAGTCGAGGTTCCCATTGCGAATTTGCCAAGGACTCTGGACGGCCTGCGCATTGTCCAGTTGAGTGATATCCATATCGGTGATTTTATGCCACGAGCCGATGTTCGACGTGCTGTCGCAATAGCCAACGAATTGAATGCTGATCTGGTCGTGCTAACTGGCGATTTGATCAGTAATGACCGGGATCCACTTGAAGACTGTGTTGCAGAGCTGAGTAGGTTGCGAGCGCCATTGGGAATCTGGGGTTGCAACGGAAACCATGAAATCTATACCGGAATGGAAGGCTTGGCACAGAAGTTCTTTCAGCGTTATGGGATGCATTTGTTGCGTCAGGAAAGTGCCGAGCTGCGGTGGCGCGGGGGAAAAATCAATCTGATTGGGGTCGACTACCAAGGGGGGCGAAGGTTCTCCGGTGAACACCCGCTGATGCTTCCCGATATGGAATCTCTTGTACGGAAGGACATCCCCAATATCCTCCTTTCACATAACCCGAATACTTTTTATCGCGCTGCTGCGTTAGGAATCGAGTTGAGCCTCGCCGGCCACACACATGGCGGTCAAGTACGGATCGAAATTGCGGATCATCAGTGGAGCCCTGCGCTATTTGTGACGAATTTTGTAGCGGGAAGGTATCACCTGCCGTTAGGCGCAGCATATGGAGCCACTGCGCCTAACGCTAAATCAGCCACCCTGTATGTAAACAGAGGACTGGGCACATTCATGATGCCGGTGCGAATAGGGGTCCCACCGGAAATCACATTGCTTACTTTGCGTACTATAGCTTAATGCGTGTCCTCTGACCACCCTGTAAGGTCGCGTTAAGGTTTTGGTATAAAATTTAATATGGCATCAAAAAAGAAAAGGAAATACTATCGCTTTTCTTGGCTTGTTGAACCTAGGACCTGCCCTCCGAAAACTGTGCCACTTGTAATTAGAGTGATGTTATGTTGAATACCGTTTATACCCTACAGGATATTCGGGCCAACCTCTGGTAGGTGTGAGTACATGTGAAGCATTGTCGCGCTCAATTATATTTATAAAGAGGGTTCTATTGATTATAATCTGATCCAAAAGGTATATAATAAGCTTTATAAAAGTAATTGGTATGTTGGAAAAGAGTTTAAAAACATAATGCGCCAGGATTATGGTTGAACCGCGCCTTTTTCAGCATAACCAGCGTCTTCAAATAACCATGGCACTGCAATGAAATTAAAAACGAGATTTACACTAATCATCTCGATTTTTGTTGTTACTATACTCGCAGTAATTGCGTTCTTCACCTTCTCACACTATAAGAAATCCATTAAAGACGCTATTGCTCAGCAGCAATTCCGCATGGTCTCCATCCTTGCTGATGAAATTGACAGCAAACTTTTGGCGGCTCAGCAGCACATTGTCTCAGTTGCACAAGCTGCTCCTCCAGACATAATGCAACACCCTGAAAAGACGCAGGCATTTCTTGACAACATGCCGAGTTTGCACATAATGTTTGACAATAAAGTTTTTTTGTTCACGCCGTCAGGCAAAATGTTCGTTGAATCGCCAGATGCTCCGGGCAGAAGAGGATTAGATTTTTCTTTTCGGGAGTACCTGTCAAACACCATTAAAACAAACAAACCTTATATATCTGATCCGTATATATCCTCACAGCTGCATAAACATCCTGCCATTATGTTCACCGTGCCGCTTTTTGACGGCAAAGGCAAAATAAAAGGCATATTGGCGGGCAGCGTCGACCTTATGAGGGATAATTTCCTGGGGAAGATAGGTTCTGTAAAAATAGGAGAGTCAGGCAATCTTTATTTGTATGATACAGACGGCACTATAATTATGCACCCGAACAAAAAGAGGATTCTCGTCAAGCAGCCTCGCGGCTTAAACAGGCTCTATGATGCTGCCAGAGACGGGTTTGAGGGTACAGGCGAGACCACGACGTCTTACGGGATCAAAACAGTTTCTTCTTTTAAGCGGTTGAAGACAAAAAACTGGATTCTTGCCGCAAACTCTCTGCAAAACGAAGCATATCGTCCCTTACATCAGGCTGAACACTATTTTTTGATAGCCACTGTTATAGGTCTCATTGCGGTATTTTTTATTATTTCTTACATCATGAAATATTTAATAAAACCTATTGAACTTTTCACTCGTCACATAGAAGAACTTCCACAAAAAACAGGGGACGACAGGTTCCTAAACATAAAGACACACGATGAAATAGGAACGCTTTCCGCAGCTTTTAACGAGATGGAGACCGAGCGCAAGCAGGCGGAGGAGGCGATGCGGCTTAATGCCGCGCGTGTGCAAGCCTTGCTGAGTCTGAACCAGATGACTCATTCGACGTTGCAAGAGGTCATTGATTACGCCCTGGAAGAAACCGTGCGCCTGACACAGAGCAAAATCGGCTACCTGGCGCTCTTCAATGAGGACGAGACGGTCATGATGTTGCACTCCTGGTCCAAGCAGGTGATGCAGGAGTGCAGCGTCATAGATAAACCGGTTCACTTTATAGTGAAGGAAACCGGCTTGTTGGGCGAAGCGGTCCGCGAACGCCGGCCTGTGATCACCAACGATTACGCAGCACCTAACCCGTTGAAGAAAGGGTATCCGACCGGGCACGTGACGGTGCGACGGCACATGAGCGTGCCTGTGTTCGTCGGCCGGCACATTGTACTCCTGGCAGGTGTCGGCAACAAGGACGTTGATTACAACGACAACGATGTCCAACAACTGACACTGCTGATGGAGGGGATGTGGCTGCTCATCGAGCGCAACCGGGCGGAAGATGCGTTGAAGATGAGTGAGGAAAATTTCAGAATTTTGATCGACCGTAATCCTGTTGCCATGGCAGTAGCAGATAAGAGCGGCAAATTTATATATTTTAACAGCAGCTTCATAGAAACATTCGGTTACACTTTGGAAGATATCCCGACCGTAGATGACTGGTGGCCCCTTGCATATCCTGAACGGGAATACAGGCAGAAAGTCATCGAAAGTTGGAGGGCAGCGGCAATGAAAGCCATAAAAAATAAAAATCGAACCGAGAGCCAGGAATGGAGGGTTAGATGCAAGGACGGGGCGTCACGCGATATTGAGTTCAGGATGACATCTCTACAGGACGTAAATATAGTCATATTTAACGATACAACCGAGCGCAGGAGAGCAGGGGAGACTATTCGCCAGTTGGCGGCTATTGTCGAATTCTCCGATGACGCCATATTTAGCGTTACTATGGATGGTATTATTATTAGCTGGAACAATGGGGCCGGAAAGCTTTATGGATACACCAAAGGGGAAGCTATAAATCATTCGGTCTCCATGCTGGTCCCGCCTGCCCGACTGGAGGAGTCGCCGATACTTCTTGAACGGATCAGGAGAGGGGAAGTCGTCGATCATTATGAGACTGTGCGCAGGAGAAAAGACGGCACACTGATCGAGGTGGCCATAACAATGTCTCCTATGAAGGATGCCGACAAAATTACCGGGGCTTCAGTCATAGCACGGGACATCACCGAATCAAAAAAAACGGAGGAAATCTCCGGCGTTTATCTACGACAGATGAACTGACTGGCCTTGCCAACCGGCGTGCCTTTGATCTGTTTTTGGACGAAGAATGGAGTCGTGCTCTAAGGGACAGGCGCCAGATTTCGCTAATGATGATAGATGTAAATTTTTTCAAAAAATACAATGATAGATACGGCCATCGAAAGGAAACGATGCCTTAAGTCAGTGGCTAATGTTTTGGAAGGCATTGACCGGAGGCCTGGAGATAAGGTTGCACGTTTCGGCGGTGAAGAATTTGTAGTTGTATTGTCTTCAGTGGATAATCAGCATGCGGTTTCGATTGCGGAAAAAATACGCATGGATGTGGAAGCCCTCGGGATACCCCATGAGAAAATCAGACATAAATGCCTATGTAACCATAAGTATCGGCGTTGTTTCCATTGTCCGCAGCAAAATATGTCACCGGTGGACGGAATTAAATTGGCTGATGAAGCCTTGTACAGGGCAAAAGGAGAAGGCCGTAACAGAGTTGAAATTTAACCCCGGATCAGTACCATAGTTTAGCAGCAATACTGAGAGTTTGGTAAACTGGTAAAGCCCAGGGCTCGCATATATTGGATATGCTCTGTCACGTTCAAGGGTTATAAGGAAAGTTTTCTCCCGGAGTTTATTGTAACCTTGTCATTGCTCATTTTCGACTATAAATAGTAAGACATAAAGCGAACGCATAGTATTTGCGGATAGAGATTCGATGCAGCGAGGTTCATGGAGACTTGCTGAAAGTGTGAAAAAAAGGAGGAATACATTATGAAGCGGTTTGTTTGCATGGTTTTGTTTTTGGGCTTGTGTTTCATCCCGTCAGCATGGGCGGGGGTCAACGTCGATATAAATGTTGCGGTGCCAGTGCAGTCAGCCCCGATTGTAGTGGCTCCAGTTGCTCCGCCTCCGGTGATGCAGTACAGCGCCCAGCCGGATTTGATAGTTGTCCCCAGCGGCGGACAGTATGTGTACATGATGCCGGGCACGGAGGGGATGTACTTTTACCAAGGCATTTGGTACAGATATTATCAGGGCTATTGGTACAGCGCGCCGCTCCGCAGCAGGGCATGGGTGTTGGTGCAGCTTGCTGCAGTGCCGCCAGTCATAATAGCAGTGCCGCCCACATACCCTTTGTACGTCCCGGCAGGTTACTACCGGATACATTATGCCGACCTTGCAGTGCACTGGAGGGAGTGGCGAGGTCCAGGAACTGGGACCGGCAGCCGTGGTTCAGGGCGAGGCAAGTGCAAGACAGGCGAGGATGAACAGTATCGAGAGGGACAGGGCGATGCACGCTAAGGAAAAGGGCGGTGCGAGGCATGAGGCTCAACGGCATGAAGCAGGAAAGCACGAAGCCGGAAAGGAGCATGATCATCACGAAGAACGGCAGTAATGAAAATTAGCTGTCGAAGCAGCCATTCAATAATTCGCATGAAGAGGAGATATAAATGATTAAGAAAAGTTTAGGCGTGATTTTGTTTTTATTCTTATTGGTGGGGCCTGTCTATGCAGAAAACTCCATGGACCAAAACGCCATGCCTCCTGAAGGGACAGCAAGCAGGTCAAGGCA
>CAWHNC010000064.1:0-67589 GCA_963830245.1 Nitrospirota bacterium
TTTTCCGAATTAAGCCAGTACAATTAGCCGCGTTTTAATCGCAATCAATCAGCCCATCTTTTTATCTAATCGTATTAAAATAACCGGATTAGCAAATAAGGAAAGCGCCCGAGGCAGGGAGTTTCACATCTTGACGGAAGAGAAGTCTCCACAGCCCCGGGCCAAAGGAGATTTATTGTCGCTTTTTTTGATGGTTTGTATCAAGCAATTATTTGAGTTTGGCAAGAAGTATCCCTTTCCCCGGCCACCCACTTGTTTGCGATGTAGGAGCGCAAAAATATGGGGTCACGGCTTCAAAGATGCATATTATGACGGCTACTCCTCGGCATTGCCACAGAAACGATTTATCTGTGCAGACTGTGGCTGCGTCTATACATTGCGACCTTTTGGATACTGGCCGCGTTACCAAGCTTCTGCCGCTGTGATCTTAAACAGTGTGTGCCAGCGGATACGCGATGGAGTATTGCGGATGAATGCTGAGTTGAGCCGTCAACGCCGGCAGCATTGGTTGCGCGCCCTGACCAGGAACATTAAAGCTCACCTTGGGATGGATTTTGAAGGCGACTCTCTGGATGGCTTTTATGAATTGGTGCATCGAGGCAGGATACCGGTAATGCGGACAGGATAAAACGGAAAAGATTTCAGGGCATTACGACCCCACCCAACAGTTGCGGCGAAACAGGGATATTCGTTGTGGTAAATCTTCATCATCAATAGCGAGGAGGTTTTTTGATGACGGAAGAGATGAAGCAACGGGTGGCAGTGTTCAGATTTGGGGTCATTGCAGATTTTGTAGGGGGCCGGCAGTTGCAACGGGGAGAGACGGAGCGCCTGATTCGGGAGAAGTGCAGCCGTCGTTGGATAATACCGGGCAGTATGCGGACACGAATCGGCGAATCTACGATCAAGGAATGGATAGCCAGGTACAAACTTGCAGGGAATAAGCTTGAGGCGTTATCACCTCAGGAGCGTTGTGATCGCGGCAAACCACGAGCGATTGATCCGGAGACGGCGCAGGGACTTATCGCGTTACGGAAAGAGATGCCTGCGGTCTTACTGCCGACGCTCCTGCAAGAAGCGCATGAGCGGCAAATAATCCTGCCGGGGATGAAAGTGACGTATTCGGCGCTATATCGGCTGTTATTAGCCGAAGGGCTTTTGCAAAAGATTCCCGGCGATCCACAGGACCGCCGGAGATTCGAGGCCGAAAATCCCAATGACATGTGGCAGTCCGACATCATGCATGGCCCCTATGTGACAGTGGAAGATAAACAGAGGAAGACTTACTTGATGTGTTTTCTGGATGACATGAGCAGACTGGTCTGTCACGCGGAGTTCTACCTTCATGAAAGACTCGAATGCTTTCTGGACAGCTTCAGACAAGCGTTGCTGAAAAGAGGGATTCCACGGAAGCTGTACGTGGATAACGGCTCTGCATTCAGAAGCCATCATCTGGAGTATACCTGCGCCTCATTGGGCATCGTGCTTATACACAGCAAACCTTATCAGCCCGAAGGCCGCGGCAAAGTGGAGCGCTGGTTTAGGGGAGCACGTGAGCAGTTTTTGAGTGTACAGAAAATAACAACGCTCTCAGCGCTGAATGAATCCCTTGGACAGTGGATTGAATCCTACAATGACAGAGTCCATAACATTACGAAAGAGGAACCTCTGAGAAGGTTTACCCGCAGTATTGAATGTGTGCGGCCGGCGCCAAAAGACCTTGAAGACCACTTCAGAAAACCAGCAAAACGAACGGTAGCGAAAGACAGAACCGTTGCTCTTGATGGTCACTTGTATGAAGTGCCGGTCGATCTCATCGGCAGACGTGTAACTCTCTTATATCATACATATGATCCTGCCAGGGTGGAGGTTAAGTATGATGGCAAGACATACGGATTTGCCGTAATGCTGGATGTAAACGTCAACTACCGTATCAAAAGAGGCAAAGACACCAGGGGCAAAGATACCTTTGAGATTGACGACAACACTACGGGCCGATACGAGGGCGGCAAGTTGTTTGGCAGCACCGATAGACATCAGGAGGAAGCATTATGAGAGAGCACTACAGGGTATTTTACGGATTCAGGAAAGAGCCGTTTTCGCAGGATATAAGAGTGGAAGACATGATGAAGCATGCCGGTCTCATGGGCGTCAAGGAACGCTTTCTGTATGCCATTAACCTTGGAGCTATAGCAGTCATCACCGGCGACGTGGGAAGCGGCAAGTCCTCAGCATTACGGTTTGCCTCCTCAACACTGCATCCTTCGGAATATCGCGTGCTGTATATAACAGCAACTTCCGGAACCATCATAGAACTGTATAAACAGATATGCCATGCACTGAACATAGAAATACGGGGCAGTTCAAGGGCAGCGCTTAGCAGGATTATCAAGAGTTGTATCATGGAACTCGTAACGAAAAAAGAAAGACCTGTTCTTATCATAGACGAGGCCTCCCTGATACGCCTTGATGTCTTCTCAGAATTGCATACGCTGGTACAGTTTGAAGGAGATTCCAAAGCCATACTGCCGGTAGTTCTTGCCGGTCAGAACAATCTTCTGGATAGCCTGATGTTTCGTCAGTCAAGGCCGCTGGCATCAAGAGTAGTAGCAAGGGGCCATATGGAATCCCTCAGTGGCGAAGACATGGCCTCTTATCTGCAGCACCATCAGAATATCGCCGGATGCAAAAAGAACCTCTTTTCGGAACAGGCTGTCACGGCAATCCATCAGGGATCCGGCGGATTGCTCAGAAGAGCCAACAATCTTGCCCGTGGGGCACTGGTTGCTGCGGCGGCGGAAAAATGTACTGTAGTGTCGGCTGATCATGTTCGTGTTGCTTCAACAGAAATAATCTAACTGTACCGGGGGCAGAAATGCCCCCTCTAAAAATGGGTCAGGCGAAAACGAAATGGTCAGAATAATCAGAAAAGTTAGGCCGGATTAATCCGAAAAACAACAGCACATGAAAAGATAAACATTGACGATAAAAATAAAATAATAAGGCGGTTTCTCATAGTTTCTTCTCACCGCAAAACTATAGAGATTGTTATTTAACCCACATATACCTTTCGTCTGACAACAAACTACTTTAGAAATAAGACTAAACTTACTTCCACTGATACGTATTGAAATTATTACTATTATATGTGTGATTGCCTATCTGAGTAGACGTTGATCCGTCGCTATTATAGGTATGGTTACCTATCTGAGTAGACGATGAGCCGTTACTGTTATATATGTGATTGCCTATTTGAGTAGAAGATGAACCGTCACTGTTATATGTATGATTGCCAATGCGGGTAGAAGATGAGCCGTCACTATGATACATGTGATTACCAATTTGAGTAGAAGTTGATCCATCACTATGATAGGTGTAATTACCTATCTCAGTATCCGTTGATCCAGCATAACAATAAGCTCCCAAGAGTAGAACAAAGCTAATCATGCTCAGTATAAAAGTCTTTTTTTTATTCATACTGTCTGTCCCCCTTTCAAAGTTTGAATATTTACACCATATATTACAATTACAGCACAGTTATTCATTAAAAGCAATCAATAACGGTAATTCTTTATTCCTAAAAAGAGAAGGCCCCGGTAGCCCGGAGCCTTCTAACGGTTTTCTAACGTAACAACGTCAAACAGGCTAAAACAGCATAAAGATTAATAGCAGTCTACCCCCTTCTTGCCTTGATAGTTCTATCTCTGTTATATTCCCCTATATGGGGAATGATACAAAAAAATCGTCTCATAACCCGAAGGTCAGTGGTTCAAATCCACTCCCCGCCACCAAATAGAAAGGATGAAAAATCAAGGCTATCCAGCGCAAGCTGCGATAGCCTTACTGCTTTCTGGCGAGGTCTGAAAAGGGCAATAAGCTCTCCGATTGTGTTTATTTCCGGTTGATAGTGCTCCTCCAATATAATTGTTGTTGTTCAGCTGAAATAAGCCTATAATTATTATAGGCACAAAAGAAATCTGACATTATCATTGCCAGGCTTAAAATACTGTAATGATAATGTGGTATCAACTTTCGCAAAGGCGAGAGGAGAAAGTGCTATGTTTCAAGGTATTGTAGAGACAATACGTGAAACTCCGGGCCTTTCAGCCACCCGTGCCTTCCATGCTTCATTCAGGTCGCCGCTATGAAATTAAAAGCTAAATTCACACTGATCTTCTCGATATTTGCTATTGCAATCATAGCAATAACTTCATTTTTCGCCTTTTCACACTACAAAAAATCGGTGAAGGAAGTTATCGCTCAGCAGCAATTTCTTATGACCTCAGCACTTGCAGATGAAATTGACAATAAACTTTTGGCGTCTCAACAGGCCCTTATCGCGATTGCAAAAGCTGCTCCAATGGACATAATGCAATATCCTGAAAAGGCACAGGAATTTCTTGAGAGTAAGCCGATTTTGCACACAATATTTGACAGTCATGCTTTTTTATTCACACCTGCAGGTAAAATATTCGTTGAATCACCCTATGCTCCCGGCAGAAGGGGATCCGATTTTTCTTACCGCGAGTACATAATAAACACCCTTAAAACAAACAAACCCTATATCTCTGATCCGTATGAGTCTGTACAGCCGCATTTACATCCGGTCATTATGCTCACAGTACCGCTTTTTGACGGCAAAGGCAAAATGACAGGCATATTGACCGGCAGGCTCGACCTTATGAGAGATAACTTCCTGGGAAAAATGAACACGCTAAAAATAGGGAAGGCAGGTTATTTTTATCTGACTACCTCGGACAGAACCTTGTTTATGAATCCTGACAGTAAAAGCATACTGACAAAACAGGCTCCCGGCCTGAACCAGCTTTATGATAAGGCTATAGAGGGATTTGAGGGCACCGACGAAAACACAACGCCCCATGGGATAAAAATGCTTTCTTCCTTCAAACGACTGAAGGAAAAAAACTGGATACTGATTGCAAACTATCCGTTGGCTGAAGCATATCGTCCCATCGAGATGGCAAAACGGTATGTTTTAATGGCCGCTATTATAGGAATCATCGCGGTATCCTTTATTATTTCTTTCATTATGAAATATTTGACAAAACCTCTTGAGCTTTTCACCCATCACGTTCGGGACCTGCCACAGAAAGCAGGGGACGACCGATTCCTGGACATAAAGACAAACGATGAGATCGGCACGCTTTCCCTGGCATTTAATAAGATGGTGGCCGAGATTGACAAAAGGTCGGCACTGGAACGGAGTGAAGAGCTCTACAGGACCGTCGTAGAGTTTTCGACAGATTTTGTTTATTGGAGGGCGCCTGATAACAAAATAATCTACGTATCTGAAAACTGCGAAAAGTTCTGCGGCTATACGGAAGAAGAGTTCTATGCATCGCCCGAGCTTCTGGAAACATTGATATATCCCGATGACCGGACCATATGGGCAGAACATATCCATGACAAACAAAATAAAGGCATTTGCGAACAGTTGGAACTACGCATAAAGACCAAAAGCGGACAGGTCCGCTGGATCGCCCACAATTGCCTGCCGGTGTACGATAAAAAAGGAAATTACAAGGGCCGGCGTGCGAGCCACCAGGATATCACCCAGCGTAAGCAGGCTGATGAAACGCTGAAAAAAGCCTGTGGCGAACTGGATCTGCGGGTACAGGAACGCACCATGGAATTATCGGAGTTGAATGATAAATTGAAAACGGAAATAGAGATTCGCAAGCAGTATTCCAGGAAGTTGGAGCAAAGCAACATAGAACTGGACAATTTTGCCTCAATCACCGCACATGATTTGCATGCCCCGCTCCGGGCGGTTTCTGGATTTACAGGCCTGCTTCAGAAACATTGCAAAGACAAGCTCGATGCTGAGGCTGATCGGTACATGTCAAATATTGTTGAGGGGACCGCACGCATGCAGCATCTGATCAATGACCTCCTTGAGTATGCACGGGTGGGAACACGCGAAAAGGTCCTTGTCCCGGTGGATGTCAACGTTATTATCGAAAAGACTTTGGCTAATCTCACGTTTGAGATCGCAGAGAGTAAGGCTGTAATTACTTTTGATCCTCTTCCGACGGTATCTGCAGATAGCACGCAGCTAATTCAGCTATTCCAAAATCTTGTTGGGAACGCTATCAAGTATCGCAGCACCACTCCTTATATTCATATTTCTGCTGAGCGAAAGAATAGAGAGTGGCTTTTCCGGGTTCAGTGACAACGGTATAGGCATTGATCCAAGCAATTTTGATAGAATATTTGTAATATTCCAGCGCCTGCACCCAAAAGGTGAATACTCCGGAACCGGTATCGGTCTGGCGATATGCAAAAAAGTTGTTGATAGGCTTGGAGGACGTATCTGGGTGGAATCGATGCCTGGTGAGGGATCGACCTTCTTTTTTACCATCCCGATCAGAGAGCCATAGTCGCAAACCGTTTTCCAAGGTCAGACAGGGCAAGAGACACTCGTGACAAGCCGATGGGATGCCGGCAGCTTCGGTTACTGCATGAGGAATTCCGGATTTCATGCCCGACTTGTCCGAAGACATACAAATAGCAGTCTATCCACCGCCTTGCCCTGATAGTCCTGTGTCTGCTATATTCACCTATATGTTGGTTGATATTAAAAAATCATCTCATAACCCGAAGGTCAGTGGTTCAAATCCACTCCCCGCAACCAAAATAGAAGGAATGAAAAATCAAGGCTATCCGGCAAAAGCTGTGATAGCCTTACTGCTTTCTGGAAGAGTACAACAGGAAAGTTGGTTCAAGCTTATATAATGAAAAAAAAGATCCTCGAAAGTTCGATCCTTTTTATCAGTATCAGTAAATGGATTTTTCTTGCTTCAGTCACCGGTATTATTGTCGGTTTTTCAACAGCGCTATTTCTTAAGTTACTCGGTCTGAGCATGGATTTTGCGAAGGGATACAAATATTATTTTGTCCTGCTTCCCGCTGCAATGTTCTTAAGCGTCGTCATCGTGAAATATCTTGCACCGGAAGCCGAAGGCCACGGCACAGAAAAGGTGATAGAAGCCGTACACAAACGTTCAGGAAAGATAAAACCTCTTGTTGTACCCGTAAAGCTGCTTGCTACAATCATAACGATTGCTGCTGGAGGGTCCGCCGGAAAAGAAGGCCCTTGTGCCCAGATAGGAGCCGGGCTTTCGTCTCTTCTGTCGGATATGCTCAGATTTGATGATAGAGACCGCAAAAAACTTGTCATATGCGGTATCAGCGCCGGGTTTGCCACTGTTTTCGGCACGCCCATAGCAGGCGCCATCTTCGGGGTGGAGGTTTTATTTGTCGGCGGCCTCCTTTATGATGTTCTTCTTCCCTCATTTGTTGCGGGGATAGTCGGCTATCACGTTTCATCTTCTTTGGGTATTACCTATTTTCACCACTCACTGACTTTTGTGCCTGTCTTCAGCAGTTTCTTCTTCATGAAGGTATGTCTGGGAGGTCTGTTCTTCGGCCTCGTCTCTTTTTTGTTTATCGAATTGCTGAATAATCTAAAAAAGATGAGCCATAATATTAAGCTGACCAAGCCATATAAAGGGATTCTCGGCGGTATGGTACTAGTGGGATTGGCCTTCCTGGTTTCTACGCGTTATTTAGGGCTCGGACTGGATACCATCGAAACCGCCCTTCAGGGCGGGAAAATTCCATGGTCAGCCTCTGTTATGAAGATGATTTTTACCTCAATCACTCTGAACTTCGGCGGAAGCGGGGGCATCGTAACACCCATATTTTTTGTCGGGGCAACTGCAGGCAACATCTTTGGCCGGGCTTTAGGTCTGGACCCCGCGGTTTTTGCCGCCATCGGAATGGTCAGCCTTTTGTCCGGAGCAGCTAATACACCGATAGCGGCGAGCATTATGGCAGTAGAGATCTTCGGGCCCATAGTCGCTCCGTATGCTGCCGTTTCATGCGTTATCTGTTTCATGATGACCGGACACAGGAGCGTATATCCCAGCCAAGTCCTGTCGATGACAAAATCATCTTCTATCGAAGTAAAGAAAGGACAGGAGATGTGCGACATAGAAGGCTGTGAGGTGACCATAAGAAAAAAGAGCATTGCCGGATTGGTAATGAAAGGGCTGGGAGCGATCAGGAAAAATAAATCCTGACTCTTCGACAGGCTTAGGGTGACACTTGTCACAGGAGCTTGTCGAACCATGGATTCCCCGATCAATCCGCCCAGGCGGAGGGGAATGACAGTCTGCTTGTACTTTACCGGCAGACGCTATGTTTTTTATTTCGTGCTAAAATATGCATTGAAGGAAATTGCGCTAGTGCAGGCAAATTATGTATGCTTTGTTATGGAAGGCGGATTCAAATAAGAACGACTGCTGATAAACACCTTTAATGATTTCGCAAAACAAATCAAACTACTAACGAGCAGAGGAGGTTCAGTTATGAACAGAAGGGATTTTCTAAAGGCAGCGGCTATCGCAACTGCAACTGCAGCAGCAGGGCCTCTAAGCGCGGAAACAGTTCCTAACACACCGTCAGTCAAAAGCTATCGTGAAATCGGCAAAACCGGCCTTAAGATGAGCGATATCTCCTTTGGCGCCGGGAAACTCTCGGCTGCATCGATGGTGCTCAGGGCGGTGGACAGCGGTATAAATTATTTTGACACCGCTCCCGATTACGGTATGTCAGAGAACACCCTCGGAGAAGCTATGGGGAAAATCCGGAGGGACAAGATCATACTTACGTCTAAATTCTGCCACCCCATGCCCTACCCTGGACATCTCCCCCTGGGCACAAAAAAAAATGAATTTATAGCCGCAGTCGAGGGTAGCCTGTCGAGGATGCATACCGATTACCTCGATTTCGTTTTTGTCCATGCCATCGGAGAGATGAACAAGGACATGGAATTGGAGAAGAAAAGGCTTCTCAGCAACGAGATGTTCGAGGCCGTGGCCGAGCTTAAGAAGACTGGGAAAATCCGTTTTCTGGGCACTTCATCTCATGGTCCCAATAACTCGGAAGAACTCCTGATGGCGGCCGTCAAGTCAGGCCATTTCGATGTGATCCAGCCATCCTTCAACTTCATGAAATTCCCGCAGTTGCCGGACGTAATGAAAGAGGCCCACAAGCGTGGGGTCGGCGTGATTGCGATGAAGACCCTTGCTGGAGCAAAAGAAATGAAGATAGAAGCAGGGGAAAAGGAGTTTCCCCAGGCAGCATTCAAGTGGGTGCTGAAGAACCCGGAAGTGAGCGGTATCATTATCACAATGAAAACGGCTGCTGATATCGAACTTTATCTGAAGGCATCGGGTTCGGAATTCACCGCTGCGGACCAAAGGGTCCTTGACCGTTATGCCCGGCTGTACAGCAAGGAATATTGCAGAACAGGATGCGGTGAGTGCGAGGAATCATGCCCTGCAGGTGTACAAATTGCCTCGATCATGCGATATCACATGTACTTCAAAGATTACGGAATGGAGAAAAGGGCAATACAGTCTTACGCATCCCTGACAAAAAACGCTACAGCCTGTGCAGAATGCGCTGAGCCGGCCTGCTCCGGGAAATGCCCTTACGGGCTTCCCGTACAGAAAATGCTCTGCGATGCGCATGAGTCTCTGTCACTCATGGCATGATGCGTTCCGTTCCACTCATATATCGCCTTGTCCTGCTGGGGCTGCTTCCGTGCATAGCAGCAGTACTCTACATCAGAGGTCAAAGTTATGACTCTGCCCTGATCGATTTTAAGGCTGCGGAGAGTACGCCGCCACAGACAGCAGGCGCTGCACCCCCTCAGACAGTGGACAAGGCCGTCTCTGCTGCAGTGGTAAAAGAGAATTCCACCCCCGAAAGTCTGCGACTTTCCGGGGGCACAGGGATTCCCGGGTTCCGGCTGTTGGGCGACGAGCACCTCTACACTAAGGATAACCTCTACGAACACGTTGACGGTCATGCGGAGTATTTTATCGGTGCAGGATTTATGGGGCTTACAGTAACGGAGTATGTCACTGCGGAATCCAGGGCTGGACAGCCGGACATCCAGGTTGAGGTATATGACATGGGGAAAGGCATACAGGCTTTTGGCGTTCTGGTAGATGAGTCCGGGGACAATCCACAGGCGGTTTCTGTGGGAACAATGGGATTCAAGGCTTCGGGTGGCGTGAACTTCATTAAGGGCCGCTATTACGTGAAGATTAACGCGTACAATTCAAAGGCCCCTGCGCTTAAATTTGCCAAGGAATTCAGTAACACGCTCTCGCCGGGACAGGATTCCTTTAATAAGGTCTTCTCCAGATTCCCTGACCTTGGCAAAGTTGAAAAAACAAGGTTTGTGAAGGAGGGCTACCGGGGGCTTGATTTCCTCCATAACGTGATAGAACGCGGGTATTCCACAGGTGGAAAAAAGATCACGGTTGCACTCATGACAGGAAGCGAAGGGGAAATGAAATCGCTTTCAGCGTCTTTTATGGACTATTTCGGGAAATCCGGCATCAAATATGAGAAGATCGAAAGAGATGGGATTGAAGCATATAAGATAATGGACAAATATGAGGGTAACTGGTTTCTGATTCCCGGTAAAAGTGCTGTTTTCGGTCTGTTTGGTACCGATGATGAAGGCACATTGAAATTCTTTGCAAAAGGGAAACGATAGAGAAACCGTTGAGGTGGTTCTATGGCTTCGAAGCATAACAAGAAAGAAGAGGGGTTCAGCAGAAGACAGTTTTTATTAAGGACTGCTGCAGCCTGCGGACTATCGGCAGTTGCCGGAGTGTGGGGATATGTTTTTTATAGCAAAGAGCCGGTGCGAAGGAGTGATTCAAAAATATATACCTTCAGGGACTACCGCGTTGAAGAGAAAAAGATCTATCCTCACCTGGCAGTGGCACATGGCAAAGATGCCGACAAGATGGTACGGGCGGCAATAGAGAGAATAGGCGGTATGGGCCGCTTTGTCAGCCCTGGTGAAAAGGTTTTGCTCAAGCCGAACGCTGCCTGGGACAGACAGCCGGAACAGGCGGCAAACACCAATCCGGCGGTGGTGGCTTCCGTGGTTAAGCTCTGCCTGGAGGCCCGCGCCTCCGAGGTCTGGGTGACTGATGTTTCGGTGAACGATCCTTACCGGTGTTTTGCCCGTTCCGGAATAGAGGCTGCTGTGAAAAAAGCGGGCGGGAAGATCAGGTTAGCGTCCGAGAACGACTTTGTGCAGACCGATCTGAAAGGCGAATCCCTCAAAGTATGGCCTGTGAGCAGTTTCTATCACCAGGCAGACAAGGTCATCAACCTGCCGATAGTGAAAAATCACTCATTGAGCAAATGTACGATGGCGATGAAAAACCTTTACGGTTCTCTTGGCGGCCAGAGAAACCGCCTGCACCAGGACATAAATACCGCAATCGCCGATCTTGCCTCCGCTATCAGACCAACTCTTACCGTTATGGATGCCACACGAGTGCTCATGAGAAACGGTCCCACCGGCGGGAACCTGTCAGACGTGTCCATCCAGAATACGGTTATAGCAGGGACTGATATTGTAGCAGTTGAAGCATACGGTCTCAGATTTCTCGAGCTGAAAGTCGAGGACATACCTTTTATAGGAATGGCAGAGAAAAGAGGCGTGGGGATTTCTGACTGGAAATCCCTCAACATTGCTGAAATAAACGTATGATGGCCCGGCTTCTTACCCTCAGGAATATCAGAAGAATCTATGCGGTTTTTTTCATACTGCTCTTTGTGCTCCTGCTCTGGCTTACGGGCTTCAGGCGGATGAAAGGTTATGAGACTCCGCTGTTTCTGGAACTGGATCCCCTTGTCGCAGTCGCATCTTTTTTGACGAGTTGGACCATTTACAAGGGACTTGTCCTGTCCCTCTTTATTATCATCGGCACTCTCTTATTCGGCCGTTTCTTCTGTTCCTGGATATGCCCTATGGGGATTATCAACCAGGTTGCCGGAAGTATTTTCAATAAATTAAGGGCGGTGGATAGCGTGGCGCTGAATTCCTACCGCGCTCTGTACCGGCTCAAATATTATATTCTCGCTATTCTGGGCGTCCTTGCGGCTCTCGGTTCTCTCCAGATAGGTCTGTTTGATCCCATCCCTCTCATAACAAGGTCTTTTTCCATATCCGTATTCCCGGGACTCAATGACAATAGCGGCTGGCTCTATCTCAAACAGCCTCTTTTCCAGGGCGGAACATTTCTTGGAATTATCTTTCTCTCCGTGCTCTTTGCAAACAGGTTCCTGCCCCGTTTCTGGTGCCGGGCGGTATGCCCTCTTGGCGCGCTTTTAGGGCTGCTCTCTTTCAGGCCGCTTTTCAGCATATGGCGCGATGTGGACCGTTGCACCGATTGCAGGAAATGCCTTGCACACTGCCATGGCGGGTGTGATCCGGACAAGGCTGTGCGGACCACGGAATGTCATCTCTGCATGAACTGTATTGAGGACTGCCCCGAAGACGCAATCCATTACGGCCTCTCCAGCCCATCAAGTTCAGTGCAGATGCCTCTCGACGTGAGCCGGCGCAGACTTATCGAAAGTGCCGTCGCAGGAGCGCTTGTTTTCCCTGTAATGCGGAGCACCATAACTTCAAAAACTTCACCCCAATCCAGTGTGATAAGGCCTCCCGGTTCTATCAGGGAAGGGGATTTTCTGCGAAGATGCATTAAGTGTGGCGAGTGCATGAAGGTCTGTCCCACCAATGCGATACAACCGGCGCTGCTCGAGGCAGGATTTGAGGGAATCTGGACTCCTGTGCTCATTAACAAAATAGGGTATTGCGAATATAACTGCGTGCTCTGCAGCCATGTTTGCCCTACCGGCGCCATCACCCCGCTTACGGTAGAAAAAAAATTAGGGAAACCTGCCGGACAAAAACCGCTCAAAATCGGCACTGCATTTTACGACCGCGGCAGGTGCCTTCCCTGGGCAATGAACATAGACTGCATCGTTTGCGAAGAGGTCTGTCCCACATCTCCAAAAGCGATCTGGTTTGAAAGCGTTGAGGTGCAACTTAGAGACGGGGCAAAGAAAGTCCTGAAGCTGCCCCGCATAGATACCAATCTTTGCATAGGCTGCGGAATCTGCGAGAATAAGTGTCCGATACATGATCAACCCGCAGTGCGCGTTACTTCAATAGGTGAAACGCGTTCTTCGACAAACCAGATGATACTGAAATCCTGAAAATCGTGATTGTAAAATCATAAATGAATAAAGCAGATGCTCCCCTGGATATTTTTGCCGCGATGCAACTGGCTTTAAAATATTATCAAAGTGGAGAGCTTAAACGGTCCGTGCCGATCTGCGAGCAGATCCTGGGCATAGATCCCGACAATACAAATGCCTTGCATTTGCTGGGGCTTATAGCACATCAAATGGGGAAAAACGAAGCTGCAGCCCGGTTAATCGAAAAAGCGATAGGCATAAATAATTCAGTTTTTTCGTATCATAATACAGCCGGAAATATATATCGTGCTCTCAATAAACCCCATGTCGCAACGGCCTGTTACAACCGTGCAATAGTCCTGAAACCTGATTACCATGAGGCGCATAACAACCTTGGCGTAGTGTTGCACGAGCAGGGGAAGCTGGATGAAGCCATATCACATTACAGGCGCGCCATTTCCCTGAAACCTGATTATCATCAGACATATAACAATCTGGGCACTGCACTCAGAGAGCAGGGGAAACTGGATGAAGCAGTAGCTTGTTACCGCCGCGCTTTATCCTTAAACCCTGAAGACCACATGGCGCATAACAATCTTGGCGTAATGTTGCTTGAACAGGGGCAATTGTCTGAAGCAATAGCAAGCTTCAATAGGGCTCTGGCCTCAAAACCTGATTTTCATAAAGCGCACAATAATTTGGGCATCGCGCTTAAAGAGCAGGGGAAACTGGATGAAGCGATAGCCTGCTACAACCGTGCAATCGCCTTGAAACCTGATTATCATGAGGCCTATAACAATCTTGGCAACGCTCTCAAGAGTTTGGAAAGGTTTGAGGAAGCTAAAGCATGCTATCAGAAAGCACTTGAATTAAAGGAAAACTACGGCATAAGAATAAAATTGGCCACATTGCTGCCCGCAATTATGCCGGCAAAAGAAACTATTTCACTTTATCGCCGACAGATAGAGGATTACATAGATAATTTCCTGCGGTCCGGAGTTGTCCTGAATGATCCTCTTAAAGAGGTCGGCCAAACAAATTTTTACCTTGCTTATCATGGAATCAACAATCGGGACTTGCAGGTAAGAATAGCAAAGCTATATATCAATGCCTGCCCTTCTTTGCTTTATGTTGCGCCTCACTGCAAAAACGGCAAAGGAGTTGAAAGGTCCGGGAAAATTAAGATCGGCTTTATTTCCGGCAACTTTCATAATATTGCAATCGGCAAACATTTCAGGGGCGTTATTGCAAACCTGTCCCGTGAATTATTTGAAGTTTATGTTTTTTTTGGGAAAAAAAAATCTGACGCCATTGCACAATTCATAGAAAAAAATGCTGACAGACCGGTAACGCTTGTTTCATCACTGGAAATAGCCCGTAAGCAGATCGCTGAGTGCGGGTTGGATATACTTTTTTATACGGATATTGGAATGGACCCGCTGACTTATTTCCTCTCCTTTTCGAGGCTCGCGCCGGTGCAGTGTGTAACGTGGGGGCATCCTGATACTACCGGAATTCCTAACATGGATTACTATATCTCCTGTGAAGATTTTGAAACTGAGGGGGCTGAAACCGGATATTCAGAATCTCTGGTAAGAATGAAAAATATACCGAACTATTTTTACCGTCCGGACAACATAAAATTAGCCGGAGTTCAAGAGATCAGAGAGAAAGTAGGATTGCCTGAGGGAAACAAACTTTATGTTGTGCCTCAAGGCTTATTTAAATTTCATCCTGATTTTGATGCCGTATCAGCTGAGATTTTACGGCGTGACACCAATGGCCTGCTGGTTTTATTCGAAGCCACACAGAAGTCATTGCACACGCTGCTTATGGACAGGTTCCGTCGATCGATTCCGGATGTGACGGAGAGGATAATTTTCCTGCCGCATCTTTATTTTAATGATTTTCTAAGTTTTATATACAGTGCAGATGCCGTATTGGATACCCCTTATTTTTGCGGGGGCACAACCAGCCTGGAAATGTTTTCAGTTGGTTGTCCTGTGGTAACATGGCCTGGAAGCCGTATGGCAAGCCGTTTTACTTACGCTTACTACAAGAAAATGGGCGTCATGGACCTGGTCTGTGAAGATAGTGAGCAATATATTCAGCGCGCGGTGCGACTTGCCCATGATGCAGACTGGAAAAAACAGATAAGTGAAAAGATACTGGAAAGGAATGGCATTTTATACAATAATCCGGACTCGGTGAGAGAAATCGAGCAGTTTTTATTGCATGCAAAGGTCTGGCATGCTATAGGTTAGTATCATACGAGGAGGTCATATGAGAATAAGAAAAAGTATATTCCTTCCATTGAGCGTATTGGTTTTGTCGCTGGTTGCCGCTTGCGGCTTCTCAATCATCTCAACCTTTTCCATATCGGGCTCGGTCACCCTTAACGGATCGGGTATCTCAGGCGTGACCGTATCTTTAAGCGGCCCTTCAACAGCATCAACCACTACCGATGCAAACGGAAATTTCACTTTTGGAAATCTTGCAAAGGGGAGCTATACAATCACTCCATCTCTTACAGGTTCCACATTCAGTCCTTCCAGCAGTTCTCAGACAGTGAACAATGCAAATATCAGCGGATTCGACTTTACAGAATCCGGATCGACTATTGTTGTTACTACGCTGGCAGGATCAGGAACTGCAGGTTTTACCAACGGCACAGGCACTTCGGCGTCTTTCAATTCCCCCGGCGGCATTACCACGGATGGAACAAACCTTTACGTGGCGGATACGCGTAACCTTGCTATTCGTGAGATCGTGATAGCCACAGGACAAGTAACAACGCTGGCAGGATCAGGAACTGCAGGTTTTACCAACGGCACAGGCACTTCGGCGTCTTTCAATTCCCCCGGCGGCATTACCACGGATGGAACAAACCTTTATGTGGCGGATACGCGTAACCTTGCTATTCGTGAGATCGTGATAGCTACGGGACAGGTAACCACGCTGGCAGGATCAGGAACAGCAGGTTTTACCAACGGCTCAGGTACTTTGGCGTCTTTCAATTTACCCAACGGCATTACCACGGATAGGACCAACCTCTATGTGACAGATAGTGGCAACAATGCAATTCGTAAGATCGTGATAGCTACAGGACAGGTAACCACGCTGGCGGGATCAGGAACAGCAGGTTTTACCAACGGCTCCGGTACTTCGGCGTCTTTCAATTCCCCCAACGGCATTACCATGTCCGGAACAAACCTCTATGTGGCGGATAGTGGCAACAATGCAATTCGTGAGATCGCGATAGCCACAGGACAGGTAACCACGCTGGCAGGATCAGGAACAGCAGGTTTTACCAACGGCGCCGGTACTTTGGCGTCTTTCAATTTACCCAGTGGAATTACCACGGATGGCACAAACCTCTATGTGGCAGACAGCGATAACAATGCAATTCGTGAGATCGTGATACCCACGGGAGAAGTAACGACGCTGGTAGGATCGGGAACAGCAGGTTTTACCAACGGTACCGGCACTTCGGCGTCTTTCAATTCTCCTGTCGGCATTACTATTACCATATCCACTTCTGAAACAAACCTCTATGTGACGGATAATAGTAACAATGCCATCAGGGGTATACAGTTGCCGTAAGTTAAGAGGGATAAATGAGACAGCCTGACGGTTCTATCTTTGTACTGAGGATTATTTATCCGGTTCCTCACTGTCTTGCCAGCCCTGGCCATATATAAACTTTTTACCGTCCATCTCCACTTCGATACGACCAGAGCCGGTCCGTTGAGGCTCGACAGGTGGCGGGGGCTGCCAGGGGCTATCGAAAACAAAGCTGCCCTTTGGAATCAACCGTATCACCTTATAGTCTTCGTCGATGTAATAATTATAGTTTGCGAAGAAAGAAGCACCCAAAAGGTTTTTTGTGGATGAAGGAACATAGGCAACGTCATAATTATTTCTTATGATACTTCCGACCATAATGGAATTGAGAGTTATGACATAGCCCTCGACGACGCCGCCGGCAGTGTGTGACTGGAGCTTACCGGCGGTGCTGAACTCCGTGACGCCGAGGCTCTGAAGTGCATCACTGTTAAGAACAATGCTATTGGCCCCGGTATCAAAGAGGAGTTCCAGAGGCACGTTATTTATTTGCACGGTAATATACTTGAGACTGCCCCGCTCCGTAAAAGGAATGGCTTCATCAGCCGGGACGTTCTCGCAGATGATCACTGAAGTCAATAAAGAGGCGAGTAAAAAGAATACGGTCAACGAAATTCTTGCGATCACAACGTCCTCCGCATTGGAACTCTATATGCTGGTTATATTTTACCATGCCGGGAGTAAAGCGACAAAGCTAAAGGGAACCTATTTGAGGCTCTTTAATTAAAGGGGACGGTTGTCCCCTTATTTTTTATTTTGTGCCGGTATGGTATTTCATAGAAGTTGCTCTATTTTCTTTATAATCACTTGAGGCAGGGCATCTCTATTGTCCGGGGTCACTTCAAGTATCTCCATGTCCTCCCTGGTCTTTACGGTAGCAATGAACTCATCTCCCCCAAGTGTAATAGTACCGATAACGATAGAGGGTGAATCCAGCGCCTTCAGTGCCGCCTGCCTGAAGACCCCGGATAAGCACTCCATCTTTCCGATCTCGTCAAGGATGATGATCTGTCCTCCGACAGGAGTGATAGAGGGAACAGCAATGGACTCAATATTCTCTATGCTGACTCCATATCGTCTGATATGCATCCCGGAGCGGATGTCCTGATGGGCAAGGCAGCCCTTGTGGCCGTCAAGGGAGTTCAGGACAAAGCCAACCCGCCTGCCTTCCCTTCGCTCCTCTTCGGTATAAAACCCGGAGGCAGGAACTGTGAGGGCCTTGATCACCTTCTTGATGATAGTTGTCTTTCCGGATGAGGGCGCTCCGGTCAGGAAGATATTCTTCTTCATAAGAGTAATTGTACCCTATCCAATGGGCAAAGGGGAGGGATACATAGGGAGTAAGTCTGACCACTTCTTCTCACTCATAATTAAATTTTCTAAAGTAGATTTTGCGTGGTCCAGTGAGGAAGCCGCGCTGCGTATAGCATCCAAGACTTCTCCGGACCTGCCCCCATCTGTTGTGCCTTTGCCGTTATCGATAACTTCTAATATAATACTGCCATTTTCTCTCGTCAGTCTTGATTTAACCTTTGTAGCCCTCGCATTGATTGATTGACAATGCCCCTGAAAGTGGCATAATTGAATTAAGAAGCGGTATTGCAGATTGTAATAATCTTTCAGATTTCCGAATTCGAGGAGGAGAAGATGATAGGAACTGCTGAACTGACAGATCTTGTAAGACTGGAGGATTTTATTGCATCGGCAAAAAAAGGCTTAAAAATAAGTGCAACCGTTGATCTTCAGAAGCAGTATGTTTCTCAAAGAATTCATCCTGAAAATAATGAGGAATTGAAAAGCGAAGTTAACATGTATCTGCTTCTTGGAAATTTTACATTCAAAATCGGCAATAAGGAGATAATAGTATCCAAGGTTTATATGTTTGGTTCGGCTGAAGAGTCCGCAAGCGATGCCAGAATCAACACAAATATTGCGAATGCCCGCTTACGGGAAGATTACAAAAGGCTGGCGGCTGCCAATATGCCTGTTGAGGAGAAGCTGTTTTAACTTCTGCGAGCCGGTTATGTGATGGCTCCATAAAGTAAATTTAAATTGGGACACATACTGGGACAGCCTGCAGTCCCCTTTATTTTACAGAGGCACGGCAACAGAAAGTCAACATGGGGTCTACCATAAGTTCTTTAATTGCGAAGGATATCCTCATTTCCCTGCAAGTCGCTTTTTCCCTCAGTGTTCCCGCCTAAAGCCCTTACTGTCGGCTGCGGCTGATTCTGTAATGCATATTTACATATTACCATACAATAGGTATAATAAATTATATTGAAGAAAAAGGTTGGTGAGACGCAATGGCGACGGTAATAGTTGGTGAGAGAGGGCAGGTTACGATTCCTAAGAAACTGCGGGAGCGATTTGGCATTAAGTCAAAATCTCCTGTAGTGTTTGAACTCAGGGAAGACGGTATTATGATTAAACCGGCTTTGACTGTGACCGTGAGGGAGTTCTCCGATGGTTTTATCAAAGATGTGACAAAGGCTGATGAATTGAAACCAGGGGAAAGAGAGAATATTCTGGCTAAATGGAAAAGAAAATAAAGGTCTTTCTCGACAGCAATGTGTTGTTTTCAATTGCGTATACGGGAAAAGAAAAATCGCGCGCGTTCTTGATCTATGAGATTCAGGCACTCGGCGTCCTCAGGGTTTACCTTTCAAACCTGGTCTGCGAAGAAGCTCTCTCCAATATCAGACGGAAAAAGACAGATGCTGAGGAACTGCTCAACGAACTGATTGCCTGCTCAAAAGTATTGGAAGATATAGTCACTCACCTCAGTAACTCAGTATTGGGAAAGCTGCCTCAGAACGATCGGGTTATTTTGTCTACTGCGGTTTATCATAAGATGGACGTGTTTGTAACGGGCAATGAAAATCACTTTAAACATCTCTATCGGAAGAAGGTTCTGGACACCTTGATACTGAAGCCGATGGATTTCTTGAATATGGAGTTTTGAAAGACAGTTTGTCGCGGAATTCCGGATGAAAATAAAAGGAGAGATTGTGCCCTCTTGAATTGCAGCCTGCGTATTCTTCCGTTGGCCGGTAAAATGTTAATATATATAGATGTCAAACCTTGATTTGATAATTGAAGGAGCCCGACAGAATAATCTTAAGGATATAACCCTCAGGCTTCCCCACAACCAGATTATTGCCGTCACGGGCGTTTCAGGTTCGGGGAAGTCCTCGTTGGCGTTCGATACCATTTTTGCAGAGGGTCAATGGAGATTCATCGAGTCGCTCTCAACCTATGCGCGGCTGTTCCTTGAGAAACTCGACAGGCCTGACGTCGATGCGATCCACAATATAAGGCCTGCTATAGCCCTTGAGCAGAAGAACCCTGTCAGAGGGTCCCGCTCTACAGTGGGCACGCTCACAGAACTGTACGATTTGTTCAGGGTCTTGTATTCCAGGATTGCCATTCCGTATTGCCCTAAATGCGGCAAAGAGATACGGAGATGGGACACATCACAAATCACTTCCGAACTGCTCGATAAATATCCCAATGGGAGAGCGCTTATTATTTTTGAAACCTCTGAGCCGCCCGAGAGCCTGCGGCAAAGGGGGTTCCACAGAGTCTGGTCCGGTGGAGAGGCTGTTGATATAAGAGACCTTCCGAAAGATGCCCCTGCGACAATCGAAGTTGTTCTTGACCGGCTCGCCCTGAGAGATGAGCCCAGGCTGTCTGATTCAATAGAGACGGCATGGAAAGAAGGCCGGGAAAAGGTCAAGGTAATCGTATTGAGGGCACATGATACCGCAAGCGAAATAACGTTGCGCTTTTCTTCCAACAATACCTGCGACGATTGTGCTGTTTCCCTTCCCGAACCTACGCCGATACTATTTTCTTTCAATCACCCGGTCTGCGCATGTCCCGAGTGCAAGGGGTTCGGCAACATCCTTATTTACGACGAAGACTTGATTATACCGGACAATACACTTTCTCTCTCCGGGGGAGCAATAGCCCTGTGGGAAAAACCCGGTTACAAATGGTGGAGAGACCAGATGATCAAGGGCGCAAAGAAGACGGGTATCCCTACAACCAAGCCTTTCAGTAATCTGTCAAAGCAGGAGAAAAGCATTATCTTCAAAGGCAATGAGCTTTTTTACGGTTTGGACAGTTTCTTTGAGAAGATGGAGAGCAAACGCTACAAACTTCACGTAAGAGTACTGTTAAGCAGGTACAGAAGCCCGGTCACCTGTCCAAAATGCGGCGGACTGCGGCTTTGCGAAGTTGCCCTGGCGTACAAGATAGAGGGTATGCACATTGCCGGCCTGTCCGACATGCCGATATCAAAAGCCCTCCGCTGGTTTGAATCGCTGCAGCTTTCACCGATGCAGGAAGACATTGCGAAAGAGGCGGTTCGGCAGATTCTAATGAAGCTAAGGTTCCTCGTACGGGTGGGGCTTGAGTATCTGACCTTGAACAGACAGGCGAAAACGCTTTCAGGCGGCGAGTACCAGCGGGTTAACCTGTCCAATCAATTAGCGTCGGGGCTTACTGGTACGCTGTATGTCCTCGATGAACCGACTATCGGCCTGCACCCGAGGGATACAAGGAGGATTGCTGAAATAATGAAAGAACTCGCCTCACTGGGCAATACCATTATCGTTGTCGAGCATGACAAGGATATAATTTCGTCAAGTGACTGGGTGGTGGAACTCGGTCCTTACGGAGGCCACATGGGCGGCGAGGTAGTGTTTTCAGGCCCTATGAATGAATTTTTAAAGTCGGACACGCTGACTTCACGGTATATAAGAGGTCTGGATAAGTCTTACATTGCAGTACCGCGTAGGAAAGAAAAAGAGTACCAGTTGCGTACCAGGGATTATTCCCTCACGCTTTACGGAGCTTCCGGCAACAATCTCAGGAACGTGACGCTCAGGATACCGCTTGAATCCCTGACTGTTGTTTCCGGGGTTTCAGGATCCGGCAAGAGCAGCCTGATCGTTGAAACACTGCACCATGCCCTGGCGCGCCATTTCAGAGTCGAACCGGAGCAGCCGCTTCCGTATAAAAAAATTAAGGGGCTTGAGAACATAAAGGGAGTGCGGCTTATTGATCAAAGCCCCATTGGGAAAACACCGCGCTCAAATCCATTGACGTATCTCAAGATGTTCGACCAGGTCCGGAAAATATTTTCGCAGCAACTGGAAGCCCGGGCACATGGATATTCACCTGGATACTTCTCATTCAATGTGCCGGGAGGAAGATGTGAAACCTGCAAGGGGGAAGGCTCCCAGAAGATGGAAATGTACTTTTTCGAGGATATTTTCGTGACCTGCGAGGAGTGCAAGGGCAGGAGGTACAAGAGCGAAGCGCTGCGCGTGTATTACAGGGGGAAGAACATCAATGATATTTTGAAGATGACGGTGGACGATGGAATCGAGTTCTTTTCCGACGTTCAGGAAATCAAATCCAGACTCGTACTGATGAAAGATATCGGGCTCGGCTACCTCCGGCTGGGCCAATCTGCCACAACACTTTCAGGAGGAGAGGCGCAGCGCCTCAAAATATGCGCCGAACTATCGTTGAACTCGAAGCCCCATTCAAAGGGCGTGCTGTATATCCTTGATGAACCTACGGTGGGGCTACACCACAATGACGTTATAATGCTCATGAAAATAATCAGAAAACTGGTGATCAGCGGTAACACAGTGGTTATAATAGAGCATAATCTGGACGTTATATCACAGGCCGACTGGGTCATCGACCTTGGGCCTGAGGGAGGCGACAGAGGCGGCGCCATTCTCTTCGAGGGGACCCCGGAAGAGTTGAAAAACGTGGAGGTCTCCTACACCGGAAAGTATCTTAAACAACTAGATGACAGGTAAAGAAACTATAACCTATGACCTGGTTTCTTTACCTATGACCTATAACCTATTTTTCTATTATCTTGACTTTCATCTCAATGCGCTCATCAGGATTGTCACTGTTGTCCCGGGACTGGCTGACTATCTTGTTTACCACATCCATTCCCTCTGCGACTTCGCCAAAGACAGTATACTGCCTGTCGAGAAACTTTGAATCACCGACGCAGATAAAAAACTGAGAACCGGCGCTGTCAGGGCTCGCAGAACGTGCCATTGAAAGGGTCCCGATCTTATGTGGTTTGTCGTTAAATTCCGCTTTAAGCGTGTAGCCTGGTCCGCCGGTCCCGTGTGTTGATTTATCCGGGCTTTTTGAGTGGGGATCGCCGCCCTGGATCATAAAACCTGGTATTATGCGGTGAAAGGTGGTACCGTCATAAAAGCCTTTCCGGGCGAGCTCAATGAAGTTGTTTACATGATTAGGCGCCACATCCGGGAAAAACCTGAGTTCAATGTTCCCGAATTTTGTTTCGATAATCGCTTTGGTATCGGCCATTTTTTTAATCTCCTCTTTCGTAAATTTCTTATTCCTGATTTCGGCGAAGGCAGAAACAGCAACAGCCAGCGCCAATAACAGTATAAATATGACTTTCGTTGATTTCATGCGAACCTCCCCAGGAATTTTCAGGAAGATTTATTATTACATATTTGGGACGCTTTGACAACGTCCCAACCGGCAATGGGTGGCCAACTACCCGAAACATGAAAGCATACCGGTGATTATGCTACAATTATGATTATAATGAATTCTTCATCAGAGGGTCAGAAATAACGGCGCAAAGAATATGAAGGATCTATCCCTTAATCCCCAGCAACAGATACTGCTGCTCAGCAAGCTCCTCTCCAAAGGCACTCCGGCTGCCGGAATCAATTCTTTTGAGGCACTGCTTGAGGCATCGCTGGGCCAGGTTGAAAATCAACTGTCAACCCTGGATACGGGGCAGGCAGTTCAGTCCCTCCCGCCCATCCCGCTTTCCAAGCCTGCGTTGGTCAATAAAGGGGACAACAGCAGGTTCAAAGAGATACTTGCTACTGTTCTTAAACATGAGGGGAGCGCCTATGTGTATAACGATGGCGGCGCCGAGTCGTCAAAGTTCGGCATACTTCAGTCCACAGCAAGAGAGCACGGGTATAAAGGCAACATCAAGAACATCACCCGGGCCGATGCCGAAGCTATCTATAAGCAAATTTGGGACAAATCAGGGGCTGCATCATTGCCCTATCCATTGAGCCTGGTGCATTTTGATACTTATGTTAACAGTCCTGCTGCCGCTAAAAAACTCTTGAAGAAGTCGGCGGGAAACATTGATGCATATCTGTCAATGAGAGCAGACCGTTATAATCGCCTTGCTGAACTCAGACCCGCGAGATACGGCAAGTACCTGAAGGGATGGATAAACAGGGTTGCCGATCTCAGGAATATTACCGCTGGGCACGAAGCGCTCAGAAATTATGCACTTAACGGCATCAGTCCTGCCGACAAAACTGAAACTAAAATTATAAAAACCTAATGTTGCTTTAACTGTAAAACGGTGCTATCATTGAATTGTTGATATCATCTTTAGGGGGAATTATCTATGGAACTTCATGACGAAATTGCCAAAACCGCACATGAACTTTACGAGAAAAGCGGGTGGATACCAGGCCGTGACCTTGAGAACTGGATTGAGGCTGAAAAAATCGTAAAGAGCCGCCTCAACGGAAGACCGGGCCACAAGAAGCAGTCTGAAGAGAGTGTTGAAGAGCCTATCAAGAAGTTGACCCCTGCAGAAGCAAAAAAGGCTAGCGAACCCAAAAAGGCTGCAGCGAAGAAAAAGGCCCCTGCGAGAAGGACTGCTCAACCGAAGAAAACAAATTGATGCATGTACGAGGCCAGGCTTTATGAAAAGCTTCATGAAGGAAAGGTAAAATGCTTCCTCTGCCCTCAGTACTGCACCATTTCACCGGGGAAGCGCGGTATTTGCGGAGTTAGAGAAAACAGCGAGGGCACGCTCAATACCCTTGTCTATGGCAAAGTTGCTGCAAAACATGTAGATCCTATAGAAAAAAAACCGTTTTTTCATTTTTATCCGGGTTCGCATTCATTTTCGATTGCTGCAGTAGGATGCAATTTCAGATGCCTGCACTGTCAGAATTTCGATATATCGCAATATCCGAAACAGAACAAGGACATTCCAGGCGAAGAGATGTCCCCTGAAGAGGTTGTCGAAGAGGCCATGCAGGCGGGATGCCAAAGCATAGCATACACCTATACAGAGCCCACAATATTTTTTGAGTTTGCCTATGACTGTGCTCGCCTTGCCCATAAGAAAGGAATCCGGAATGTTTTTGTGAGCAACGGATATACAAGCCCTGATGCGATACGGCTCATTGCACCCTACCTTGACGCCAACAACATTGATTTAAAAGGAGATGATGCCTTTTATAAGAAGGTTGTGGGTGCGAAACTGCAACCTGTGCTCGACACTATTAAGCTTATGAAGGAGTTAGGAGTCTGGATTGAAATTACTACTCTTATAATACCTGATCATAATGATTCAGATGATTTTCTCACCTTTGCAGCTGAGTTCATAAAGTCTGTAGATGCATCTATCCCATGGCACGTGAGCCAATTCTACCCAACGTATAAACTCTTCGACAAACCAAGAACGCCGTTGAAAACATTGCGGAGGGCACGCGAGATCGGGCTGAGAGCCGGACTGAAATACGTCTATGAAGGCAACGTCCCGGGTACCGGCGGCGAAAATACCATGTGTCCATCCTGCGGCGCACTGCTCATAGAGCGTATCGGTTTTTCGCTGACTCACATCAGCATGAAAGACTCGCAATGTGAAAAATGCGGGGCGAGGATTGACGGAGCAGGGATGCCCTGAACAGGCAGCGGGTCAGGATGCGATTTGATAATTCTGCTATAATATACAAAAAAGAAGTGAAAGGATTACCCAATAGACAGCAAAACAAAAGCGATAAAGGCGGCACAGGCATCTTTAGATAAAAAGGCAAAGGATGTCATGGTCCTGGAATTGAAGGATCTTACGGTTATTGCGGACTATTTTGTCATTTGTTCCGGTGGAAGCACCACCCAGGCCAAGACGATCGCCGAACATATTAGAGAAAGCCTGATAGAGGATGGCATAACGCCCTCTCGCATTGAGGGTTTCCAACATGCCAGATGGATATTAATAGATTACGGGGATATGATAATCCATGTCTTTGAGGAAGAGACAAGACATTATTACGAGCTCGAAAAGCTATGGCTTGACGCCCCGAGGATACCGCTTGCCGCTGAAGATAAGGATAATATGGATCGGGAAAACAAAAGAGCAATATCTGAACGAAGGGATAGAGCGCTACATTAAACTGTTAAACCCTATGGTCCAGGTTGACATTGTTGAAATAAAAGGGCATAAAAGCCAAAGCGCGGCAGATTCCCTTTCAAAAGAAGGGGAAAAGATATTGAGACAGACGCAATCTTACACCCTGCTTGACCAGACCGGAAAGGAGTTCACCTCGCCGGGGTTCGCGGGTTTTCTGCAGGCAAAAGGCGGCGGAGACTTTCTCATCGGGGGGCCATACGGCGTTTCCAATGAGATAAAGAACCAGGCAAAAGAGACCATTGCGCTGTCGAGGATGACCTTTACACACGAGATGGCAAGGGTATTTTTCCTTGAGCAGCTATTCAGGGCTATGACTATTATTCATAACAAGGAGTATCATCATTAATGAGTAAAATAGTAATGCTTTTGTTTCTGGCTTTCCTTGCGGCGCTCGGTTTTTTCGCGATAGACAATAAGGATATGGTCATGCTTAAGGTCCCCTTTGGGAGTCTGTACGAGATGCCCAAAATAGCTCTTATAGTCATGTCGACAACTATAGGGGCGCTCGTTGTGCTGGCCGCCTTTTTTGTGCGCGATACGAAGCGCATTATCGATAATATGCAGTATCAGAAGCGGCAGAAAAAAGAGGCCCGCATACAAACGCACTATTCCAAGGCACTGAATGCAATATTGGGAGACAAAAAAGAGGAGGCCAAAGAGGCGCTGGACGAGATATTGAAGGAGGCCCCTGAACACATTGATGCGCTTTTAAGGCTCGGCGATATTGCGCTGAGTAATGATGACTCCAAGGCGGCCTTTGATTACTATAAAAAAGCCAGGGACATCAACCGCTCAGACCTTCAGGTACTGCTTTCGCTTGAGAAGGTCATGGAAAAAATGAAGCGTTTCGATGATTCAATGAAATATCTTGACGAGATCCTGGATATTGATGCCGGCAACCTGACTGCTCTTTGCCGTAAGCGGGATCTACTCGAAATGCAGGACAAATGGGATGACCTTCTTCTACTTCAGAAATCGATTATCAAACTCGAACAAAACGAGAAAGATAAAGAGAGAGAAGAGCACAGGCTGCTCGGATATAAGTACGAGTATGCGCGCTCAAGCCTTGAAAACGGAGAACTGGAAAAAGCTGAGAAAGCATTCAGGACTCTTATGAGAATGGACAACGGTTTCCTCCCGGCTTATCTTGGAACTGCCGAGGTCATCATGACAAAAGGCGAGACAGAGGAAGCGATAAACCTCCTTGAAAAAGGGTTCGAGCAACTGAACTCGGTCATACTTCTCGCTCGTCTTGAAGACCTGCTTATAAGTGTCGGAGAGCCTGGCAGGCTCATCCGGTTTTATAAAAATGCCCTGACGCGAAGCCCCCAGGACAACGGTTTAAAATTTCTGCTCGGCAAACTTTACTACAGGCTGGAGATGGTAGATGACGCCATTGAGATTCTGAATTCAATAGACACAGGCACTTTTGCGCCCCCTGAATTGTACGGTTTGAGAGGCGAGTTGTATATGAAGAGAAAACAGATATCCAAGGCGTTAGATGAATTCAGACGTGCATGCGGCATCCGGAGTGTTGTGAATGTCCCGTACTGCTGTTCCCAGTGTGGGTTCAAATCTGCAGACTGGTCAGGCAGATGCCTCTGCTGCAATGAGTGGAATACATATAAACTTGATCTATATGGCACCTGCAAGGCCTAAAAATATTGAAGTCGCACCGGTAGCATCAGGGACCGCAGATTCCGGTAACAATTCCGAATCACTTTCAGCATCTGCTGCAGTGCACGAAAGTCTTAATGAGGACTTTCTCAAAAAAAACCGCCGCAGGATGAAAAAAGTCGTTCTTGATACAAGCCTGTTTGTAAATCCCGACGTCAGGGCAAGCCTCGGCGCCACTCCTTTAGAGGCACTTGAGACTTTTCTTTGTCTGGCAGCGCAAATAGGCGATCTGGAGTTTTATATGCCGCCATCGATTTTCGATGAACTGCTTCATTTTGTCGAAAGAGACAAGATCCCTGGCGATCTCCTGGTGATTCTTCATCAGAAGCCACCCAAAAAACACGAACTGAAATGCCCGGCGTTCCTCTTGTATGAGCTTATTGAAGACATAAGGGAGCGGGTAAACAAAGGCCTCAGGCTTGCTGAAAAAGCAGTGAGAAGCGCAGAGCTTAAGAAGCCGGATGAAATTGTACAGGATTTGAGGAAGAAGTATCGGGAGGCGTTGAGGGAAGGGATCATTGACAGCAAGGAGGATGTAGACCTCATGCTCCTTGCAATGGAGCTTAACGCCCTCCTTATTACTGCTGATCAGGGGTTGATTAAATGGGCTGAAAAGCTTGGGATAAAGTGGCTTTTCCCGGAAAGGTTCAAGGATTATCTTACAGCATCAGTTAAAAAAACAAAGATGCTCGAAGAAAAAACAAAAAAAAGTAATAAATAATATCAGAGCACACCGGCCACTTTTTCCGAAACATATCCTTTGTATTGCTTGAAATTATTGCAGAACTGTTCCAACAGGTTTTTGGCGGTTTTATCGTAAGCCGCCTTGTCAGCCCAGACATTGCGGGGATTGAGCAACTCCGCTGGAACACCGGGACAGGCCTTCGGCACCATTAGCCCGAAGAAAGGCTCCCTCTCGAATTCCCCCTTCGCCAGTGTGCCGCCAATGGCGGCCCTGACAAGTGCCCGTGAATGGGCGATCTTCATCCTGCTTCCCGCACCATAGCCGCCGCCGCTCCAGCCGGTATTTACCAACCAGCATTCAACATTGTGTTCGGATATTTTTTTCTTGAGGAGTTCCGCATAGACTGACGGATGGAGCGCCATAAAGGGCGCCCCAAAGCATGCTGAAAAAGTCGCCTGGGGCTCGGTGACACCTGCTTCGGTACCGGCCACCTTGGCTGTATAGCCGGACAGGAAGTGGTACATAGCCTGGTCCGGGTCCAGTTTGGCAATTGGCGGCAATACTCCGAAAGCATCGCAGGTAAGCATTATGATGTTGGAGGGATGCCCCCCCATGCCGGACCGTACAATATTGGGGATATGGGTGATCGGGTAGGAGGCGCGCGTGTTTTCAGTTAAGGAACCGTCATCCAGATCAATCCTGCGAGTCACCGTATTAATAGAGACGTTTTCAAGGATAGTGCCGAACCTTCTGGTGGTTTCATAGATTTCAGGCTCGGATGCTCTGGAAAGTTTGATGATCTTCGCGTAACAACCGCCTTCAAAGTTGAAGATCCCCTTGTCGTCCCAGCCGTGCTCATCGTCGCCGATCAGTGCCCGCTTTGGATCAGCAGATAGTGTTGTCTTGCCGGTACCCGAGAGACCGAAGAAGATGGCCACATCTCCTTTGTCAGAGGCATTAGCCGAACAATGCATGGAAAAGATATGTTTCTCATGAGGCAACAAATAGTTTAGACAGGTGAATATTGACTTCTTGATCTCTCCGGCATAGCCTGTGCCGCCGATGATGATTAACCGTCTGGCAAAATTTACTATGATGAAGGTTTCAGTGTTAGTGCCATCAACTGAGGGGATGGCGTGGAAACTTGGCATGTCGATAACCGTAAAGGCCGGTTTGTGTTTAATCAGGTCGTCCTCAGTCGCCTGGATAAACATGTTCCTTGCGAAAAGAGAGTGCCATGCATTTTCAGTAATGACGCGAACAGGGAGGCGGTGTTCGGGACTTGCCCCCGCAAAGCAGTCCTGAACGAACACGTCCTTGCCATGCAAGTAAGCCAGCAGTCTGTTGTAAAGACGGTTGAATTTGACCTGGTCCAGGGCCTGGTTGATTTTACCCCAGTTGATATAGTCATGACATGACGGTTCATCGACGATGAATTTGTCGTTGGCAGCACGACCGGTATAATGGCCGGTTTTTACAGCGACCGCTCCCAAATGGGTAATAAGGCCTTCACCACGCCTCACTATCTGCTCATAAAGCAGCGGGGTGGGAGGAGTCCAAAAAACCAGATTTACATTGGTAATGCCGTGCTCTTCGAGCCCTGTTCCTCTGGTAATATCATTCAGTTTCATAGTAGGTCTCCTTGACGACGGCACATTCGATGTCCGTCTTGCTGCATATGATCACCTGACAGATTATACCATTACCGAAAGTAATACACTGATATTCGTCAGTCCCCGAAGAAGATGCCTGCCTCGCGCCCGGAGCCTGAAATCATGATATAATGTTATATATTGATCTTCCCCGCAGCAAGACTGCAGGGAATCTAATGCAAGGGTTTTTTTATTTTTATTCGCTCGTTATCCATTGAAGCAACTTGCGGAGAGGAGTAAGGGAAACTTATAACGATGTCCGGAAGAGACGAAAAATATATTATGCAGCATTTCGAATTGCGCCGGAGACGGCAGGTCATCGCCATCGGGGTAACGATGTTCCTTGTATTATTTCTTGCTGTGCTTTATAAACGCCCGACGGCACTCGGAGAGTTCTCAAAAAATAGTCTCTTCGGAATGCAGATTATGGTTATTGCCGCGTTTATAGCTTACAGCCGCATTAACTGGAGATGTCCTTCATGCAATAATTACCTGGGCAATGATATATACAGGCGCAGGTGCAGGAAATGCGGGAGCAGGTTAAGACAGGGCTAGTGAGTTAAGACCAAGGCGGCGTTGCCGTCATTATTAAATCTTTAAGTCGGTATATCATCCGATCCATATGGCCGGATGATCCTGCCGGAAAAGGGGTGGACGATGTCGGAAAGTGTTTATAAAGTTATCGAACTGGTCGGTACAAGTCATGAGTCATGGGAAAAAGCCGCTGCCGCCGCTGTTGAAGAGGCGGCAAAATCGCTTAAGGACCTCAGGATTGCCGAAGTGGTAGAACTGGATATGCAGATAGAGAATGGAAAGGTCAGCGCATACAGAGCAAAAATAAAGGTGTCATTCAAGTATCACTCTAAAGACTGACGCATTGTTTTCTTCGAAGGGAAACCTGGGACGACTAAAAAAGTCGTCCCAGGTTTAAAGAATCTCCTCTTTTGTTCTATAATTTACCTATATGCTCGAATCGATCAAAGAAAAAGTTCTTTCAGGCGCCAGGTTGGACAGGGCAGATGCACTCGCGCTGTTCGAGAGCGATGACCTCTTCACTATAGGCAGTCTGGCTTCCGCAAGCGCGGAGGCCAGGAATGGCAGGAACGCATATTTTATCCTCAACCGCCACATCAACCCGACGAACATATGCGTGAACAGATGCAAGTTTTGTGCGTTCAGCCGCTCAAAAGGCGAGGAAGGCGCTTTTGAATTAACGACCGGTGATATAATCTCAAGGCTTGAAGCATCTTTCAACGCTGCCAATATGGGGACCATAACAGAGGTCCATATTGTTGGCGGACTTCATCCTGAGTGGCCGTTTGAACACTACCTGGAGCTTCTTTCAGCAATCAAGGGGAAATTCCCGCACCTTGCGATTAAGGCCTTTACTGCCGTTGAGATTGACTATATGTCACGGATCAGCGGGTTAACGCTTGATGCAATTTTTAAAGCCCTGAAGCAGAGCGGCCTTGAGCTGATGCCCGGGGGCGGTGCTGAAATATTTGCGGAACAGACAAGGAATAAGCTCTGCCCTGAAAAGATCTCCGGCGACCGATGGCTCGAGATCATGGAAACAGCGCACAAAGCCGGAATAAAAACTAACGCTACCATGCTGTACAGCCATCTGGAAAGCCTCGGGGACAGGGTCGATCACCTGCTTAAGCTGAGAGCGCTGCAGGACGGCACCGGAGGATTCCAGGCATTCATCCCTCTTGCCTATCATCCCGTGAATACCGAAATCGGCGGTTCCTATTCATCCGGGATCGATGACCTGAAGACTATTGCCGTCAGCAGGCTCGTGCTCGATAATTTTCAGCACATCAAGGCTTACTGGATAATGCTCGGCGAAAAAATTTCCCAGGTCGCCCTGCTCTTCGGAGCTGACGATCTCGACGGCACCATCATAGAGGAAAAAATAGCCCACATGGCAGGGGGCATGACCGGCGGGTGTATGACGCGGGATGAATTAGTCTACCTCATCAGGAAAGCAGGAAAGGTCCCGGTTGAGCGGGATGCATTCTATAATCATCTGCGAGTATATTAGGTCATGTCAAAAAAAGAAAATAAAGGAAACCACAAAGAAACCACAGAGGACACAGAGAAATCCTTATGTATAAAAAGATTCATTAAGTCTTTCAGAGTGCACAGAGTATTTCTCTGTGACCTCTGCGGTTTGGTTATCTCTGCGTTCTCTGTGGTTAATTGTTGACAATATGAACAGAATCGACAAAGCGGCAGCGCTGGAGCTTTTAAAGACCTCTGATCTGCTTGAACTTGGGGAAACGGCGGATGCTGTAAGGAAAGAGCTGCATCCTGAGGGCGTCATTACGTTTATTGTAGACAGAAACATCAACTACACTAACGTCTGTATCAACAAGTGCGCCTTCTGCGCTTTTTACCGTGAAGCTGACAGTCCCGACGCATATGTTTTATCAAGAGAGGCCTTATTCCGGAAGATAGATGAAACGATTGCTCTCGGCGGCACACAGATATTGCTTCAGGGCGGCCTTCACCCTGATTTGGACCTGGAATACTATATAGAACTTCTTCAATCTGTAAAAGATAGATATAAAATAAATGTCCACGGTTTTTCGCCGCCTGAGATAACCTATATCGCTGAAAAACACAACCTCACTATCAGAGAAACTCTGTTGACCCTGAAGTTGGCCGGCCTCGATTCCATACCCGGCGGCGGCGCAGAGGTGCTTTCTGACAGGGTAAGGGAAGTAGTGAGCCCGAAGAAGATAAAATCGTCCCAATGGCTGAAAGTAATGGAAGAGACCCATAGAATAGGCATGAGGACTACGGCTACAATGATGTTCGGCAGCATCGAGGGACCTGAAGACATAATAGAGCACCTTGATGTAATAAGAAACCTTCAGGACAAGACAGGCGGATTCACCGCTTTTATCCCCTGGTCTTTCCAACCCGGTAATACAGAACTCGCAGATCAGAGGGCAAAGGGCAAATCTGAAATCACAAACCATCAGCCCCTGATAAATATTGCCACCGCTGTCGATTATCTGAGAATCCTGTCCCTTTCACGGATATACCTCGACAATTTCAATAATATCCAGGCGTCATGGGTCACGCAGGGATTAAAGCTTGCGCAGGTGGCGCTCAGATTCGGCGCCAATGATTTTGGCTCAACCATGATTGAAGAGAATGTGGTCAAGGCGGCCGGCGTAAGCTACAGAGTATCGAAAGAAGACATTATCCAGGCGATACAGAGTGCCGGATTCAAAGCTGCACAGCGGGATACCTATTACGAACTTGTACGGTATTTCTAAGGTGCTATATGTCATTGCGAGCCCGGGCCTTATCGGGCGCGGCAATCTCAGCCTTTGACACCAAGATTGCTTCACTTCGTTCGCAATGACAATGTAAAGAACCGTTAGGGACAGGACACTAGTTTTTGCTCTTGAGCGATTTTATATACGCTACGATATCCTGCATGGGAGCTGATTCAGGATCAAGAGCTTTGCCTTTAATAGCATCTACGATGCAGGCGTTTACCGCCTCCTCAAGGCTTTTCTGAACCTTTCCCGCAATATGAAACTCCTTCTTGTTGCCGGCATGCTCCAGACCTGATCCTCCCGGATGGCATGAATCACAGCTGTCGCCGGATGTTGCGCCTGCAAACTTTGGATCATTAAACAAAGCCTTCCCTTTTGACACACTTCCCGCTGCAAGTGAAACGGATACCGTAAAAGCCAGAATAGCTGCCAATAGCAATAATGTCTTGACCATAATAGTCCTCCTTAGGGCCTGAGATCTTTTCAAAAATAGTGTCCTTAGCAAATGACGAGCAATATAACCACTATAACATTATTGCGGTCCATCATCAAACGCGACCAGGGCGCCGATAAACAGCCTGCCCCTGCCAATCCCTTCCCTATGTCTGTTAGGTGAGCGTTCGTATTTTTAATGATATAATTTTATGGGGAGTCCCAAAGAGAGATGGGCTCAGAATATCATTGAGGAGGGACTTTATGGACAAGGTAATAGTAGTCGTTGATTTAGGACATTTCAAGGCATACAAGGTCTCAGAAAATCCGAATGAGAGCACCAGGCTGGATTTGGTGGAGAGTTACGACATTCTTGACACCCACGGCAAATTCACCGCCAAATTTACCGATGCCGAGGGAAGCTTTGACAGGGGTGAAGGGAAGTCCGGAATAGCGACCGGCTCAGGAGAACCCCACCACCTGGAACTCGAGATCGAAAAGAAGGTGATAAAACGAATTGCGAATGACATCAACACACTGATCGTGAAGGAAGGCTGCTCCAGGTGGCATTTGGCCGCAGGGGAGAGTATAAACAACCAGATCGTCGAAAATCTGGAACCTTCCATTAAGGCCAAACTCGATAAAAATATCAAGGCCGACCTGACAAAAACTGAAAAGTCCAAAATACTGGGTTTTTTTGAAAGATAAAGATCTGCAATCCAGACAGGGAGCAGAAAAGGGGCTGCATTTCTGCTCCCCCTTACACTTTCATCCTTAATACCGGCAATCCCAGCCGCTGCCTGTTATTTTCTCCCTTAAACAATTCCTTCATCCTCTCAGGTGTGTCACCACGCTCTCCCTCATGCCTGACCTGTAGTTTCGTCGGCAGGCTGACCCCGTGGTGTACAGCATATTTACCGTACCTGGCCGAGAGTTCATCAACTGCCGAATAAACCCGAGCCATTTTCTCTATCCGGGCGGTATCATCAAAAAGAGTAAACTGGACATCCCCTCCCGGCTTTAGTCCCCCAAGCACCACCCCTGTTTGACGATAAAGAGTCCCATTGTGGAATATTGTTTTGAATCCTTCCTTGAGAGGTCCAAACAGGTCTGAAGGGAAGGCGCTTGGACGATCCAGCCTCAACTCTACCCCTTCGCTCCTGAAGTCCTGTGTGCGAAGAAAGAGGATGAGCCTGGAGGCCGCAAGCTTATACCTTCTGACCTTGATACATGCCGCCTCAAGGTTCTTTGAAAGCTGCGCAAAGACAAACGCCTCGTCCTGTGAAGGAGGGGTGAAAGTTTTTGCCTTACTGATTGACTGATAGCTGCTTTTGGTTTCGGTCACAACAGGGTAAACACTGTGGCCGTTCAATTCCTGCCATATTTCCCTATATGGTTTGGAGAGCCTTTCTTTTACAAATTCCTCGCCCTTACCGGCGTAATCCAGTGCAGTATTTATTCCAAATTTCCTCAGGTAGGCCGAAGTGTTGGGGCCGATTCCCCAGACTTTCCCGATAGGCAGTTTCTGCAGATATAGGTGGATGTCCCTGCCGGGGATCAGGGTTAGTCCGTGCGGCTTCTTCCACTTTGATGCTATCTTTGCCAGCACCTTTGAGAGACTCACTCCTATGGATACGGTAAATCCCAGCTCCTTCCCCATGGCCTCCTGAATTTGAGCAGCGATCACGCCATAGGAGCCGTGGAAAGAACGGCGCAGACCCGTCAGGTCCGCAAAGGCCTCGTCAATTGAATATTCCTCAACATCAGGTGTAAAACGCCTGAGTATGTCGAACATGCGGACTGAAAACAGGCTATAGGTCTCATAGTCTGATGGCAGAATAACAGCATCAGGACAGACCCTCTTCACTTCAAAGAGTCTCATGCCTCTTTCCACTCCACGGGCCTTTGCCTCATAGCTTGCCGCGGCAACGATCCCCCGTTCTTTTCCGGTAATGACTGGTTTGCCCCTTAGTTCAGGATGCACCGCCTGCTCACAGGATGCAAAAAAAGCGTCTGCGTCCACATGCAGGATGGCCCGGGGCCATGTATGTATGGTTAAAGACTGGGTCATGGGTTATGGGTCATAGGTTATAGGGGAAAAACTTTTTTTGTTTCTTTGACCAATCACCTATAACCTATTACCTATTACCTTTTTTGATTATTATTTGTATTTTCTAACAACGGCAGTCACCACGCCGGCTATCTTGAGTTCGCTCTTAGGTATAATTGGCTTAAAGCTGGAGTTGGCGGGCATCAGGGCAACAGTCTGCCCCCGCTTCTTCAAATACTTCATGGTCCAGGCGCCGTCAACTTCGGCGATAATAATATCGCCGCTCTGGGCGGTACGGCTTCTGTCCACTAACACCATATCGCCGGGCATGATACCGGCCTCTGTCATGGACTCTCCCGATACTTTCAGTAAGAAGGTGGCAACGGGATTATCGATCAGGTACTTGTCCAAAGAAAGAGTATCGAGCAGTTCTTCTTCGGCCGGGCTGGGAAATCCGGCCTCCACCATTCCCAGGACTTTCACCGGCGAGGCAATCGATCCGGGAATAAGACGGCCCTTGTGGTCCCTGTAAAGGACCTTTATGGTCTCCAACCTGCTAACAAGCTTATAGACGGCATTTTTCGATTTGAGTCCCGCCAGTGCCCCCAATTCCGAAAAACTGGGCATGCGCCCACTGTCCCGGTAGAAGCGGGCAATTTCCGCGATCCGTGTCTTCAAGGTTCCATTCTGAGAGATATCTGACATAAGGGGATTATATGGTGAACAATCGTTCACTGTCAAGGGGAAAAGGAAGGCAGGAAAAGGGGCGCACCTGTTTTTAGACGCGATGCACCGGGGCCACTCTATCAGGGGATAGTAACCAACAGTAGGCGCCTTAAGCGCGCCGGGCCCTTCCTTATGACTGGTTGGGTAGCGGGTCTCTTTACAAATGCAGAGGCATAATTTAAAATAGAAGTGATTTCTATTTACATTATTCCGTTTATTTTACAAATCTTAAATATTTTGTGATAAAAATAACCTATCATAAGAGAGAATCCTGCACCAGGGAAAATACATGCTGAACAAAAAAAGCAGTAAGGGTTTTATATGTTTGGCATTGTTTCTCATTGTGGCCGGTATTTTTATAATAGCCTTTCATCATCATGATGATGACTGTGACCATGATGATTGTCCGATCTGCGTAGCCGCACACCAGATATGTTCAGTAATTCACAATTACTTTCCTTTCGCCGTATTTTATACTTTTTTAGGCGTGGTAGTATCCGAAAAGGAATTTTTATCGGTGTCGATACGCCGCTCCGCGCTTGACAGCCGCGCTCCTCCTGCCTGATCCCCTCTTCTGCCTGAAATATGTTTAACCACAGCTAAATAAGGATCGGTGACCCGGTGAACCTGGGAAAGATGTTCGCCGAATCTCCACTGTGACTGCGCCTGGAAGCGCCTGTCTAAGGCACCTACTGTTGGTAATGCCGGCTGTGGTAAGAACGCTTGATTATTGCTAATGTAAAAAAATTTTTACAACAGGAGAAGTGCATGAAAATAATAACCGCACTTATCACGCTATTTATATTACTATCTTTTTCAACGGGTGCGTTTGCTCAAACAGACGAAATCCAGGGGACGATCAAGGACGCCCTGGGAAGACCCCTGTCCGGGGCAAACCTGATGCTGAAATCACCCGATGAAACTATCATGGGTCAGACTAAAAGTAATACCGACGGCCACTTCGTGTTTTCAAGTGTAAAGCCGGGCACCTATGCTATTCTGGCGGAAAAACCCGGCTTTCAGGCAAGCACCGCCATCGTGACGGTAGAGGCCGGAACAATAGCCGCTACGACTCTTACCATGGCCGCTCAGGAAGCGCTGGAGGTGTCAGTCCAGGCGGAGCGCTTGAACCAGGCTCGAAACGGGCTGTCACCAAAAACAGGAGGCAGCGAATATACAATCGACCAGAAGGCAATTGCCGCTTTGCCTCAGGGTGATAACACGTCCTTCAACCAGGTCTTGCTCCAGGCTCCCGGCGTGGCCAATGACTCGTTCGGCCAATTGCATGTGCGGGGTGACCACGCCAATCTTCAATACCGCATAAACGGTATTATCCTGCCCGAGGGGATTAGCGGATTCGGCCAGTCGCTGGACACCAGGTTCGTCGATCGGGTAGACCTTCTGGATGGCGCCCTGCCCGCCCAATACGGCCTCCGCACGGCAGGGGTGATAGAAATAGAAACCAAGGCCAATGTTGAGACAGGCGGGCGGGCCGATATCTACGGAGGAAGCTTTGGCACCGTGCAGCCAAGCTTCGAGTTTGGAAGTTCGAAGGGTAACATAACCTACTATTTGACCGGTTCCTTCCTTCAGGACAGCCTTGGCATCGAGAACCCGGCCCCCACCCAAAACGCGATCCATGACCAAACTGACCAATACAAGGGCTTCGGGTACTTGTCATATCTCATCAATCCCACGTCTAAGTTAACCGTGATGTTCGGCAGCTACGATGGTTGGTTTCAAATTCCCAATAATCCGGGACAAACTCCCAATCCGGCCTATCTGGCCGGGGCGGGCATTCCCGGCTTCGACTCTTCCGCACTGAACGAGCGGCAGTATGAGACCAACCGTTATGGGATCATAGCCTTTCAAAGCTCCATCGGGTCGGACTTCGATTACCAATTATCCTTTGTCACCCATGACACGAGTGTCCATTTCACGCCTGATACCATCGGCGACCTTGTTTTTAACGGGGTCGCATCGAATGTCTTCGAAAGCAGTTTCAGCAACGGCTTACAGGGTGACGGAAGTTATCGTCTGAACAATGCTCACACGGTCCGTATGGGCTATTTTTTCCAGTACGAAGATGTGGTCAGCAACAATAACTCCACGGTTTTCCCGGTGGACTCCAACGGAAACGTTGCAGGCGGGTCCCAAACGATCCAGGACAACAACCAGAAGAATGGCAACGCCCTCTTGTCATTATACCTCCAGGACGAGTGGAAGCCGTTTGATAAATTGACGGTGAACTATGGGTTAAGGTTTGACCGGATGGACGCCTTTGTGGAAGCCAGCCAACTGAGTCCCCGTCTGGGCCTGGTTTATAAGGCGACACCGGAGACCACGCTGCATGCCGCCTATGCCCGGTAGTTCACACCGCCGCCGACCGAACTGGTCCCGCAAAAATCCCTGGCCCTGTTCGCTAACACCTCTAATGCGACACCTGGGTTAAATTCACCAGTTGAGCCGGAAAGGTCCCACTATTTCGACGTAGGGGTAAGCCAGAAATTCAACTCTGCGCTGAATGCCGGCATTGATGGCTTCTACAAGATAGTCAGGAACCTGATCGACGAGGGTCAATTCGGCCAGGCCATAATCTATACCCCTTTCAATTATAATCAGGGGAAAATTTATGGCGTGGAACTTACCGTCAACTACCGCTCCGGCGATTTTACAGCGTATGCCAATCTTGCCCATACTGTCAGCATGGCCAAAGAAGTTGTGTCGGGACAGTTTAACTTCCCACAGGATGAACTGGACTACATCTCTAACAACTGGGTACATACGGACCATGACCAGACCTATACTGCGTCAGCCGGTGTTTCCTATCTCTGGTCAGGAACAGTGCTCAGCACTGATGCCACTTACGGAAGCGGCTTGCGGAGCGGATTCGCCAATACTGAACACGTACCAGCTAACGTCCAGGTCAATCTGGGGGCGCTGCGGAAGTTTACCTTGGGGTGCCTTGGCCCAATGGAGGCTCGTGTGAGCATCCTCAACGTTTTTGACAAGGTCAATGAAATCAGGAGTGGAACCGGAATAGGTGTATTTGCGCCCCAGTACGGGCCGCGGATCGGGTTCTTTGCAGGGCTCACCAAATTATTTTAGCAAACTATTTTGAAGGAGGGGAAACTGTTCCCCTCCGCAATAATCTATTAGAGAGAGAGGTTAAGCATGCAAGAAATGCACATAGCTTTGGAAGAGTTGAAATTCGGCGGAGCGATGATTTACCCGCTGTTGGTTTTAGGGGTGATAGCCTTGGTACTTATTCTTGATAAGGCCTTTACATACCGGCGATATGTTAAGCTGCCTGCCTCCCTGTTGACCCTTGTGGAGACCTATGGGTTTGCCTGGGCAGACCTGGAGCAACAAACGACATCTCTTGCCCCCGGGAACTATTTCGGCCGTTTCTTCCGGGTGATTTTCGACAACCGCAGCAATCCCTCATGGTGGGTCGAATCCCGGGCTGCTGACGAGGCGCAGTTGATAGAGAAGAAATTAAACAGAGGACTGTGGGTACTGGAGACAATCGTTACAGCGGCGCCGCTGCTTGGACTTGTAGGGACCATTGTCGGTATGATGGAGTCATTCAAGTTGATCGGGGGCAGCGGGCTGGTCAACCCTACCGGTATCACGGGCGGCGTGGCCCAGGCGCTGATCGCCACGACCCTTGGCCTTATCATCGCTATCATCGCCTTATTTTCGTTTAACTTCTTCTCTCATCTGCAGTCCGGGACCATGGATGAGATGGAGCGCCTCGGCACACGTCTGGTCGACCACATCCGTATGGACCAGGAAAAGAACGGGAGTGCTCTATGAGACTGCGGAGGTCCCGTTCATCCCGTCGGGGGCGGATAGAAATTATACCTATGATCGATGTGATGTTCTTTCTTCTGGCAACGTTCATGCTCGCTTCGCTTTCTTTGCAGAACCTCCATTCCCTGCCTGTCAACCTGCCGCAGGGCAAAGCATCTCCAATGCAGGCAAGGACTCCGGTCACTTTGACGATCACGAAGGGAAGCGCAATTCTGATAGACAGCAACCCTGTTACTCTCGACAATCTGGCAGGAACATTAAAACCCTTGCTGAAGGGTCCGGATGACCATATCATTGTTGCTGCGGATAGCGCGGCTCCGGAGGGAGTGGTGGTTCAGGCTATGCTGCGAGCGCGCAGTGCAGGAGCAGAACATTTCCTGATTGCTGTGAAGTACAATGAATAAAGCGGCCCTTCGACCTGAAAACATCGACAATCCCTGGAGGCGACTGCCCTGGACGCTGCCGACAGCGCTGCTGATTTGGGTAGTGGCGTTATTGGGATTCGCGTATTTTATGGAAAAATCCGCCCATCAGCCGGAGGAGCTGTCTCCCATCGAGGCCCAGTTGATGGAACAGTCTGTTCCGGCTGCGACACATGAACGACCTGCTGCTATGCATAAGCCTAAACCGCTGCCCCCGGTCAGGCCACAGCAGGCTCAGGTGCCGCAACAGGTGAGCCCGCCGACGGCCCAGACATCAAACACCGCTGTAGCGTTACCTGCCGCAGCCGCGCCAGCCGGCGCCCAGACCAAGGCTACGGGGAACATATCCTCAAACAGCGGCGCCCAGACCGGATCATCAGAGGGAAAGGTCCCGTCCCGGGGCAACATATACGCGAGCAGCGGAGCCCGGGCCATTATCCGGCCAATGCCGCAAATACCGGATGACCTGCGGGAGGGAGCGTTCAACTCCGCTGCGCTGGCACGCTTCCATATTGCCGTCGATGGCAGCGCAACAGTGGAACTCGCTAAGCCGACTCCGAATCCGCGCCTTAACAGGGTCTTGCTGGACAGCCTCAGGAAGTGGCGGTTTATTCCGGCGATAAAGAACGGTAAGCCTGTGGCCTCGACAGAAGATATCATTGTTAAGATAGAAGTCAAATAACCTCAAAAGATATAGTCCACCATGATATCGCCATGAAGGTCGATTGACAAATTTGAGGTTTCGTGATAAATAGAATTAGAGGAGAAAACGTTAACGATGAAGCCCGGGAAAATACATATCTATATCTTTTACACATTGGCAGTGTTGCTGCCTATTTTTATTATTACGGGTTGCGGTGGAGGAGGGGGCAAAGCGGGTACTTCATCTCAGCCGCCAACCACGCAAACTATTTCAGGTGTTGCTGCTGCCGGGTGGCCGCTAACCGGCACTGTTACCATTAAAGATAGCAGAGGACTGACAAGCAGCACAACATCCGATGTTACAGGCGTATACAGTATCAACGTAACCGGCATGACAGCGCCATTCGTTCTCATGGCCAGCGGCTCGATTGCAGGAGTGTCAACCCAACTTTACTCAGGCGCCACTCAGGCGGACATCGGGGGCAATATTAATATTACGCCGCTCACCGACTTGATTATTTCCAATGTCGCCGGTGAAATTGCTGCAACTTATTACAGCACCGGCAATTTCTCCAATCTGACAGCAGCTAACCTGAATACCCAGGATGTCAAACTGCAAGACCTGCTGCAGCCAATTCTTTCCGGTGCAGGAATTACCTCAACAAGCATTGACCTTCTGCGCGCCTTTTTTTTCGAAACCAACAATACCGGCCTTGATGCGGTGATAGATTTACTGACTGTAACTGATAACTCAGCTACGAATTCAGCGACCATCACCAACGTCACTAATCAACAGACTATTACCGTAGTTTTTGCCACTCAAACTTACAGCTCAAACGCTAACTTCACCACTCCGGCGACCACTACACAGACCACTGCGTCGATCACTGATATTACGGCCATAATCAGTAATTTAAACAACTTTTTTAACATCTTGTCCGCATCACTTGCCAATAACCAAACTTTATCCACAAATTCAGCGTTGCTCAGTCTTTTTGATTCAGGCGCTTTCCTTAATAACGGTCAAAATCTGACCGCTTTCCTTACCGCCCTGCAAGGAGTAAATGTCGGATCACTTAATAGTCTGTCCATACTTGCCCTTAATCCAGTTGCCGGTACTGCAACTGTCAACTTTACGACTAATAAATTGGGAACAACTCAAGTCATGCACTTTATCCTGGTGAACGGTTCCTGGGTCGCCCAGGGCAACCAGAACGTCAATACATCCGGCTCCGGCACAATTCTAAAGGAAAAGTGATTATTCTGCCGCGACTTGAGAGAAGGCTATTTCAGTTTGAAATCCACCCGGCTGCCTTTGAGCTTATCTTTTGCTTCGGGCTCAAGGGATTTTGGTTCCACTAAAAACACCCTGTCTGCCGCAACCTGTCCTGACTTCAATATATAATTCTTGACGTTGAGCGCTCGTGCGGCGGCAAGCTGCCTCAAGTCATCATTCGTTATTTGTATATGTGTGAGCATCAGCTTTTCCATCTCGGAATCCGGAAGGTCTTTAGCAAATCCAAGTATGTTCCTTGGCTTTGGGAATTTTTCATCCTTGTATGCCATTTTCAGGTACTTGTGATATTCCTCTTTTCCTATTGTCACCTGGTCCACTGGAACAGCAGGCTGACCTTTCTTTATAAGTTCTTTTAGTTTTTCCGCTTTCAACTTCCTGTTGAAAAGATACTGCGTCAGCCCTTCCTTGTCTCTCGCAGCATCAACATGTCCTTCTATATCAAGTTTTAATGCAGGCCTGTTAAATAGCGCCTTTATAATAGTATCCAGTTTCTGCGAGTCCTGCTCAGGCAGATTGCTGCTCCCGTAATTGAAGTCCACATAGTTCAGCTCTTCTCCACCTCCGAAAAGCGCTCCGATAAGTGCAAAGGGAGAAGTAGCTGCCTTCACAAGCAGATTGAGCAGCATTTTCGTTATTATCCCGCCGATGCTGAACTTCGGGTCGTTGATATAGCCGGAGACCGGAACGTCCAGATTGATCTCGCCTTTTCTGTTTTTTAGGAGAGCTATGGCGAATTTCACAGGAAGTTTCGTGGCCTTGGGACTTTCAACCTTGTCACCAAGGGTGAACTGGTCAAGGAATATGTTGTTCTTTGAGTCGAGTTTCTTTTTCACTATCAGATACTGAAGATTAAGAGAAAGCTCTCCCTTCTGGATAGCGTATCCAAGATAAGTGCCGGAATAAGGACTCACCGGGCTCAGGTCCATGTCCTTGAAAGCAATTTTAAGGTCAACATAGAGATCATCCCGCAGAGGGTTTATCTTCCCCGTAATTTCGAGAGGAGCGGAGTTCTCAAATTTGCCCCGGAGATCTACGTCTGCAAACTTGGTCTCTTCTGAGGAAAGCCCCGAAATCTTTCCCCCGATTTCAAGGAAGCTGACGGAATAGTTAGGCTCAATGTGCCTGTCCGAAAAATTGATCGTGCCACCCTGTAAAGTAACGGCGCCTATCTTTATGAGCTTTCCGGTCTGTTGCGGCAGGCTCGTAACAGGCTGGTTAGCAGCAGCTTCAGCAGCAGGCTTTTGCTGAACGGCTTCAGAGGGTTTCGAAGGTCCGGCAACAGGCTTCTCTGTTGCAGCGACTTCCACAGGCTTCGCATAAGCCTCCACAACCGGCTCCCCGGCCCCTTCCTTCGTAGCAGCCGTTACGCTCCCGCCTTTTTCCTGCATTATATCCTGAAGGTTTATCAAGCCATCTTTGTTTATAATTATGCGCGAATAGAAATCCGTCAGTGCCACCTGGGATATATTCACGTAAAGAGGACTATATGCAACCTCAATACCTCCGAAATAGAGAGAATTCCACTTCAGGAACTCCTCGGCATTGGCCTTGTCAAGGGAATCAAAGTTTTGAACAGATGCTTCGCCCTTGTATGAAGCCTGAATGGCGCCATCCTTTGAATAACCGAAAGAAACTTTCCCGTCCAACGATACATCGCCCTGGGCGATTATGATCTTAACACGGTCTGTAAAATAAGGCTGAAAAGGAGAAATCCCGACCCTTTTGACATTCAGTTGCATGTTTGCCGAAGGAGGATTAATGCTGACGGAACCATTAGTCCTGACAATGCCTTTTTTGTTGAACACAAAAGAGAGAACTGCCCTGCTTTTCGAGTTTTTCGCAGTCGAGAGGTTGGTCCCTTTAAAATTAATCCGTTCGGCAACCAGATTTACGGGCTCCTGAAGCATAGCGTCCTCTATCTTCAACATATAGCCAGCTGCAGCGATGTCTTTTATCGTGACAAGCATTCCGCGTTCTTTTTTTGTCTTCGCGTGTTTCCCGGCGGAAGTCCCGGATTTCGGCACAAGGCTTTGTATATTGAGCGTGCCGTCAACATAACGCTTTATTTTTAAAATGCCCTTTCGAGTTGAAAGTGTGCCTATATGGACCTCTTTTTTGGTCAGGTCCACCGATGTATTCTTAAGCGAAGCCGCGGGAATATCCAGGAAATCATCCTTTTCGCCACGCTTCCTCAGTTTCAGGGAAGTCAATCCGGCAGACAACTCCTCCAACCTTATCTCGGGCTCTTTTTCTGCCTTTTTAAACATATATTTTGTCGAAAGGTCGAGCCCGCCCTCTTTAACATCGAATAGCACTTTTTTAGAATAATAGGGGGAATACTTCTTAAGCTGTATCCCGGTGAATTCAATGCTGCCCTCGGACAAGAGCGGATTGATAGAAAAATCGCTGTCAAGCTTCACTCCCTCTTTGGATTCTGTCTGCAGGGAAACGTGCGCCTTTGACTTCTTATCCGGAGCGGTGCTCAGGTTGTCAATCCCGAGCTCTATATTCTCAAGTGTGGTTTTGAAAGGAATTGATTTGCGATCTGAAAGCTCTATCTTCCCGTCTGCGACCTGAATATGATCGGCATCCAGGGAGAACTGAGTTGTTTCCTTCTCAGGTAATTTCCCATCCGGTTTTTTTTCAGGCATAAGAGAGAGCAGGTTGATTTTATCAGATCTGTCGCGCGATATGTTCAACTCAGGCGATTGAAGCATGACTTTTGCCAGGTGTATTTTTCTTGCGATCACGTCTGATGGAGCAAAAAATATCTGAAACACCGGGAGAGATACGAGGGGATTCCCTTTAGGGTCGACCACCCTGACTTTCCTGAACGCGACATTACCGGACAAATTCAGGGTCGGAGCCTTGTCTCTATACTGGACGTATGAGACTGAAGTGTTTATATCCAGAAATCCTGACGGTACCTTAACAGGCAGCTTGAATGGCGAGTATGAGAGATAAAAAGGGATATCCAGGTCTCTGATGTTAATCTCCATATGAGTTTCGTGAGAGTCGCTGAATGGTTTGGTCTCCCCCTTGAAAGAAACGGGGGTATCATTGACCTTTGCATAAAAGGAGGGCTGAACATAAATGTTGGCATAGTAAGGCAGACTGGAAATAAAGGGTATCTTGAAATCCACGTCCCTCAGCTTGTTCGTAGTGTGTTTCAGTCCGTCAAGGAAATCGATACTTCCGTTATGGATTTGTATATTGTTAAGAGAAAACCTTGGCGCTTTTTCTTCTTTCTTCGGCTTGGATACCAGGAGGTCCGAAAAGTTGTACGAACCGTCTTCATTACGTACTACGTTCAAGTAGGGCTTTTCCACTTTAATTTCACTAAGGACCAAACCCCTTTTTAAGACAGAGATACTCTCCAGGTTCAGGTAGAGTTCGTCAAACGATACAAACGTATCCCGGCCATTTCGTTCTTTAATCAGAAAACCTCTCACCGTTGCAGACAACGCAAAGGGGTTGACCTTTATCTGCCTTATAGCAACTGGACGGTGAAGTCCTTCGGAAAGCTTTTTTATGAGGACGGATTTAAGTATGGGCGGGACTAAAAAAAACCCGGCTACAGAATAAACGACAAGGAATATCAGCACCCCAATAAAGGTCTTTTTTACAGCTGCTCTTGATCCTAAGAGTTTAAACTTCTCTTTGATTGCCATAGTCAGATTTTATCCTGAAACAGGCGACATGTAAATACTCCGTCTTCCTACATACTGTGGTGTGATAGGCTTGAGGGGGTGAGTCCCCTCAGCCTACTCGAAGTGCTCGTCAGCCACCAAAATCGCCGAATGCTACTTCTTCAAATTTTTCCGGAACTTTCACGGATGGGCTCTCAGCACCCGCGGCGTTCTTCATCCAGCCGGTAGGGCAAACCTTTGTCAGAATTTCCAGTTTCCAATCGATAGTATTGGCAATATCGCGGAGGTGGCTTATATGGTCGTGGGTCCCATGGTCCTTGGCCCCGCTTACCATTTCCTTATCGGGCCCCCGCAAATTATCAATCGTTTGTATAAGATTAAGTAACCTTGCCTTCATATCGGTCAGTTCGCCAAACACTTCATCACAGTAATTTGTCATACCGCTTGTATCTCTTACGCTTCCCATGGCTTCCTCCTTCTTTTTAGAGACCTCCACAACTTAATACTGCCGGTCTTCCAACAGCATTCCCGGCATTCTTCCACTACCTGAATATAGGATAAATCATGTCCTGTTTAAAGTCAAGAAAATCTTGTGCGGATGGCAAGCTATGGATTTTACAGATGCATCAATTTTATTAATTGCTTAATCCCGAACACGGAGGAAAGATTACGATTTCCGTTGGCGCATGACCTCATAAGCAAGAACCCCGGCTGCAACCGATACATTAAGTGAATTAACTGTTCCTTTCATTGGCAGACTCACGGTCAGATCGCACATGTCACGCACTGTCCGCCGCAAGCCTTCTCCTTCAGAGCCTACCACGAGGGCCAGAGGGACCCGGAGGTCTATATCCCAGAGCGTTTTGTCTGTCCCGGCTTCGGCGCCGATTAATAGGATGTCCGCTTTTTTCATTTTCTCCATGGCGTGTTTTATGTTGACTGTCTCGGAAAGATTTACATGTTCGAGCGCGCCCGCTGATGCTTTTGCCGTTACAGGGGTAATCCCCGCTGACCGGTGAGACTGGAACACGACACCGTGCACCCGTGCAGCATCAACGACTCTCAGGATCGCACCGAAATTCCTCGGGTCCTCTATGCTGTCGAGGACAATAAAAAATGGAACTTCCCCTTTTTGAGCAGGTATGTCCAGCAATTCCTCAATACTTATTGTTTTCCTTTTACCTGCGCTCGCGGCAACCCCCTGGTGGCCTTTCTGAAATCTGCCGTCAAAAAACTCTTTTGTCTCGAACTTCACTGCAATGCCCTGTACCCTTGCCGCCTCAATTATTGTGCTGAGATTCTGCCGGCTCTGATCGTAAACGTGCACTGCGCTAATTCTTCGCCCGGATTTGATTGCCTCCAAAACAGGATTAATGCCGTAGGTCCATTCGCCTTTATCATGTATTCTTTTCATAAGTCCCCTTGAAGGCGGAGGGGAAGATCATAGGGGAAATTATCAAACTGAGCTATCAAGCTGTTTTTTATAATAGCATTATTCATAAGACGCCTCCTCTCACACTAATCAATATTAGCATTTTGTTTATTCTGCTGCATATAATAATAAGGGGGGAAGATATGGAGAATGTCGCTGTTGTGGGAGCAAGTCCTAAAGCGGACCGTTACTCTTACAAGGCTATGATACTGCTTGAGAGGAACGGGCATAATCCGATTCCTGTTGCCCCAGGGAGGGAGGAAATCCTTGGGAGGAAAGCCTACCCGACCCTGGATGAGGTCCCAGATCGAGTTGATACCGTTACCATGTATGTCAGGCCTTCACGGCAGGTTTCTATTATTGATCATGTCATTAGAATCAAACCCTGTCGTATTATATTTAATCCGGGTGCAGAAAATCCTGACGAATACCGCCGTTTAAGAGGGGCTGGTATTGACGTGATCGAGGCCTGCACATTGGTCTTGCTTCACACAAACAATTTCTAATGGATAGTCAGGAATTCCCTGCGCGTTTTTGATCGTTGCTACATATCGTCGGGTTTCGCACTGCTCAACCCGACCTATAAAACTCACTTCTGGTCGATTTCGATATTTTCTTTGCGACCGCTACGGGAGACTGAGAGCATGATGCCGATACCGATCGCGATCGCGATTCCGATCAAGGTCCATACCGTACCGATTCTGGCCAGAACTCCCATTTTCCAGAGCGCAGCGAGAAGACCTCCAGTCAAGATAACAAAACCAACAAGATAAATACCTATCCATTTCACGACAAACCTCCTTATTACCAGAGTCGATTATCAATTGATAACATACATCATTTTTAAGTTTTTAGAAAGTGCGGCAGGAGGAAGGAGTTACTTCCTGATTCTATCCTTAAGTTCAGATAGCTGTCTGTTGAGATTTTCTATCATGTTCATGGCATCATTCTCAACGCCATTGATCATTTGACGGCCGGCTTCCTCCAAGTCCTTCTGAAACATTTTTATCTTACATATAGTTTCATGGTTATGCATCATCCTGTCGAATCTCGCCACCAATTCTACAATACCTACAGGTTTCTTAATAAAGTCACTGGCGCCGGCTTTAACAGCATTGTCATATTCATATTGGTCGACGAATCCTGTCATCAACATTACAGGCAAATCCTCATACCTGCCGGTAAGTTCCCTTGTAAGTTGAATTCCATCCACACGAGGCATTCTAATGTCTGCAATAACAGCATCAAAAGGTGCAGCATTGAACTTTTCCAGCGCTTCTGCTCCATCCCCTGCCGTATCGCAATAATGCCCCTGAGATGATAGCACCTTGCTCAGAATACGCCTTATTGAATCTTCATCATCAACAACGAGAATTTTATAGCAGTTGCTTTCCATTTTCCTACCAATATATTAATGTGGAATAAGAAACGCATCAAATCGCATCATAGAACACGGTACGCTTAAATACAAACCATGATTACCGTAAGCGCAGCATCCACGTATCGACTACCCATCTTTTCGGATACGTCTCCCGTATTAGGCTCAAGTTGTTCAGGCTTGTATCAATAATACTCTAAATTTTCTCAAAAAAACCATAATTTATTGATCTATTTCCTGCTCATGTATAATAAATTAAGTTTTTCGCCTCAATGGTAGCCAACGATGCAGAATAGACTCTAAATCCTTGCTGAATTGTGCCAAAGTCAAAGGCTTACGAAGATAATCGCTGGCCCCGGCAGCAATTGCATCTGTTCTATCCGATGCGAGCGATGAAGACGTGACCACCACAACAGGGAGATAGCTAAGCCGATCATCGGCACGTATTGCACGGAGTACTTCGGCGCCGCTGATCCTCGGCATCTTCATATCGAGCAATATTAGGTCGGGCAACTCATGTCCATTCCTGAGCATGGCAAGCGCGGACGTGCCGTCCTTTGCGGAGTGTGCTTTCACTTCTCGCCCTGTCGCCTCCAGCGCTATTGTCGTAAGCTCTATATCGCCTGGGTTATCATCAACAATAAGAATCGTTCCCATTAGCACACCCTCCTATTAACTTTACAAAATCACTATAAACTAAAATAAATCGTCGCCCCTTTTCCCACTACACCCTCTGCCCAGACTTCGCCTCCATGACGGCTAATTATTCGTTCGACAATGGCAAGGCCTATTCCGGTCCCCTCAAACTCTGACTCCGAATGAAGTCTGTGGAAGGGCAAAAACATCTTTTCAGCATATTGCTGGTCAAACCCGGCGCCGTTGTCCCTGACATAGCAAATGATCTTGCCATCCTGATCGATAGTTCCTAATTCTATACGCGCGCGCTCAGTTTCACCTGTAAACTTCCAGGCATTTGCAAGCAGGTTCGAAAGGACTATCGCTATCAGACCTGGGTCGGCGAAAACATCAATACCTTTCTTGATGTCTACCTCCATGCTCCTGTCCGGGTGGGCTTCCCGCAGGTCAGAAATAATTGCTGATGCTATCTCGCTCAAATCAATCGACTTCCGTTGTATCTCTTGCCTTGAGACACTGGAAAGCTTTAGCAGATCGTCGATAAGACGACTCATCTTTTTAGTACCATCCTGAATGCGGGAAAGATATAGCTTATCCTTCTCGCCGACTTTGTCTGCAATGTTCTTCATGACGAGGTCGGCAAACCCTGATATGTGCCGAAGCGGCGCACGCAGGTCATGGGAAACAGAGTAGATAAAGGATTCCATCTCCCTGTTGGCCCCGGCGAGCTCGGCGTTGGACTGTCTCAGGTACTCCTCGGCCTCTCTAAGCTCGGTGATGTCCACCAGGACAGCTACCGTGCCCCGCGGACGCCCCTGATCGTCCATCAATGGCGTGCCATAGCCCAACACGTGACGGACCATCCCGTCGTCGAAGACCAAGGTGAACTCAAAATCTTTTACGTGGACGCCCAGGCAGGCCCGCTGGGCGGGTAGTTCGTCGAGCCTCAATTCCCGACCATCCTTGAGAGTCCTGAAATGGCGCGGCTTGGTTTCAGCTGGAGCCGACAACGAGAGCTCATTGCCGTGAGGAATCTGCAATATTTCGCTTGCCAAGCGGTTGCCCGTGAGGTGAAGACAGTCCGGGTCATGCGCAATAAAGACAGGCATGGGCACGGCCTCCAACAAGGCGGCCAACTCCTCAGCTCTCTCGCGTTCGCGGCGCTCACTTTCCCGTATCATGTCCTCCGCCCGCTTGCGCTCGGTGATGTCGACCTGAACTCCGACCATGCGGACAGCCTGTCGTTGTTCGCCCTGTCCTTGAAAATAGACTCGGCCCTTGGCGCTACTCCAATGAGTCGTCCCATCCGGCCAGACAATGCGATATTCAGTCTCGTAATCACCGTTTGCGTTAGGAGCTAACGACGCTGCCACGATTTGGCTGACCCGCTCCCGATCCTCCGCGTGAATACGCTCCAATGCGTGAGCATAATCGAGTTCCTCACCTGACGGTATGCCCCATATTTGCTTCATCTGAGCATCCCATACAAGATGACCCGTCAGATGATTGAAGTCGAAAGTGCCTAATTGCGCAGAGTCCAAGGCCACACGTAACCGTTCCTCGCTCTCCCGCAGTGCCTCTTCGGCCCGTTTGAGATCGGTGATGTCATAGGCGTAAATGCGCGCGACATTGAATTGAGGAATAAGATGAATCGTCTCGCCGTAAACCCGGTCCTTGACTGAGACCTCGCGAGAGACGGCGGATTCGCTGTCTTGATCCAGATCTTTCAGGATGCCGTCCAGGCCCTTCGGAAGAAATACCGCTACCTCATCCTTGTCTATCCCGAGGCTTTGCAGCGTCTGGAGGGTACCCGGATTGCAGAATGTGACTTTGCCCACGGAATCGATTTCGATGATCGGGTTAGGGTTCAGGCGAGGAAAAGATGCGAGAAACCTTGACTGCTCCTCAGCCCGCTTCATCTCGGTGACGTCATTATAGGTGACGACCACACCCTCGATGCGGTTGTCTATTGTTCTGTAGGGCAGCGCGGTCCGAACAAACCAGATTCCGTTGATCAGGATCTCTTTCTTTACCGGAACCAGATTCTCCATTACAGATTGAGCGTCAGCGATAAGATCGGGGCCGAGGGACTCCTGGGACATATCGATGATCTGGCGTCCCACATCGGACGGTATAAGCTTGATGAGCTTCGTGATTGCGGGTGTGTATCGTTTCACCCTTAAGCGGTGGTCAAGAAAGATGGTGGGGATGTTTGTGCTTCCGAGGAAGTTGTTCAGGTCGTTGTTCGTCTCTTCCTGTTCCTCGACCTTGACCTGGAGCTGTGTGTTTACAGTAATCAGCTCTTCATTCAGGGACTGGAGTTCTTCCCGCGAAGTTTCGAGTTCCTCGTTCGCAGCCTGCAGTTCCTCGTTTGAAGATTGCTGCTCTTCATTCAGGCTTTTGAGCTGTTCGATATTGGTTTGCAGTTCCTGCCGGGTCGCTGACAGCTCGACTTCGAGCTGCCGCACCGCAGGTTCTTCCATGCATAAAGTTTCAAGGGATTCGGACGAAGGCTCGGATGGCGGGCATTCCTTTTCCCTGAATACTACAAGGAAAAGGTTGTCCTTTATCTTAGAAACAAGGAGCGACACCTGCCGTTTTTGTCCTTCTCCGCCGGCTATACCGGCGCGGATTGAAACCGGTTTTGCTTCCTGTGTGATTTTATAAATCGCTCCCCTGATCCTGTTTCGCAAGTTTTCAGGGATGAGTTCGAGCAGGTTGTGAGTGGAGGCGCCGTGGGGTTGGACCAGATATTTGTTCGTGGGACCGTTGTGGTAAATGATTTCATAATTCTGATCGATGGTCACAGCAGCAGGCGCATACGCTTCAAGCAAGGTATCCTGGCTTAACTGGATAAGCGAATGCACCTGGTCTACGGCAGGGTGCTGCCTGATGGGAATTGTTGCCCGTTCGGCGGCGAAGGGGATGCTGAGCGGCAGCCGTGAAGGAGGCTCGATCTCGACCTTCTCATAGACACGACATTTCTTGTGGGGTAGGGATTTAAAGAGTGCGCTCTTCCTGCCGGGAGACTCGGCATTCCCGAGGAAAAGATATCCCCCGGGCCGGAGAGCATAGTGAAAGAGCGTGATGCATTTATCCTGCGCATCCGCTTCAAGGTAGATCAATAGGTTCCGGCAGATGATCAGATCAAGACGCGAAAAGGGCGGATCGGTGAGTATATCCTGCTTGGCGAAGATGACGTTCTGTCGCAGTTCCTTGCTGACGATGACTGAAATACCGTCGTCTGAATACGTGAAAAACTCCTGCATGAACTCCTGAGGGACATCGGCTGAGATGCCTGCCGGATACTTTCCCTCTCGTGCTTTTTCGAGCGTCCTGTCGTTGACGTCAGTTGCAAAGACCTGCAGCTCCCTTTTTCTACCGGATAAATCCAACTCGCGGCGCAGCATCATTGCTATGGAATAGGATTCCTCTCCGGTTGCGCAGGCTGGGGTCCAGACGCGTATGGGCGCATCTCCATCCTCGACTACCAGCTTCCTTATCACTTCAATGCGCAGGGCCTTCCACGCCAGGCGGTCCCTGAAAAAGGAGGTTACCCCGATCATCAGGTCGGAAGCAAGCAATGCTGCTTCGCCCGGCTTGTCGGCTACCACATTCAGGTACTCGGTGACGGAGGTAAGCCCATGCAGGTACATCCTCCTCCTGATCCTTCTGGATACAACGCTCTTTTTGTAATGGTTGAAGCGGTGTCCGGTCTTTTCCCGGATCAGCAGGTAAAAGGGCTCCAGTTCCGCCGGATTTATAAGCTTGTCAGGAGTCTCGGTCACAGCGCCGGAACTGAGAAGCTTTACTATTTCTCTGGCAATATCAGGCGGAGGAAGCACGCTGTCCACCTGCCCTGTCTTGATCGCAGCAAGCGGCAATTCGGGGAATTGGGCTGTGGCAGGGTCCTGGACAAAGACGGTGCCTCCCTCGGTCCTGACCGCCTGTATTCCGCGGACACCATCGGTACCAGCGCCTGAGAAGATAACAGCAACTGCTCGTTCGGCAGCGCCCTCGGCAAGCGATACCAGAAACTCATCGATAGGAAAATGTATATGTTCATCAGGCTTGGCTATTACGCGAAATGCCATTCCATGAATCCTGACCTCAACTGCGGGTGGGCATAGATAGAGCCTGCCGGGAAGCAGTTGAAGCCCGTCCTCAATCTCGATGAACTCAAGTTCACGCCACTTCGAGCGGAGGATTTCAGGCATCAGGCTCTTGTGAGTAGGTGAAAGGTGCTGTATGAAGACGATGGCGAAATCGAAATCCTTTGGCAAAGCCTCAAGAAAACATTCAAGGGAGTGAAGTCCGCCTGCCGATGCTCCCATGCCTACAACGGGGAACATCTCAGGCTTATTGTCCGTCACGCTCTTATCAGGTCTCATGCGGCCTCCGATAATTGCTTTCCGAGGCAGTTAACCACGCCTCATTCATCCATTCTTTGAGAGCGGATTGAGTGGGTGGACTAGTCAGATTTATTAAAACTACCTGAGAATAATACCATGAAAAGTCTAAATGTGCAAAGCTTGCCGTGTTCGTGTTCAGCTGACGATCGCGTATGGTTATTGTGCTTATGCTTTGAGAAAAATAATAAGAATCTCTATCTAATGTTACCGGGTCCGATCAGATTAGCCTTGACACAATTCAGCAAAGGCAAGTGTTCAGTCGGCTAACGGCAGCGCCGCCTTTTTTCACTCATTAACTTCCTGGACTCCGGCCGCCTTGAGCAGGGGTTAAGAATGAATGTTTCTTCCGGTATTTGTACAGCAGTTGTCGTATAATAATTGACGTCCTGTCTTATATAAGGAGCTCGAAATACTGCCCCTCACAAACTAATTGACATACTTCTTTCGGGTAATAGACAAGTAAGCAGCTAATGTGCTATAAAACGGTGCTTCCGGGGTGCAAACCAGTACTGAAAGCAAGGAGGGACAGCAATGATAAATGCTAATAGATCATTATGGGTAATGTTAGTTTTTGCAGCTCTATTACTGATAATTCAAGAAGGATCTGCAGAAGAAAACACAGCACAATATAAAAAGCTATTGATAAAAGTACCACCATTTTCGATGAACGCTGGTGATAAGATTGTAGGGGTTAAGGTTACGATAACTAATGGTAGGGTTACTGTTACTACTTCGCCAAGGGGATGGAATTGTCAACTTACCGGCATTGCAGGACAAAAACAAACCTTTTATTGTTTCAGCCCGAATTCAAGGGATGCGCTCACTATGTCTTCCAGACTGCCAGAAATATCAATTTTCGATATGTCAAGTGTTAGTGGAAGCTCGCTTGACGTCGAGGCAACAGTAGAAATGGAAGATGGAAACGGTAAACCGTATTCAAAACAATTTCAAGAATCTGACTTATCTATTAAGTAAATAAAATTAGGGATACATACCATATTCATTGGAGTCTCTTCTTTGGCCTCCTTCTTGGTCTTCCGGTCGGAGGTTTTTTTAATCGCCTCGCTGCTCTTTGCTAAACAACTCCTCTCCCAAAATACCGTCTTCTATGCCTTTTACGTGCGCCCGAGCGCTTAAGTATGCATATTCTTCGGAATTGGTATGTGTCCCGAATGGCACTGACTTAAGAAAAATTAAAGGAAAGACCTCCATGTGCCGATTTTTTTAGTGAGAGCTAAATCTACCGACACAGGAGGTCTGATGAAACATTGTACTAAAAGTATCGGCGGAAACATCAGCAAACTTGAGGAAGTGCGGCGGAAATTGGAATCGACACAGCTAAACGCTGTGTGTGACCTGCTCACAGACCGGACGATCAATCGAATATGCAATGAATGTGAATATTCTTACAGGGAACGCGTACTAACTCCGATAGTTACGATATTTCACATGATAGGAGCGGCGATAAGCCGCGAGGGGAGTTTCCAAAGCGCTTGGCATAATATAGGGGAGACAGGACAATCCGACACATTAGCCAAAGCACGAAAGAGGTTATCGATAGCAGTATGGGAAAGGCTGCACAGATGGATAACGGGTCGGATAGATGATGAGTGCCGGGAAGAGTACCGTTGGCGAGGTCGTCGTGTGATGGGCGTGGACGGCACCTGTGTTTCAATGAGCGATGAAGCTGCACTGCAACAGGCGTTTGGCAAGAGCGGGTCCAAACACGGCAAGAGCCGTTTCCCAATTGCAAGGATAGTATTTGGATTTGATCTTTTAAGGGTTACAGCGGTGGCCTATGAGCAGGGATCGTACAAGACAGGAGAGAACACTCTTTTTTCTCGACTGATGCGGCAATTAAGGGCTGGGGATGTAATCGTGGGAGACCGTCGTTTTGCGGGAGCAAAGCTTTACGTAGACTATATGCGTGCTGCTTTGGAATATATCACAAGAGCTCATCAGCGCTTAAAGGTGAACAAATTAAGGAAACTTCGTGTGCTGGGCAAGGGTGACATGCTTGCGCGTATGCCTATACAGGAAATATATCGGCGTAAAGACCCGACACTGCCCGAACATATAACAGTGAGAATGATAAAGGTAAAAGCCCTGGTGAGGGGAAGGATAGAAATGTTTTGGATAGTCACCTCATTGCTCAGTGCAGAGCAATATCCTGCGGATGAGATCAGGGCGCTTTACCAAAGGAGATGGCTGGTGGAGGGACTTATTGGTGAAATAAAGATATGGCTTGGCGCTGATGTTTTACGGTCCAAGACAGTGGAAGGCATCCGGAAAGAACTCTATGCCAGGATAATTGCATTTAACCTGATCCGATGGCTGATACTGAAAGCGGCAAAAGAACACGGTGAGAAAGTCGAGAGGATCAGCTTTTCAGCAACTGTTCGTTTGATAGCAGCATTCAGCCTGAAGATGAGCACGGCGCCATTTTGGATGCTGCCGTCTCTGTATGGAGACCTGCTTGAGAAAATAGCCGGCTCAATTGTGCCCTATCGTCCGGGCCGGGTAGAACCACGAATGAAAAGACGAGATCAGAAACATTATCCGATACTGAAAATATCAAGGGCAGAATGGAGGACGCTTAATGGCATCGCTGCTTAAGTCAGTGCCATTCGTATGTGTCCCGATTTAACAAAAAGTGCGATCAGAAACGGATACCCGTAAACATCACTTAATATGTGCGCTATAATCAGAGTATGGAGATCATGCGAGTCCCCTGGAAAATTAAAAAAGACGTTGGAAAATGATGATATCGAGGCCATGAAAACAGCCATGTCCGACGAGTATAGAAAACTGGACAACATCATTAGAGGTTGCGATGACAAAAATAGAGAAAAATGACCTGCTAATAGAGAATTTCCTTCGAGACATTCCCATATTCAAGGGCATATCGGAAAACGATATAAAGCGCATTGCCCGCAATGTTAAAACCGTCCGCTACAAAAAAGCAGAGACTATATTTCATCAAGGTGACGAAACGATGGAGCTTTACATTGTGCTGAATGGCAGACTCAGGGCGTCTTTATTTGACGAAAACGGCAACGAAGTCATATTGGCCACTTTCAGAAAAGGCGAATTTTCAGGTGAGATGAGTTTGTTTGATGGCTACCCCCGATCAGCTACTATAACGGCTGAAGAAGATTCCGAGTTGGGTATATTGAAACGCGAGAGCTTGCTTGAGGCAATATGTCAGAACCCGCTGATTGCGATTCATATATTGTCTACAGTAATAAGAAGACTAAGGGAAACGGATGCTATGGTGGAGTCTATGGCGTTTCATGCCGTTGATGAGCGGCTGATGAAACTTCTGACTCAGATTGCTAAAACTGAAGGGGAAAACGCGGGAAGCGGCTTTTATAGAATAAAAAAACTCACACAAAAAGACCTCGCTTCCAGAATAGGCTCCTCAAGAGAGGCAGTATCTAAAGCTATGCAACTTCTTTCACGGAGCAAGAAAGTCGTTGAACAAGAAGGTTATTTTATAATCTCGCTCAACAATTAATATATCCGTAGTTTCCTGCCTTCATAACGGTACTATTACCAAAAATCTTCGGTAATAGTACCTTTATTTATTAAGGAATAAATAGTTAGACTTAAAACAGGAGCAGAGCGGATATTTCGAAAAGGCAAACTACGAGCAATCGTTGTACGCAAAGCTACAGGGTACCAGGGATGGCCAGGCTACACATTTTTCTCGAGAGTCACCGGGTTAAATTATTTCCAAAGAAGGCCGGCATGTCAACGATCTATTTTGACCTGAATCTGTAAAAGGTCTATGGGAGAGTGTTATAAAGAGAATGATTCTTATTGTTGATGATAGTCCGGATGATATAGAACTTACGATGATCGCAATAAAAGAGACAGGGCGGGAAATAAGTGTCCGCTCCACAACGGACGGCGAGTCTGCGCTCGAAGTGCTTAGGAATGGACATGAGTTGCCGGACCTAATACTGCTTGACATGAAAATGCCCGGCATGAACGGCACCGAAGTGCTCCGCAAAATACGTGCCGATAGTTGCCTTAGAGATATCCCTGTTGTGGTGGTCACGTCTTCATCACTCGAATCGGACATGTCAGAGGCTGTTGCCGCAGGGTCCAGTGGTTATCTTAAGAAGGATTTCTCTTTGGACCAATTCAGCAAAGCTATAGATGGTCTTCTGCATCGCTGGCTGCCGAATTAGTGCTTGATTGGACTGCTAAATCCTTTTTTTGAAAGTAAAGTTGTATCGCGAATCAGTTACCATCCTGAATCCGGCGTTAACAAACCGGTGTCATCGCGAGCACATTGAAGTGCTCCTCTTCTCCTGCTTTCCTTTAATAAGTTATAATTGAAAATGCAGTCAGGAGAAGACAAAGCATGGCAGCTCCTCGCAGAAGCTGATCCCGATGTCATATGTAAGAATGCGGCCGTCAGGTTCGATGCAGCAACAGGACAATACATCCTCGCATCGTGCGGTATGGACTTTTATATAGCTCCCGGAGAAAAACTGATAGAAAGCACAGCAACCGATGGAGCTATTCTGCTGGGCAAGCTCGGCTATTTTTTCAGACTGTCGGTCCCCTGGTATATGACCAGCGCAAGTGATATCCCATTGTCCTGCAGATTAGTGAAACCTGAGGATATGAAAGGAGGACATCATTTTTTCAGGGGTTCTCATGTTATGCCTCTCGACAGGGTAGCAGGGAAATATGCCCGTGATGCTGAAGGATTTATGAAGAAGGGAGCCCATTTTGGCGGAAAGCCTGTGCAGTACGGGGATGCCGCGTTTGTGCTGCATCCATTTCCTCGAATCCCTTTGACCGTTATCCTGTGGACTGCCGATGAGGAGTTTGACGCGCGGGTTGAACTGCTGCTTGATGCAACTTGCGAGCTTCAGCTGCCGATCGATATCATCTGGTCCATTTCAATGATGAGCCTCCTGCTTTTGCTCTGAACGACATTCTTCATGAATTTACACAATCTTCACCTTCCACCCGGTGCAGTCCTTTTTATCTTCAAGCAGTATCCCTTTCTCCTCGAGCTCTTTCCTGATTGAATCGGCCAGCGCCCAATCTTTGTTCTCCCTCGCTGTCCGCCGGGCCTCTATCTTACGTTCTATCTCTACCTCGTTGAAAGGGATCTTCTTGATCGCCAGCAGATCGACATTCCATTTTGCCGGGGTCCTCTGGAACAGGTTAAGCACGCTGCTTGTGAAATGCAGTGCGTCCAGTGCCCGTTCTATCAGTGTTAGCGCATCCTTACCCTGGGGTTTTGCATCGAGGAATTTGTTGATTACGCGGATAAGCTCGAAGACGTGCCCGAGGGCGAGGGCAGTGTTGAAATCATCGTCCATAGCTTCTTCGAAGCGGTCCTTGAATGTATCGAGTACAGCGATGAGTTCGCCTGATATTTCGGCGATATCTTTATGTGCCTTCGGCGCCGATGTCCGGGCGCCGGATAAAAATTCGTTGATTCTGGAAATAGTGCTGTAACACCGCTCCAGAGAGCATTCTCCGTCACGCAACTGTTCGTTGGAAAATTCGATAGGGCTGCGGTAATGACTTGAGAGCAGGAATAGCCTGATGACCTCGGGATCGAATTTATCAAGTATTTCACGGATAGTGAAGAAGTTTCCAAGGGATTTTGACATTTTCTCTTTGTCGATGGTGATGAAGCCGTTATGCACCCAATATTTTGCGAATGGCTTCCCGGTGAACGCCTCCGACTGGGCAATCTCATTGTCATGATGCGGGAAGATAAGATCAGCGCCGCCGCCATGAATATCAATAGATTCACCGAGATGCCGGATTGCCATTGCCGTGCATTCAATGTGCCATCCAGGACGTCCTTTGCCCCAGGGGCTATCCCACCACGGCTCTCCTTCTTTGGAAGCCTTCCAGAGTGCAAAATCGGATGGATCCCTTTTCTTTTCCTCTATATTGACACGCGCGCCTGCACGGAGGTCTTTTTGCTCTTTTCCTGAGAGCTTGCCGTACTCAGGGAATGTATCAACGGCAAAATATACGCTGCCTCCTGACTCATAGGCGTGCCCGTTATCAATAAGCGCCTTTATGACTCCGATCATTTCCTGTATATGGTCTGTTGCCCTCGGCTCCAAATCGGCACGTGCTACACCAAGCCTGTCCATGTCCTCACAATATCCGGCGATATATTTTTGTGCGACCTGGTCCCATGTGGTCTCTTCCTCGTTGGCCCTTTTTATTATTTTATCGTCGATATCAGTGAAGTTCCTGACATATTTGACTGCAAAGCCCTTATGTCTCAGATACCGGCTGATTACATCAAAAACCACGGCACTCCGTGCATGGCCGATATGTGAATAGTCATAGACTGTAACCCCGCAGGCATAGATGCCCACCTTGCCTTTCTCTAAGGGGATAAAATCTTCTTTTTTTCCTGTCATGGTATTGAATATCTTCATGCCCGCTCTTTTACCCTCCATTTTATCCATCCTCGCTTCAATTTTTTCGATCTGTTCCGACAACTCAAACAGTTTTTCATCTACAGGGTCCGGGAGTTTCACATGATCAAGCGCCTCAACAGGGCCTTTCTCCTCCATCCGCACAACTTTCTTTTTTATGATTCGGCCAGGCACGCCGACAACAATGGCGTAATCCGGGACAGGTTTCAGGACCACCGAATTGGCGCCAATTTTAACATAATTGCCTATACTCATCGGTCCAAGTATCTTTGCACCGGCGCCTACGACCACGTTATTCCCAAGTGTCGGGTGGCGCTTCCCTTTTTCCTTTCCTGTTCCGCCAAGAGTTACCCCCTGGTACAACAGGCAATCATTTCCTATCTCGGTAGTCTCTCCGATGACGACTCCCATCCCATGATCAATAAAAAAACCACTCCCTATTTTTGCGGCAGGATGTATTTCGATACCGGTAAAGAATCGTGAAACATTAGAGAGGACTCTTGGGAGGAGCGGTATGTGAAGGTTCCAGAGTGCATGGCTTATGCGGTGCGCTACAATAGCATAAAACCCCGGATAGGTTAAGAGGACCTCAAAAGCATTTCTGGCAGCAGGATCACGTTCGAATACTGCATGATAATCTCTTTTTATGTCCTTCCAGAAGCCCATCAGTTATTACACTTGTGCCCTAACAAACAGGTATAGGCAAAGGTATAGGTAGAGACAGAGTTTTCGCGTAGTGGGTCAGTTTTCTTTAACATTAACTTTACCTCTACCTATACCTTTACCTGCTATTATTAGCTGCTTATCTCCAATTATTATTCTTCCTGTGCTGGTTTGATAAGCCTTTGTATGGATTGACTGCCAGGCTCTTGGGTATGAATTCTCCACATTTACAGTTCCAGCCGTCTTCGGTACGCTCCTCAGCGGTGAGCACCGCTCCACAGATAGGGCACATATACTCTGTGCTGTCATCTGATGCAAAATCCGAGTATTTGCTCATTTCATCAATGCCGCCACCGTGGGGAACTGATTGATATCAGTATGCGGCAGGAAGAGTGCAGACATATATTCGTGCATAAAGCTGCGGGAAACCGACAGTTCCACATAGGTCGTTTTCGACGCTATTTCTTCGGCTTCGTTTCTCAATTCTTCTGAAAGCAGGCAAAGGTATGCGCCGGTGATAGACGTGTTCCCCATAAATACAAACCGTTCTTTGGGAGCATCGGGCAGCATGCCCAGCGTTATCGCCCTCTCGATATTGAGATAATTGCCGAACCCTCCGGCTATATATATTTTTTTAATTGCATCAAGGGTGAAGCCGGCTTCGCCGAGCAGCGTCGTAATGCCTGCATAGATGGCGGCTTTGGCCCGGAGCAGATTTTCGATGTCGACCTCGGTGAGCACGATTTCCTTGTGCCTGGCATCACCCCGCTCGAAGACATACTCCAACCTGTCCTCACCATCCCTTACCCTGTCGGTCTTGCCCGAAACAAACTTGCCCTTGAGGTCGAGAATCCCTGTCAGAAACATTTCAGATACTGCGTCGATCATTCCTGATCCGCATATACCCATCGGGAAGCCGCCTCCTATCACGGATATTTCAGGTTCGAGAGTCTGCTTGTTGATTTTGATCGCCTCAATTGCGCCCGTCGTGGCACGCATTCCGCAGCGTATCCCGCTGCCTTCGAAACATGGTCCCGCTGAACAGGCAGCAGCCATAATCCACTCATTATTTCCGATGGCTATTTCACCGTTGGTGCCGATGTCCATAAAGAGTGCTATTTCCGGGTTCCGGCACATTTTCGAAGCAAGCACCCCGGCAACAATATCGCCTCCAACATAACTTGCCACACATGGAACAGTATAAACAGGGGCTTGGGGGTTAATGGAAAGTCTGGCACTGCCGCCCTTCCAGAGCGGGAAAAAATTGAGCGCCGGGATGTAAGGCGACTCTCTGATCGAGCCCGGGTCCATTCCCCAGAATATATGGGACATTATTGTATTGCCTGCTATAGTGGCCGAATCTATCTCACATGTTTCAATGCCATGCCGCTCCAAAAGCGGGGCGACGATTGTATTGATATCAGCAACCACCGCGTTTCTAAGTTCACCGAGCCCGCCCCCTTCGGTTGCATGGACGATCCTTGTTATAACATCATCGCCGTAACGCATCTGGGAGTTATAAGTGGAACCGATGTCCACTACGGTCCCGTCGAGCAGGTTTACAACATATACGACAACGGTGGTGGTGCCGATGTCGATTGCCAGTCCGAACCGCCTGCTGCAAAACCCTGCAAATGATAAGAAAATGGCCTCGCCTCCCATGCCGTCGCCCGGAACATACGTAAGATCGACCTTCCACTCAGCCTGGCGAAGTGTCTTGCCCATTGTGGACAGGAATCCGTGTGAAAAACCCATGTCCCTCAGGCCCTTTTCATCGAGTGCCCTTTTCAGGCGTTCAAGGTCGCTGATGTTATCAATAAGGGTCGGAGGCGGGAGTTCAAGAGAGATCCGTTTAATCGGCGGATTGATAGTAACGCCGAAGGACTCAAGGTTCTCAACGAGGTTTTTGGATTTCGCAATTGCAATCTTGTCTCCTATTGCGAGTTTTGACTCTTTCGGTATTTCAACAACGAGATCACTTGACGGGAAGGTCTGGCACGCAAGCACCAGGCCGGATTGACGTTCTTCTCCGGTCAGTTTTCCGTGAGAAAGCGAATGAACAGTTCCGTCAAGAACTTTTATTCTGCATTTCCCGCATGTGCCTTTGCCGCCACATGAGGCGACAAGGTAAATGCTTGCTTTTTTCAGGGCAGTGTAAAGACTCTCTCCCTTGTGAGTTTGAACCTCTTCATCTGAAGTCAAATGCAGTTTCAGTGTCGTTACCTCGCATAATGAAATGTGATTTATATTTTACCATAACATGCCTTCTTTTAACGGAAAGCGTTCAGGGGCCTGCGTCAGATTTAAGGGTTTGTATTTTTGTGGTCTGCCCCACATCCATGACGCATACCCGGCTTACTGCATAGTTCACAATCTCTGCCTTGCAGTATGGTAAAATGTTCAATGAGAATATATTGCACAGGAGAATTCGATGGCGGCTAAAAAATTTTTTCATCTCTTCCGGACCCCTGCTCTCTCTCCATATAAAAGAAACGTGCTATTAAACACGGTAAAGGAAAGTTTCTCTCCTGATATCGTGGATATCGAAACAGAGTTCTGCTTTAATATAGAGACGTCCGGACCTCTCAACGATCAGGAGCTTAAGGTGCTCCGGTGGCTCCTGGCCGAGACTTTCGAGCCGGCCAACTTTTCCGACAAGAGTTTGTTGGTGGGGGATGGATACTACTTTGAGGCAGGTCCGCGTTTGAACTTTGCTACTGCCTGGTCTGCAAATGCAGTTTCGATTTGCCACGCCTGCGGCTTGCTGAAAGTCGTCCGTATAGAGCGCTCAAGGAGATTCAAATTGCTGCCGCGAAAGGGACATAAGCAGGCATCCTTTCCGAAAGAGGAATTCCAGAAGCTTATTTATGACAGGATGACAGAAACCATGTACAGCAGACCCCTTTCCACTTTTGAGACAGGAACAAGACCTGAACCGGTCAAAATCATACCTGTCATGGAAGAGGGCAAACAGGCGCTGGTGCAGATCAACAGGGCGTTGGGGCTCGGCTTCGATGAATGGGACATCGACTATTATTACCGGTTGTTCACAGATCAGCTTAAAAGAAATCCGACGGACGTGGAATGTTTCGACCTGAGCCAGTCCAACAGCGAGCACTCCCGTCACTGGTTTTTCAACGGCAGGCTTATTATTGACGGCAGGACCCTGTCCGAAAGCCTTATGCAGATCGTCAAGGAGCCTTACACGAGAAACCCCGGCAACAGTATTATCGCATTCAGGGACAATTCGAGTGCCATCAGAGGGTATGAGATTACGAATATCATACCCGAAAATCCGCTGACCTCCTCTCTGCTAAGGCAGTCCCGTAGTACTTACCATATTATTTTTACAGCGGAAACTCATAACTTCCCCTCGGGGGTTGCGCCGTTTCCGGGCGCTGAAACTGGCACCGGCGGCAGGATAAGGGATGTACATGCAACAGGGAGGGGGAGTCTCTTTGTTGCCGGCACTGCGGCTTACTGTGTGGGCAACTTGCAAATTCCGGGTTATCCGCTGCCCTGGGAGCACGGCTGGTTTACTTATCCCGGCAATATGGCCTCGCCTCTGCAGATCGAAATTGAGGCAAGCAACGGCGCCTCGGACTACGGAAACAAGTTTGGCGAGCCGGTCATTCAGGGCTTTACCAGGTCGTTCGGGCTGAAGCTCCCTGACGGCGAGCGAAGGGAATGGATTAAACCGATAATGTTTACCGGCGGAGTGGGTCAGATCGATGCCCGGCACATAGAGAAAAAAGATCCGGAGCCGGGCATGATGGTGGTCAAGATCGGCGGCCCTGCATACCGCATTGGTATGGGAGGCGGCTCTGCTTCAAGTATGATACAGGGCGAAAACGCAGAGGAACTCGACTTCAACGCCGTGCAGCGCGGTGACGCGGAAATGGAGCAAAAGCTGAACAGGGTCATCAGGGCCTGTGTCGAACTTGGGGATGACAATCCTATTGTCAGCATCCATGACCAGGGGGCCGGCGGCAATTGCAATGTGGTGAAAGAAATTGTGCATCCCGCAGGTGCAAAGATCAATATACGCAAGGTAATTACAGGTGACTATACATTGTCCGTTCTTGAAATATGGGGCGCCGAATACCAGGAACAGGATGCCCTGCTTATCGGTTCCGAGAAGACGGAGATGTTCCTGAGGCTCTGCTCCAGGGAAAAGGTCCCTGTTGCATTGATCGGGGAAATAACCGGTGACGGAGAAATTGTCGTATATGATGGGAATGACGGTACTGTTGCCGAGCGGTTGGGCCTCGAACAGGTACTTGGGGACATGCCGAGGAAAGTTTTCAGGATGGAACGCATTCATTACAATTTGCAACCGCTTGACCTGCCTGAAGACATTACGCTTGAAGATGCCCTGAACAGGGTGCTCAGACTCATATCGGTGGGGTCCAAGAGGTTCCTGACAAACAAGGTGGACAGGTCGGTTTCAGGTCTTATTGCCAGGCAACAGTGCGCAGGGCCGCTTCAGCTCACTGTGTCCGACGTGGCCGTTATAGCGCAGAGCCATTTTGGCCTGACCGGCGCAGCCACAGCTATAGGTGAGCAGCCGATCAAAGGGCTCATCAACCCTTCAGCTATGGCAAGGATGTCTGTCGGGGAAGCGTTGACCAATATTGTTTGGGCCCGTATAAGCGCTCTCAGAGATATAAGGTGCTCTGCTAACTGGATGTGGGCGCCAAAACTTCCTGGTGAAGGCGCGCGGCTTTATGATGCTGCTTTGGCGATGAGGGACATGATGCTGGAACTCGGCATTGCCGTTGACGGCGGTAAAGACAGCCTCTCAATGGCGTCAATCGTGACGAATCCCTCCGGTGAAACTGAAACGGTAAAGTCACCGGCAACTCTGGTGATATCTGCGTATGCTCCGTGCCCGGATATTACAAAGGTGATTACGCCTGACCTTAAAGCCCCCGGCAAAAGCAGGCTCATCTATATAGATCTGGGGGCGGGGAAAAACAGGCTTGGCGGTTCAGCGCTGGCCCAGTGCTATAAACAGGTTGGAGCCTCATCTCCCGATATGGAAGACAGCCATTTGCTCAAGAACGTTTTTAATGCGGTTCAACTCCTGATAGATGGTGGACTGGTGCTGTCAGGACATGACAGGAGCGATGGAGGTCTCGTCACTACACTGCTCGAGATGGCCTTTTCCGGAAATTGCGGGCTGGAAGTCGATCTTAAGGACAGTAATTCAGATGATCCCATCGCGGTCTTTTTTTCGGAAGAGCTGGGATTGGTTGTGGAGTATGAGAAAAAGTGCGAGAAGGAAATTGTGTCTATACTGAAGGCACATAAGGCGCCTTACCATATTATCGGCGGCAGCCTGACGGAAAAGACTATCCGGATACGCTTTAACGGGGAACTGGTGTTTGATAAGGACTTGCTCGAACTCAGATCTGTATGGGAAGAGACAAGCCACCGGCTTGATATGCTTCAGGCAAATCCGGAGTGTGTTCTTGAAGAGAAAGCTGTAATTTATGAAAGACCCGGGCCCTCGTTCCACCTCTCCTTTATCCCCAAGCAAACCCCCGCTGTTTTCATAAAAAAGAAGTCGAAGCCCGCGGTTGCGGTTGTCAGGGAGGAAGGCAGCAATTCCGACAGGGAAATGGCGTCTGCATTTTATCAGGCCGGTTTTGAACCCTGGGATGTAACTATGACAGATCTGCTCAGCGACAGTGTAACGCTTTCACGGTTTAAGGGGATCGCTTTTGTAGGAGGGTTCAGTTATGCTGATGTGCTCGATTCGGGAAAAGGATGGGCCGGCACTATACGGTTCAGCAAGACGCTTTATAAGCAGTTCGATGATTTTTATAAGAGGGCGGACACATTCAGTTTAGGTGTCTGCAATGGTTGCCAGCTTGCTGCGCTGCTCGGGTGGGTACCCTGGCAGGGCATTGCTGATAAACGCCAGCCGAGGTTCATTCAGAACACGTCGGGCAGATTTGAATCGCGTTTTTCAACCGTAAGGATTCTTAAAAGCCCCGCTCTCATGCTGAAAGGCATGGAAGGCTCTGCACTCGGCATATGGGTGGCCCATGGCGAAGGGAAAGCGCATTTCCCGGATAATAAGATATACAGAGAAGTACTGGACAAAAACCTTGCACCGATACGTTTCATAGATGACAGCGGTAAGATAACGGAAAGCTATCCCTTTAATCCAAACGGATCTCCTTCCGGTATCGCCGCCCTGTGCACTGCCGACGGCAGGCACCTTGCCCTGATGCCCCATCCCGAAAGGACGTTCCTGAAGTGGCAGTGGGCCTGGATGCCGGAGGACA
>CAWHNC010000065.1:0-22179 GCA_963830245.1 Nitrospirota bacterium
CGCCGTCGATGGGTCATCAACATCAGGCCAACCTGCCGCAATAACACCACCTTTGCCGAAGGCTCACAGGCCCCAGCCAGATTTTTCATATGAATAAATTACTAACATGCAGCGAAAAAAAAAAAAAAAAAAAAAAAAAAAAAAAAAAAAAAAAAAAAAAAAAAAAAAAAAAAAAAAAAAAAAAAAAAAAAAAAAAAAAAAAAAAAAAAAAAAATCCCCTCCAAAAAAAAACACCGCCCGTATTGCTCACAAATCCGGATGCCGGCGTAATTGTAGCGAGTCCTGCTATGGCTCCGGTTGCCGCACCGAACATGGTCGGCTTGCCTTTGTGAAGCCACTCTATGACCAGCCATATGAGCGTTGCGCCTGCCGCCGATATATGAGTGACTGCAAAGGTCATGGCGCTCAGGGCGCCTGAGGAAAGAGCACTGCCTGCATTGAATCCAAACCATCCGAACCATAAGATCCCGGCGCCGAGCACGGTCAAGGGAAGGTTATGAGGTGTAAAGTCATGCGCATGCCCCTTTCTTTTCCCTATAAGTATAGCGGCAGCCAGTGCAGATATGCCTGATGTCACATGAACTACCATCCCCCCGGCAAAATCGAGCGCACCCATATTTTTAAGCCAGCCTCCGCTGCCCCATATCCAGTGGCACACCGGATCATAAACAAGCGTTGACCACAAAATCGTAAAAGCTAAAAAAGCAGAAAATTTCATCCGCTCGGCAAAAGCACCGCAGATCAGCGCAGGGGTAATGACTGCAAACATGGCCTGATATATCATGAATGCGATATGCGGCACTGTCGCTGCATAAGTAGGATTGGGCTCAACACCTACACCATTCAAGCAGACCCATGCGAGATTGCCTATTATTCCATGCACGTCAGGGCCAAAAGCGAGGCTGTATCCGTAAAGTATCCACTGTATGCTGACAACCGCTATTGCAATGAAGCTTTGCATTACTGTGCCGAGAACATTCTTCTTTCTCACCATGCCGCCGTAAAATATAGCAAGACCCGGTGTCATCAGCATCACCAATGCAGCGGAAAGAAGCAGGAAAGCGGTATCACCAGTATCTATTTTATTTGTGGCCTGAGCGTATGCATTCAGTGGGAACAGCAATAAACCCATCGAAAAAAAATAAATAATTTTTTTAATCCTCATTATCATCTCCTTTGGATAAATAAATGTATTTAAGGAGTGATTATATAATAAAACTCCCCGAAAAGCCACAAAAATGTAGTTTTTTCGGGGACGAGCAGGTTTTTAGTACGAGGGGCAGGCCTTGTCATAGTTGTCCAAGGCCCGCCTCCCTTATTGTGTTACCCCAGGATCGACTTTAAATCATTGTCCGGTGTTGTGATAGGCATAATATTGAAGTTCTTCACCAGGATCTCAAGCACATTTGGCGTAAGAAACGCAGGCAGTGACGGCCCGATACGGATGTTCTTAATTCCGAGATATAATAAGGTGAGAAGTATGGCCACGGCTTTCTGCTCATACCAGGAAAGGACCATTGATAGAGGCAGCTCATTCACTCCGACGTTAAAGGCCTTGGAAAGCGCCACCGCAATCTGGATGGCTGAATATGCATCATTGCACTGACCTACATCAAGGAGCCTTGGAATGCCGCCTATATCGCCGAGCTCTTTATCGAAAAAGCGGAACTTGCCGCAGGCAAGGGTCAGGACGACACAATCCTTCGGCACTTTCTCAACAAACTCCGTATAGTAATTCCTTCCCGGCTTTGCGCCATCGCAGCCTGCAACGAGGAAGAAGTGGCGTATCTTTTTACTTTTGACCGCATCGATAACTGTGCCTGCAACACCCATAACTGCTTCTCTTGCGAAACCGGTCGTAACTGATTTGCCATTGGAGTTTTCGGTAAAACCCGGCAACGACAGCGCACGTTCGATCAGCGGAGAAAAATTGCTATCAGAGATGTGGCTGACATCGGGCCAGCCTACCAGGCCGGTTGTAAAAATATTGTCCTTATACGAGTCCAGCGGCTGCTGCAGGCAATTGGTAGTCATAAGTATGGACCCTGGAAACTGAGCAAATTCTTTGTGCTGGTTCTGCCATGCCGTGCCATAATGTCCGTAAAAGTGGGGATATTTTTTTAGCCGGGGATAGGCATGAGTGGGAAGCATCTCACCGTGAGTGTAGATATAAATACCCTTGCCTTCGCTTTGCCTGAGCACCTCTTCCAGATCCCTGAGATCGTGGCCTGAAACCAGTATTGCCTTTCCTTTCATTGCGCCAAGCGGAACCTTCGTCGGCACGGGAGCGCCGTAATTGCCTGTATTTGCGGCGTCAAGAATTTCCATAGCTTTCAAATTTATCTCACCGCACTTGAGAGTGAGACCTACCCAGTCATTGAGACTGAGTTCCTGGTTTGTCATCGCTGCCAGGGCTTGATGGACAAAGGCGTATACCGATTCATCGCTTTTCCCCAATATCTGTGCGTGATCTGCGTATGCAGCTACTCCTTTTACGCCGAACAAAACGGTATGCTTCAGTGAAAGGATATCAGGATCAACAGAGGTATCAGCATTCAACGCATGCTTCTCACCCTGGCGCACAAGTTCCTCCATTGTTTTTTCAGGCCTGAAAACAGCCGGCCCTGAAGAAAACGCTGCTGTATTACCACCGGCAGCCCGGATCTCTTCAGCAAACCTCTCCCTGAGCTCTACGCTCCTGTTTATAAGAGCGGCAAAGCTTTTGGCGTCGAAATTAACATTGGTAAGGGTTGAAAAAAGGGCTTTGACAGTGAATTCGTTTACTTCTTTGTTAATGACTCCCACTTTCCTGCCCTCTGTTGCGTAAAGGCCCATCCCCTGCAATGAATACACCAGCAGGTCTTGAAGTGCTGCTACGTCCGGCTGCTTTCCACAAACGCCCTTTATTGAACAACCTTTCCCTTTTGCCGTTTGTTCGCACTGATAACAAAACATAATTTGATCCTCCTTCAATATATTTGGCTGCAGGCCAATAATGAACATCGACTATTTAAAGTGTATCATGCTTATGAGAATATGGCTTTGACTTAAATCAAGTTCTTACACAAAGAGCAACTTATATTGCTCGTATGATTAATATCGTCTAATTTCATGAGCTTTTGTTATACCGGGGCAACCGGGTGGGTATTCCGGTGAATTACTTAAAAATCGAAGGGAGACCTTATATGCGTGTAAAGACCGGTAGTGGAATCAAGGGGCTTTTGGGTATTGACGTCGGAGTTGAAAGATGCGTCCGGCGCGTGGGACTTTAATTTCGGCGTTGGAGGCGAGTTCAGGCTCGACCGCGACGACTCCAGCGATTACTTACGCGTTCTGGCGGTGCGGTCCCGACAGTGACTTGGCCAAAGCATCTTTTATTGAGATTATCACCTCAGCCCAATCTCCAATTGAAGACTGCCGGAACAGGCGCATTGTCGGATACCAGGGGGTATCAGTCCCATCCAGCAACCAGCGCCAATCAGGCATAAACGGAAGCAAAGTCCAAACCGGTTTACCGAGTGCTCCGGCCAGATGAGCCACTGACGTATCAACGGAAATTATAAGATCAAGATTTTCGATCAAAGCTGCCGTATCGGAGAAATCATTCAGGTCGTTTGTATAATCGACCAGATTCATACCACCGGGCGGGTTATTTGCCTGCTCAGCCGCTCTTCCCTTTTGGAGACTGTAAAATGTAATGTTTTGCATCTCTCCGAGGATTAAAAACATATTTAGAGGTATTGATCGGTTCCGGTCATTCTTGTGTTTTGAAAAACCTGCCCAACACAAACCTATTTTAAGCCCTGCGCTATAGGATTGCAGTCGTTCACGCCACCTTAAAACTTTTAGAGGATCAGTCGTTATATATGGAATTGCCGCAGGCACTGTTTCAAGTGTTGTATTGAAAACCGAGGGGAGGTTTAACAAAGGGCAATGAAAATCAAAATCAGGCAATTGTTTGCCTTCCGCCACGACCTGCTGTATACCGTTTATCTGATTCATCAGAGGAATCAGTTCCTTCTGGCAGGCAACTATTATTTTGTCGCACTTTTCGAGCACCATAGGGACATATCTTATGAACTGAATCGTGTCTCCGAATCCCTGCTCGGCATAAAGCAAAATAGTTTTACCTTTGATTTCAGAACCGTCCCAGTACGGGTTAGAAATACCGGGATAATGCAGACTGAAATGCTTGGCAATATCCGGTCTTTGAAGCCGATATTTATATTCTTCCCATCCTTCTTTTAAATGACCCTGTAAAAGATAAATGAGGGACAAGTTAAAATGCGCGATGTAATAATCAGGCTTTAAAGATAATGCCTGGCGGTAATAAGCGATTGCTTCCTCCAGTTTTCCCTGCTCTTTGAGCGCATTGCCCAGATTGTTATGGACCATGTGATCATCAGGGGTTAAGGATAAAGCACGTTGATGGGAAGTGACTGCTTCCTCCAGCTTTCCCATTTCCTGAAGCGCGCTGCCCAGATTGTTAAGGACCATGTGATCATCGGGGTTTAAGGATAAAGACCGGCGATAACAGACGATCGCTTCGTCCAGATTTCCCTGCTCCTGGAGCGCACTGCCCAGATTGTTATAGGACTTGTAAAAATCAGGGTTTAAGGACAAAGCGCGGCGGTAAGACGCAACAGCTTCATCCAGCTTTCCCAGCTCTTTAAGCGCATTGCCCAGATTGTTATGCGACATGTAAAAATCAGGGTTTAAGGACAAAGCACGGCGGTAGGAAGCGACAGCGTCCTCCAGCTTGCCCTGTTCTTTAAGCGCATTGCCGAGATTATAATGCACCTCAAGAGAATCAGGGTTTAAGGATAATGCGCGGCGGTAACAAGCTACTGCTTCTTCAAGCTTTCCCTGTGCCTGAAGCGAGCTGCCCAGATTGGTATGCAGCACGTGATCATCAGGGTTTAATGACAGAGCGCGACGGTAAGACGTGACAGCGTCCTCCAGTTTTCCCAGCTCTTTAAGCGTATTGCCCAGATTGTTCAACGCCATGTAAAAATCAGGGTTTAAGGACAAAGCGCGGCGGTAACAAGCGACTGCTTCTTCCAGTTTTCCCAGCTCTTTGAGCGCATTGCCCAGATTGTTATGAGCCATGTAAAAATCAGGGTTTAAGGATAAGGCGCGGCGGTAACAAGCCACAGCTTCCTCCAGTTTCCCCTGACCTTGAAGCGCATTGCCCAAATTGTAATGCGTCATTTGATAATCAGGGTTTAAGGACAAGGCGCGGCGGTAACAAGCGATTGCGTCTTCCGGTTTCCCCTGATCCTGAAGCGCATTCCCCAGATTGTAATACGCGTCATGATAATCAGGGTTTAAGGATAAAGCGCGGCGGTAACAAGCTATTGCTTTATCTAACCTGTTCAGAGCGTGATATACAATGCCGGTATTGTTATGATAAACAGGAATTGTCCGATTTACAGCAATTGCTTTTTCAATCAATTCGATTGCTGCTTCGTTTTTTCCAACCTGATGGAAGATCATGCCGAGCAGATGTAATGCATCGGGATTTTTTGGCTCCAGGCGCAATACTTCCCGATAAATGGCTTCAGCTTGCAGCAACTCACCTTTCTGATGGTGGCTCACAGCCCGATTTATAGCATCAACATCAGTTAATTTCCGTTTTATTTTTTTCATTGATCAGCTGATAAACTCTATCGGAACATCATTCGTATTGTACACTAACATAGATTGCAGTTGATAAATATCAAGGAGTATCTCTTGCTGTTTCAGCCTCTTGACAGGTAAAGAAGCAGTGTCCTCGCCATCGAAAAAAGTCGCAGGTAACGGTCATCATAATAATCCCTGTATGTGTGAGGGAAGGGCACATAATGTTGTTTGTCTTTGCTGTAGGATAGTGTCACCTCTGCAAATATGCCGTCCGTAAGATATATCCTGTGCGAGTAGTCCTTGGTCGAGGCGAGCACCAGCTTTGCGACAGTCAGATAGCCCGGGTCCAGGTTTATAGTTCTTTTTCCGTTCACTGATAATGAATTTTCAATTTCGCAGGCTTTCAGCTTGGCTGCCGCAAGACGGTCCTGTTCTATAAGTTTAGTGAAAAAAAGGAATCTGCGGAAGATTGGCTCCCCCAGTTCCTCTTTATAATGCTCAGAAAAATCCCATTTTATGGCAGGGCTTTCCATGAGCATTCCGCCGAAGCAATCTTCGAGCTCGTGAAGCGCTTTGAGATAAATATCTTCTTTTGAAAAAAGCGCCCCTACAAGGAGAAGTGCATTTTCAGGAGGGGTAGGGACTCTTCGCCTCATTAGCGGTTATTCGTTTTCGAGGCGGGTCAGTGTGGTCCTTACGTCAGGCGAGTCCCATTGCAGCGGACCTACTACTCTCTGTTTGAGAGTACCCTTTTTGTCTATGATAAAAGTTTCAGGCACGCCGGTGATGCCGTAAAGACCCGCTATGTTGCCTGTATCGATGAGTACCGGAAAGGCAAAACCGTTGGTCTTCATGTACGCAAGGGCCTTTTCCGGGCTGTCATTGTAAAGCACAGAGATAAAGACGAGCTTGTTATTGTTTTTTTCCATGTTGATCAGATTCTGAATGGAGGGCAGTTCTTCCTTGCACGTTTCACACCACGAGGCCCAAAGATTAAGAAGGACTACTTTCCCCCTCAGATCGGCAAGCTTCCAGAGCTTGCCGTCACTGTCTTTAAGCTCGAATACCGGGGACTCAAGGCCGACCGCAGCCTTTGTGTCATGATGTTCCAGTTTTTTTAAAACTACTGCTGTCACGGTAATGCCGAGAAGCAAAATTACAGCGAGAACGGCCCCTTTATATTTCAATTTACCGAAACAAGCATAGAGTTTTCGACTTCTTTAAAAACAATCTTGTCCTCTTCAAGTTCGACAGTGAGCAAGGAAGTATTCTTGAACCTGTTCTTGATAATGTCTTCTGAAAGAGGGTCCTCAATTTCACGGTAAATAGCCCTGCGCATGGGCCTGGCCCCATATGTAGGCTGATAATATTTCTTCAGCAGCCATTCCTTGACCTCAGTCGACACATCTACCGTCAGTGTGTGTTCGGCCAGCTTCTTATTGGTTTCAATAAGCAGCAGGTCGATTATAGACAGCAGGTGCTCCTTCTCCAGTTGATGGAATACTACAGTCTCGTCTACACGGTTCAGGAATTCAGGATTAAAAGTCTTCTTCAGTTCGGACAATACATTCTCTTTTATCTTGTCATACGCGCTATGCGAAGTCGCGTTGTGAAAGCCGAGCGGCGTTGCCTTTTCGATGATTCGTGCTCCAAGGTTGGAGGTCATAATAATAATAGTGTTTCTGAAATCGATCTTCCTGCCGTAACTATCCGTAAGAACACCCTCATCAAGGATCTGCAACAGGGTATTAAAAACATCCTGGTGCGCCTTCTCTATCTCATCAAAAAGGATGACTGCATAGGGCCGCTTCCTGATTTTCTCGGTCAGTTGTCCCCCCTCCTCATAGCCCACATAGCCTGGAGGCGAGCCTGTCAGGCGCGATACGTTGAACCGCTCCATATATTCAGACATGTCTACTTTGACCAGGGCGCTCTCATCGTTGAACATGAACTCGGCAAGGGCTTTTGCAAGTTCCGTTTTGCCGACTCCGGTGGGTCCCAGGAAGAAAAACGAGCCAATTGGCCTGTTCTTGCTCTTCAGTCCGGCACGCGATCTGCGGATGGCCCGGGACACAGCCTTTAACGCCTCATCTTGTCCTATGATACGCTGGTGAAGCACTTCTTCCATTTTTAAAAGCTTCTCCGATTCAGTTTCCTCAAGCTTGTGCAGTGGAATGCCGGTCATTTTTGAAACAGTATAAGAGACATCCTCTTCGCTCACAGATGGTATATCTTTGGACAATGAGTCCTTCCATTTTTTATATTGAAGTTCGTAGGTCTTTTTCAGCTTGTCTTCCTCTGTCCTGACTGTCTGGGCCTTGTCGATATCGTGCAGCCTGACATAGAGACTCTTTTCCTTGGAAAGCTGGATCAGTTCTGTCTCCATATCTCTCAGCTCCTGCGGCATCGTGGCCCTTTTAAGCTTGATTCTCGATCCGGTTTCATCTATCACGTCGATTGCTTTGTCAGGCAGGAACCTGTCCGTAATATACCTGTCGGACAACTTGACGGCGGCAACTACCGATTCGTCACTGATCTTCACTTTATGATGGCTTTCATATCGCGGCCGCAAACCCTTCAGGATATCTATGGTCGTTTCAGCGGCAGGCGGCTGGATGTATATTGACTGGAACCTGCGTTCCAGCGCTCCGTCCTTCTCGATATACTTTCTGTACTCGGCGGGCGTTGTTGCTCCGATGCACTGCATCTCCCCCCTTGAAAGAGCGGGTTTCAACATATTGGAGGCATCGACCGATCCTTCTGCCGCCCCTGCGCCGATAAGCGTGTGGAACTCGTCGATAAAGACAATTATATTTTCGGACTGAACGATTTCACGCATAACGGCCTTGAGCCTTTCTTCAAACTGTCCCCGGTATTTTGTTCCGGCAATAAGGGCTCCAAGATCCAGCGAAATAATTCTCTTGCCCAGAAGGCTGTCCGGCACGTCGCCTAAAACTATTTTCTGGGCGAGGCCCTCAACAATTGCGGTCTTGCCGACGCCGGGTTCGCCGATGATGGCAGGATTGTTCTTTATCCTCCTGCCCAATATTTGCAGTACCCGCTCTATTTCATCTTCCCTGCCTATTACAGGATCAAGTTTTCCTTCTATCGCAAGCAAGGTCAGGTCCCTGCCGAATTCGTCCAGAGCCGGAGTATTGGTCTTCCGCCGCTCTTTCTGGTTTGGCTGCTGGAACTGAGGTTTAATCGCCAGGTTGATAGTAAGCTGCCGGGCAGCAAGAAGGTTTGCTCCAAGGTTCCTTATGACCTTTCCTGCAACGCCTTCGTCCTCCCTTACTATACCGAGAAGGAGGTGCTCGCTGCCGATATAGTTATGGCCCAGAAGCCTCGCTTCTTCAATAGCCAGCTCAAGTACCTTCTTTGCACGGGGAGTAAAAGGTATATCGCCGAACGTAAGAAGACTGCCTCCTATAGGAAGGTTTTTTTCAACCTCAAATTTTATCTCATCTACAGTAAGCCCCATTTTTTTTATGATCGTAATGGGGATACTGTCTTCTTCTCTTAATATCGCCAGCAGCAGATGTTCGGTACCCAAATAGTCGTTATTGCGCCTTTCCGCTTCTTCCTTGGCGTATATGATTATTTTTCTGCCTCTTTCTGTAAACTTCTCAAACATTTTTTTTCTCCTTGAAAACGACGACTGTTATATCTAAGCCCTTAAAAAAAGTTTACTCTTTTAGATGGTTTATGTCAACTAAACCGCCATTTCCCTTGTATTCTTGTATATCTATTATATATCTTTAAAGCATGTATGTAAACGTGGCGTTTCCATTGAAAATTCCTCCACTCACTTATAAGATGCCTGACGGAGCGCCGGATGATCTGATAGGGAGGATTGTACTGGCGCCGCTGATGGGGAGAAATATCCGCGGTCTTGTGATGAGCACCTGCGACAAACCGGAAGTGCTGATAAAAAAAGATATCAGGGAGATCCTGGGAATTTATCAAAATGTTATGTCAACCAGCGCCATTGCATTCCTGCAATGGCTTGCCGACTACTATCTCGCTCCTGTAGGTACAGCTCTCAGAAGCAGTTTTTTTGAAGTGATCGCATCCATCGTGGCAAAAGGAATAGAAGAGCAGGCGACCGCAGTTTTGCCGGGGAAGCCTGCTGCAATTCCGTGCGAAGCTGCAAATAACGCCGCGGTATCCGCAATATGCACAAACATCAGCCTGCAGGGCTACCGCTCTTTTCTTTATCGTGCGGAGTCCTCAGGTGAAGAAAGGTCATTATTAATCTCGGCACTGTCCCATTTGAAGGACTCTATTCGTCATGCGGTCATACTTGTGCCTGAAATTGCGCACCTGGAGTACATCGTATCACCCCTAAAAGACCTTTTCGGTGAGCGGGTTTGCGTGCTCCATAGTAAACTTTCCAAAAAAGAGGCGGCAGGCGCGCTCAAAAAAATTATAACGGATGTGTCGGACATAGTTGTCGGGACCCGTTCCGCTATCCTCGCCCCTCTCAGGAAGGTTTCATTTATTGCAGTGTTGGGCGAGCAGAGCCGTTCCTATAAGGCGGAGGAGGGGCTCAGATATAACGGAAGGGACATAGCTGTAATGAGGGGATTACACGAAAAGGCATGCGTCCTTCTTTCTTCAATCTGTCCGTCAGTGGAATCTGTATATAATGTGAGAGTCGGGAAATATGTGATGCTTCAAGGCGGCAGCAACCTGTCGGTAGAGAGTGGCACAGGACAACCTAAAATAAAAGTTATCGCCATGCGCGGCGCAGCGCGTGGCCGTATTATTTTGGCCCCTGAACTCCTTAAAGAAGCGAGACGTCTTGCCTCACTGAAGGAGCGTTTCCTTTTTCTTGCGAGCAGGAAAGGCTATTCGTTGCTGCGTTGCGAGGAATGCGGCTTTGTCGAGAGGTGCGGGACTTGTGATGTGCCCCTTGTTTTTCATAAGGGAGAGGATGTTCTGAAATGCCAGTATTGCGGGTCCACAGAGAAAAGCCCTGGTATCTTGCAAACAGTGCGGAGGGACTGATCTGAGGTCTTATGGCGCCGGCACTGAAAGGGTCAAAGAGGAGGTCGGGATGTTGTTGAAAGCCGAGGCCCTGCTTGTTGAAAAAGGCAGGTCTGTTGGTCGTGTCATTACTGAGAATAGTCCTGACCTTGCCGGCTTTGTGGTCGGGACTTCTTATGCGAAGGGTTCTGGCTTACAAAAAAAATGCTGCCGTTTCTGCTGAAGGAGCGGGGTCAGCAGGAATTAATGAGGAAAGACCTTTTGGCGCAGCGGCTTTTCTGAACACAGACGCACTTCTATTGCAGCCGGACTTCAGGCTCTATGAAAGGGCGTTTCAGGAGATAATTACAGTCGCCCAAATGGTCAGGAAGGACGGCACTCTTTTTCTACAGACGAAAATGCCTCAGAACAAGGTATTGCGGTTTATCAAGGCATATGATTTCGACGGTTTTTACCGTTATGAGCTGGAACAGCGGAAGGCTTTTGATAATCCGCCTTTTACGAAACTCGTACTTTTTACGCTGCCTTTGCAGGCTGCCCGGAAGGAGCCGGGGAGAGTGCTGGCCCAGGTGCATGGGGCCGCAGGCGCCATTGGCCCCGGCAATGTTGAAGTCCTTGGTCCTGTGGAACTGCCGTACCATTCAAAGAAATATCACAGCTGCATACAGCTGCTTCTGAAATCTAAAGACAGAAATGCGCTGCACGATACGGCGAGGGCGGTGATGAAGGGACTCCTGAAGATAAAAGGCACAAAAATGGTTGTGGAAGTCGATCCTTTGAAAATATAAAAGGAAGACAGGAGAAGGTGAGCACTTGTTTTTCGACGCGCTGGAACTACTTTCGTAGGCAATTCCTGATTTTCGTCTGTCAGCGATACCCGAATCTGTTCTCGCTTAGAAGCGCCTGCCTGAGGCGCCTACCTTTGGTACTTTTGGAAGATGGGGCTCGGCGCGCTTAAGGCGCCTACTGTTGGTTACTCGCCCACAGTTACAGTAGACCCGTGCATCGCGTCGAAAAACAAGTGCTCCCCTGCCCCTGCCGATCCCTTCCATACTATTTGTAGAATTTCGACAATTTCTCAGCCGGAATGCCCATGGAATATAGTGTTATCAATACCCAGTTCCTCAATGTACAGTAAATTGGACCTTCTTTTTCCCATCTGCGGGGAGAGGTCCGCACTTTTTCCGGAATAATATAAATTTTGTCCCCGTTTTTTTTAATCCGCCTCATAAGTTCCACGTCTTCCATTAACGGTATCTCCTTAAAGTCACCAGTTGAATGAAAATATTCTTTTCGTATGAAGATTGCCTGGTCGCCGTAGGGGATGCCTGTACAGCGGGAACGAAGGGAGGCCGCCATTTCGATTAACCTGAAGATGGGCCTGTCGGATTGTATGCCCAAATCAAAGGCCCCACCCACGAAGTCTCCTTTATGCATGACCGATAAAATTGTATTCAGGGCATTTTCCGGCAGTTCCGTGTCCGCGTGCAAGAAAAGCAGTATGTCCCCGAGGGCATTAGCTGCGCCTTTATTCATCTGGCTTGCACGTCCTTTCTTGCCGAGAATTTTCCGGACTTCATTTTTCTGAATAACACTTAAGGTTTCTCCCTGAGGACTGCCATCGACAACTATAACCTCCACCTCATCATCATAAGGAAGGTCAAAAATCCTGCTGATGGCCTGATTGATTATCGCTTCCTCATGCAACACGGGAATAATAATCGAGATGCTGTAGTTGCTGTGTACGTTCAGTGTGTTCATACTTTTTTCTGGTTCACATTATAATCCGGAGTTTCATTGGCGGGGTCGGAATCGGAACCGGTATCGTAATCGTTTTCTTCCGCCAGGATCCCGATTCCGATATCGACCCCGACCCCGATTTGTCCAAAAAAGTCATTTCACAATGTTTTTTATAAATCTCAATAACGGGTTGTTCCGCAGCCTCTCAATATGGGCAAGCTTTGCGGGCTGTTTAACTATATCGGAAAATGCAGGATAAATATGTATCATAGAGTCTAATTTATAAAAAGGTATGTCGAATGATTTTGCTAACTGGGCTTCGTGAATTATTTCTCCGGCGCGGCTTCCCAGAATATGCGCCCCGATAATTTTCCCTTTCCGGTCCACAATGAATTTGCTCATGCCTGTTTCACAAATATCGGTCCTGGCCCTGTCGATATTTTTATACTCATACTTGTAGATTTTAATTTTGTCTCCATGCATTTTGCTTGCTTCTTCTTCCGTTAACCCCGCATGAGCTAGTTCAGGGTCTGTGAATGTGCACCAGGCCACGTCCCTGTAACTCACCTTTTTCTTAATCGGCAGAAAGGCATTTTGTACAGCGATACGCGCCCCGTACTCAGCCATATGGCTGAACTGATATGGCACAGCTACATCTCCGCAAGCGTAAATATTTGGCGTTGTCGTCCGTAGACATTCGTCTGTGCTTATGCCTACGGCGTTGTATTTCACTCCTGCATTTTCGAGGTTGAGGCCCTCAACATTGGGTTTTCTGCCTGAGGCTATCAACAGGGAATCGGCTTTTATCTCCTTTTTTTGCCCTTTTCTGTTTTCAACTGTTACAGCCACCCGGCCCATTTCCGCCGACAGTTTGATCGCTTTTGTTTCAGTAAGAAGGTCCAACCCTTCCTCTTTCAGTTTTTCAGACAATATATTTACCAATTCCCTGTCTTCTCTCCAGAGGATCGACTCGCGCATTTCCAGTACATGGACTTTGACATCCAGACGGTTTGTGGCTGCAGCGAGCTCTATGCCCATTGGGCCTCCACCGAGTACTATCATCGATGGGGGAAGAGCCCCGAGCTCAAAAAAGGTTTGATTTGTCAGATAAGGGACGGTATCTATCCCCTCGATAGAAGGGATGAAAGCAGACGAACCTGTCGAAATGATGAAGGCTTTTGCAGAAAGGCTCCTGCCACCCAGTTCTATCGTGTGATTGTCGATAAAATGCGGGTTTCCAAAAAGGACCTCAATTCCAAGCTGCTTGAAAATCAAGGCCTGATGACTGTTATATACTTCCGCTACAACTGAACGAATATGTGTCATTACATTATCGGTATTTATGACGAGGTCGTCACTCGTAAAAAGCCCGTAATTTTTTAAATTCTTTGCCTGCCACGCTGCCCGGCCTGCTTTTATTAAGGCCTTGCTGGGAATACAGCCGGACAAAGTACATTCCCCGCCCAACTGATTTTTTTCGATCATTGCAACTTTCTTGCCCAGACCGTTTGCGAGCTTGGAGGCAACAAACCCTCCTGCGCCGCCCCCGATCACAATAAGGTCATAATTATAAATACGGGTCATAGGTTATAGGTCATAGGATTGACTACCGATAACCTGTTGCTTTAAGGTCTTCGAAGGTATCGACATCCGTTAATACTTTCAGAACATGAACACTGAGGCCCGATTTCCCAAGAACTTTCATTGTTTCGCAAAACACGGAATCAGTACTCCATACAATCCCCTGAAAAATATCAGGGAGAAAGGAGGCCCTGTTGAAGCCTATTAAATAATATCCTCCATCATTGGCTGGGCCGATGACCGCAGCGCTGGAATCAAGGGCATTAAAGGCTTCATTAACTAATGGAATTGACATATCAGGAATATCACTGCCTATGAGCAAAACCTTTTCCACGCCGTCTGAAAAGGCTTGAACAAAGGCATTCTTCATTTTTTCTCCGAGGTCCCTTCCGTGTTGTGGAGAATAATAATACGCATTCCCCAACCAGTTTTTGATAATTGCTCCGGAGTCGGAAGGATAAAAACAGATCCTGAATAGAAAGTCACCGTCCTTCAGGTTTTCCAAGGTTTCGTATACAAGGCATTTATAGACATCAAGCGCCGCATCTTCACCGATTGCTTTTGCCAGACGGGATTTCACCTTCCCTTTTTCAGGCGATTTTATGAATAGCAGAACTGTTGAACGCTCCGACATTATTTCTAAGAGGCAACCACAGAGAACACAGAGCTTCTCAATTTTTTTTCTATATTAAAAAAGAATCTCTCTGTGAACTCTGTGGTTAGGTTATTTTTGAGCATTTTATTTCCTAAACAGTTTCAGGTACTCTCCATACCCTTGTTTTTCAAGGTCTTCCTTTGGGATAAAGCGCAATGCTGCCGAGTTCATGCAATAACGCTCATGGGTGGGAGCAGGGCCGTCATTGAATACATGCCCGAGATGCGAGTCGGCATATAAGCTCCTCACCTCCCGCCTTTTGGTAAAGAAAGTCCAATCGTCCTTTTCAACAATATGTCCCGGTACCAGAGGCTTTGAGAAGCTGGGCCATCCGGTGCCGGAATCATACTTGTCAAGGGAACTGAAGAGCGGTTCTCCAGAGACGATGTCGACATAGATACCCTCTTTTTTGTTGTCCCAATATTCGTTCCGAAAGGCCGGTTCAGTACCCTTTTTTTGCGTAACGTTGTACTGCATCGGCGTCAATATCTTCTTCAGTTCTTCCTGCGAAGGTTTCACGAAACCCTTGCCATTTTTTTCAAGGTCAGATCCATGAGCTGACTGCATAAAAATCACCCCCGATAGAATTAACAGGCACATCATTATTTTGCGGAACATGTTGTTTGCCCTCCTTTATCTTCTATATATGCTTAGCATAGCACGGAACAGGGGCAAACTGAAGAATAGTAAATGGTGAAATGGTGAATAGTAAAAGCAAAAAACCTGAGACAGTGAATGGTTAGCGCTGAAATTTCCTTATTTCTTCCACATTTGTCTGATATTCTATTTAAATAAAGGCTGCCTGAAACGGTCGCAGAAATAAATATATGAGTCAGCTTAAAGGAAAAGAGAGATGAAAAAACAATCTGGAAAAATGAGATTGACTTCAGCGGGTCAATCTGTTATACATCTATATGAAATAGTTGCTATTGCAGAAGAAAGTATCATAGAAAGATAGGGAGGGGCAGGACATGCGTTTTAACAGATATCGTTATTTATATTTATGGGCCGTTGTTTTTTTGTGTTGCGGCTTTTTTCATTCTTCAGTATCAGCAGAAGAGCCTCAAAGTAATTCGACCCTTGAGAAAAATAAGACAGAAATACTTAACGACATTGAGCTGTTTGAGCACAGTGCCCGTAGCACGAAAAGCTGTGTATCTGAAGCCAGAAACCCTGATGAGCTGAAGCGTTGCAGTGCGGATGAAACAGCAAAAAAATATGAAAGAGTACAGGACGACATGTCAGAAATTGGTATGAGCCCGGAGGAAAGAAGAATGTTTGAACTTAGACCATCAAAGAATCAATAAGGACCCCCTCAAGTCAGGGTTGTAACCTTATGGTTATTTTTATCGACATAAATTTAGTGACAACATTAATAAAGGAGCAGCTATGAAACCAAGAATATATTCCATATCTCTCGCACTGGCACTTTCTTTGGCTATGTTTGCAACGGCCCAGCGGGCCCAGGCCACGCTTGGCGGGTCTGCCGGTTCTGTCGAATCGGACAGAAAAGCGCTGTCTGCTGTCAGTCGCGGTACCACTGCCGGCAATGGTTACACGGTTCAGGAGATCTACTCTGCTGCCAACACAGTGAGGGAATACGTTTCGCCATCAGGCGTCGTATTCGGCGTTGCCTGGAACGGATTGGTTTACCCTGATATAACTCAGCTTCTGGGCTCTTATACAGGCGAATATCAGAAAGCCCTACAGCAGACCCCGCGTCAAAAGGGCAGCAGGCATCTGCAAGTGAAGTCATCCGGTGTTGTTGTCGAGCAATGGGGACATATGCGGGACTTGCGCGGCAGGGCCTATGCCCCGGCTTTGATCCCTTCCGGAGTAAGCATTGATGCAATCAGGTAGCCTCAAGCTACTGCTTCTCTTTTTCGTTTTTTTGCTTTTGCCGGCCTGCGGAGGCGGTGGGGGAGGCAGCAGCAGTAGTGGCAGCAGCAGTGGCAACAGCGGTAGTCAGCCTTCAGGTACAAACGTGCTTGCTGTTACTGTCAACGGGTCGACATGCGACTCATCCATCAACGCTGGATATGTAAACGATCCGTGCGTAAGCGTTACGGTTTGCACCCCCGGCACATCCAACTGTGTGGCAATCAATAGCATTTTATTGGATACTGGAAGTTACGGCCTCAGGATTTTTAAACAGGCCCTTGGCAGCGTTTCTCTTATGCAAGTGACATCCGGTTCCTCAGGTTCCGGCTCTCTTGCCGAGTGCATTCAATTCGCGGACAACACGTCTGACTGGGGACCTGTTCAGATGGCTAGTGTTACTCTGGGCAATGAGCCTGCTGTTCAGATTCCCATCCAGGTTATCGATTCTACCTTTGGCACTGTCCCCAGACTCATGCGGAACGCCGGTCACACAGCCGTCAGTCGCGGGATTTAACGGAATTCTCGGAGTCGGCCCCTTTATCCGGGACTGCGGTCCGACATGTGTAACTTCTATTCCTAATCCTGCGATATATTACTCATGCAGCGGGTCGACTTGCACCGCAACTACAGTCCCCCTCAATAATCAGGTACAAAACCCGGTGGCAGCTCTTCCCCTTGACAACAACGGGGTGATAGTGCAGCTTCCCAGCGTTGCAGCCGGTGGGGCGTCTTCTGTGACGGGCTCTCTTGTGCTTGGGATTAACACTCAAACGAACAATGTGCCTTCCGGGGTGACTACTTATTCACTCAACCAGAACGGGGATTTTGTCACAATTTTTAACAATAGCACCTTTACCCCCGAAGCTTCTAACCCTCTTAGCGGCAGTTTCATAGACACCGGTTCAACGGGCTTTTTTTTCCATCTCCTTCCAGCTCATCTCCTGACGCAGGCGAGCTGCCAATCTGTCCCCTCAATTCCGGCTTTTTCTGCCCCTCGTCCACAGCTGGCTTTTCCGCCACTATTGAGGGTACTTCCGGCTCTCCGACAGGCACGGTCTCTTTCCAGATAGGCAATTTTAACACCCTCATAAGTTCACCCAACAAGGTGTTTAACGATATCGGCGGTAATATGAGCGGCACATTTGACTGGGGGCTTCCGTTTTATTTTGGACGAAACGTGTATATCGGGTTTGAGAGCAGCAAAAACCCTGGGACCGGTCAATATTTTGCGTTTTGAAAAGTTAGAATAAGATGCTTTAATAGAAAATCTACTAAGGAGGATTATAATGAAAAAAAACACTTTAGCAGCCGCAATGGCAATGAAATCAGGCTGGTGCTCATTGTTATGCTTGACAGCAGCTATGGCCCTTGTAATTCTTGCAAGCCCTAATCCTGCGCAGAGCACAGACAGGCTGATAGTTACCGACACCACCGGATCAAATGATATGTTCGTAGCTGGAGACGGTGCAGGCAGTACACCGATAATAAGGCTCAACACCAATACCTTGCCGTCTACTGTTCCGTCGTATGCACTCATTTACGGTTCAAATACCAGCAACATTGCCGGATTGACCCTTGATGCTTACGGAGCAGCTGCAACATATGGCGGAGGCGCCGCCTTCAGGTTTGCCAGGGGTATTCAGTCATCACCAGCACAGGTTCAGGTTGGAGACAGGCTCGGATTTTTCGTGTTCAGCGGGTATGATGGGACAAACTGGTACAATTCCGCCGGCTTCGCAGCCAAAATTGATAATACTGTTTCGACAGGCAGTGTGCCTACGAAACTTATTTTTGAGACGCAGGCCCAACCAGGTGAAACCGCTTCCGACGGGGTCCGGGTAGAGAGGATGATAATCTCGTCAAACGGCAATGTAGCTATCGGCGGCGATACCGGCGGCCTCGGCATCCCCGCTCCCACCCATCCGTTGCAACTGTCGAATGGCGCCTTCGTGACGACCGGAGGTGTCTGGACAAATGCATCAAGCAGGGCGTACAAGGAAAACATTGTTAACCTCACAACTGAAAAAGCAAACGAGACTCTGGACGGCCTCAACCCTGTGGAATACAACTACAAGGTGGACAAAGGAGACAAACATGTAGGGTTTATAGCAGAGGATGTCCCCGACCTTGTAGCAACAAAGGACAGGAAAGGACTGAGTCCGATGGATATAGTTGCAGTGCTGACAAAGGTTGTTCAGGAGCAGAAAAATACGATAGCCGGATTATCAAAGAAAGTTGACGCGATGCAGAAGGAACTCAACAGGGTTAAGGGAATGAATATAGTGGGGAGTATTGAAGAGAAAATAAAATAACAAAGTGCTTTCGACATGTTTAAAGATGCTGCGCGCGAAAGATAAAGGAGTGCCTTGATATGAGACTTCAAAAACTGCTGTTTATGTTTTTTGCCGTGGCTGTATCGCTCGTTTACTATTGTGGGCTGTCTTATGCCATAACTGTAGAGGTAGGAAGCGCAGGAACTTATTCCACTATTCAAAACGGCTACGGAGCCTGCGTGAGCGGGGGTGGAGGCACTATCCAGGTACAGACAGGCACATATGTGGAAAATGATCTTTTCAATAATAATATATCAGCTGCCCTTGTAGGCGGGTATTATAGCGGCTTTTCAACTAATAGCGGCGAATATTCAACAATTGCAGGGACGCTAACAATCAGAAATGGGACAACTAATCTCTGGAACATAACACTTAGTCCTGTGCCGGCAGTGACACTTGTATCTATTGCGATTACTCCCGGCAATTTCAGCATTCCTCTTGGTTCAACCGAACAGTTCGCTGCAACGGGGACTTATTCGGATGGCTCCACGCAGACCCTGACGTCATCAGTGGCCTGGAGTTCCTCGGCCACGTCAGTCGCCACTATCGCCGCCGGCGGAAAAGCAACTTCAGTGTCTGCCGGCGCCACAACCATAACAGCCACCTCAGGCAGTATAGTTGGCATCACCACCCTGACAGTTAATCCGCCGGCGCTTGAAACCATCGCGGTCACTCCGGCAACCTCCAGCATTGCTGCCGGGTCGACCGACCAGTTCACTGCAACAGGGACTTATTCGAACAATTCCACTCAGAATATTACGACGTCGGTGACCTGGAGTTCCTCAAACACGTCTGTTGCCACTGTTAACTCCAGCGGAGTCGCAACCGGAGTAGCTGCGGGCACGACAACTATCACGGCCACTTCAGGGAGTGCATCTCCCGGTTCGTATGTGCTGACTGTAACAAGCTCAGGCGGCGGAACTAATAACGTGCTTGCTGTAACTGTCAACGGTTCTCAATGCAACTCGTCCATCAACGCCGGTTATACGAACGATCCATGCGTAACAGTCACGGTTTGCACCCCAGGCACATCCAACTGCGTGACAGTCAATAGCATTTTATTGGATACAGGAAGTTACGGCCTCAGAATTTTTAAACAGGCCCTTGGCGGTGTTTCTCTTACGCAAGTGGCTTCCGGTTCCGGCTCTCTTGCAACGTGCGCGCTATTCGGAGGCGGCACATCGGATTGGGGTCCTGTCCAGATGGCGAGTGTCATTCTTGGTAATGAGCCCGCTGTGCAGGTACCGATCCAGGTTATAGATTACACGTTTCCTACTACCTCAGCTGCTAACAGAGCATGTCCGGGGTCGGACGAAACGCCTGCTCTTACTGGTTTCAACGGAATTCTCGGGGTTGGCTTCCTTGTCCAGGACTGCGGTTCGACATGTGTAACGTCTGCTTCGCCTGGGTTATATTTCTCATGCAGCGGGACGAGGTGCAGCGCAACCGCGGTTCCCCTCGTTAATCAGGTTTCGAACCCGGTCGCCTTTCTTCCCACTGACAACAACGGGTTGATAGTGGAGCTACCTACCGTTGCTGCTAGCGGGGTGCCTTCGCTGAATGGCTCTGTCGTGTTCGGGATTGGCACACAAGCGAACAATACGCCTTCAGTGGTTACTCCTTCCGGGGTGACTACGTATCCACTCGACCCGACAATTTGGAACTTTAATACAACTTTTAGCGGTGTCCCCTTTAATGATGCCAGTTTCATTGACACGGGTTCGAATGCCCTATTCTTCCCGAGTCCTACTTCGGGCACTTACAATGGCGCTCTGCCTGACTGTACTGACGGTTCTGGATATTTCTGCCCCAATGCAACAACAAGCTTTCAAGCAACTATTGCGGGATACTTAGGCTCTCCGACAGGCACCGTCAATTTCCAGATAGGCAATTTTACCAACCTCACAAATTCGTCCAACATGGTGTTCAGCGATATCGGCGTAGACAGCGGCGGTCTTGGTTTCGACTGGGGACTTCCGTTTTTCTTTGGGAAAAACGTATTTATAGGTATTGAAGGTACAACGTCCACTCTTGGCGCCGGTCCATATTTTGGGTTCTGAGCAACGCCCAAAAAATTAATAAGGAAGGGAGCGGCAGGGGCAGTCAGGCCACAGTGCTTCGCTCATTATCCCAAGGCATCCAGCCTTGCTCCGAGGCTATGACAGCCTGTGTCACCATCCTTGGTGTCACTCAGGCTGTCATAGTCCGCTCAGCACCAAGTCCTCCCCTTCTCCTGTCATCCCTACAAGAACGGCTCACTATCTAATACTTGACAAAATCAGTAGAGTTTTATAGCATAATTATATGCTTAAATTATCGACGAAAGGACAGTATGGGGTAAGGGCTATGTACGAAATTGCCATTGGATACCCCGAGCAGCCGGTTACTATAAAAGAAATATCCGATAAACAGGATGTTTCTGTTCATTATCTGGAGCAGATACTCAACAAGCTCAGAAAGGCAGGATTGATCAGGAGCGTAAAAGGGCCGGGCGGAGGGTATCTTTTAAATAAAGGGCCGGAAAAAATAAGCATTGCATCTATTTTGAGCGAGCTTGAAGGCCCTGTTGCGATTACGTCGTGCCTCAATCCGGAGGAAGGGTGTATAAGAGTCGACAACTGCGTCACTCACCTCCTGTGGAAAGCGCTTGGTGAACAAATTGAAGCCTTTCTGGAAACAATAACATTAAAAAACCTGATGTCAGGTGATATTTATACAAAAAAAGAGAAAATTGTTATTAATACAAAAACTCGTAGAAAGACTGAAAAAGCGCTTTCGATGATAAATTGACCGAACCGGGGCTGGGAGAGATGTTATAGGGTAAATTTATGAAATTTGTTCATGGAGTCAAGGCAGATATTACTGCTGATATTGTATATATGATGTGCCCTATGCATCTCCTTAAACTCGATGAGTTGATAAAAGGACTTGACCAGGGCCAGGTGCTTGAGATACTTACCGACTATGACGGTGCGCTTGAGGACATACCACAGTGGTGCGAACGGACGGGGAACGAATTTATCGGGCTTGATGAGGATGAGGACTATTACAGGTTCTATGTAAAAAAAACAGCCGGGGCAAAAATAGGGATGCAAAATGAACCACAGAGTTCACAGAGGAATACAGCTATAAAATAAAAAAACCACAAAAGACTAATAATTGGAGTTCACAGAGATGTGAGGATGCAATTTTTTCATAACTTGTTTATATCAAATAATTCCTCTGTGTTCTCTGTGGTTAAGTTTTTGTAATACTGATAAAGGAGAACACATATGAGAAGATGTTATTTTGATCATGTTGCCACAAATCCGTTGCATCCGGAGGTTCTTGATGCAATGATGCCTTATTTCAAAGACAATTTTGGAAACCCTTTGAGTG
>CAWHNC010000066.1:0-68596 GCA_963830245.1 Nitrospirota bacterium
TGAAGTTGCCGGGGTTCGAGCCGCGCGGGGCGATCGTCGCCGAGCTGGACCTCGGTCGGGACTTGGGTCATTGCCGCTCACCTTGGATTGTTTCGTGTTTCGAGAGTGGATCAAGCGCGCGCACTCCTCACCGCATTCTTGGACTTGCCGCCTATGCCGACCATTTTGCTCGGCGATCTCAACGAATGGCGGCGGCGTCGCCGTTCGGCGCTCGGCGTGCTCGAATTGACGTTCGGGGTTGCGCCGTCAATTCTCAGCTTTCCGTCTCGACGGCCTATTTTCGCGCTTGACCGCATTCTCGGCTGGCCTGCCGGCTTGATCACCGATCTCGAGGTTCACGACACTCCGCTTGCTCGGCAGTCGTCCGACCACCTGCCGCTAACAGCGAAAGTGAGCTTGCCGCCGGTAATTCCAGAAGAGCGGCTCGCTGCCTGACGAGGACCCGAGCGGCGCGCGGCGTCGCGCTGAGTTGGCCCGCGGTCAGGCCGGCGGAGAACCGGAGCGCCGCCAAGGCGAACCCGTCCTTCGTCCATATTATTCCGATATCGGCGGCGGCCGGTGCTATAGTGGCGGCGACCCAGAGAGCGCTGATACGGCGACACTCGAGCTGCGACGATCGACTGGGCGCCGCGCCCACGGCCGGCCAGCCTCAGATTGGAGATATTTTGCAAGTTTTGGTCCGCGACAACAACATCGAACAGGCGCTGAAATTCCTCAAAAAGAAAATGCAGCGCGAGGGAATCTTCCGCGAGATGAAGCGTAGGTCCGCCTACGAAAAGCCGTCCGAAAAAAAGAGTGCGTGAGAAGGCGGAAGCCATTCGCCGCGCCCGCAAGCTCGCCCGCAAGACGGCGATTCGGGAGGGCTTGATTGCGGCCCCCAAGCCGAGGACGCCTCCGCCTGGCCGCGCCAGGCCGGCGTTCGCCCAGGTTAGGCGCTGTTAGCGCGCTTGGGCTTGCGGCCCCTGTCGTCGCGCGTCTCGGCCTGAGATTTCCTGGCGAACGTTTCCAATGATTTGGCGTTCGGCTTGATCGTGTCCCATGGCGTGGTGTAGCTCAGCGGTGGCCATCGGCGATCGCCGGCGGGCCGGGTCGGTCATGCTGCCACGGCGGGCAGGTTGACGATGGGATCATCGCTCAGAGGGGCGATGGTTTCCAGCGTCATGTAGCGGGCGCGCTGGACGGCCCATTCGTCGTTTTGTTCGAGCAGGATGGCGCCGACGAGGCGGACGATGGCGTCCTCGTTGGGGAAGATGCCGACGACCTCGGTGCGGCGCTTGATCTCGCCGTTGAGGCGCTCGAGGGGATTGGTCGAGTGCAGCTTGGCGCGATGCTCCTCGGGAAGCCCATATAGGCGAGGACATCGGCCTCGGCCTCATCCATGAGGGCGGCGAGCTTGGGCAGCTTGGGCCGCAACTGGTCGGCGACCTGGCGCCATTGCTGCTGGCGGCCGCTTCGGCGTCGTCCTGGGCGAAGGCGGTGGCGATGAAGGCGGAGACGACGCGGCGGCCGTTCTTGCCGGCGTGGGCCAAGAGCATTGCGCATGAAGTGGACGCGGCAACGCTGCCAGGTGGCGCCCAAAACCTTCGCTGACAGCGGCTTTTAGGCCTTCGTGGGCGTCCGAGATCACCAGTTTGACGCCCCGTAACCCGCGGCGGGCCAGCGTGCGCAGGAAGTCGCTCCAGAAAAGTCTCGGCTTCGGAGGGGCCGACATCCATGCCGAGCACCTCGCGCCGGCCGTCGGTGTTGACGCCGACGGCGATTATCACGGCCATCGAGACGATGCGCCCGCGCTCGCGCACCTTCACGTAGGTCGCATCGATCCACAAATACGGCCAATCTCCCTCGATCGGGCGGTCCAGGAACGCATTCACCCGCTCGTCGATTTCCCCGCACAGCCGGCTGACCTGGCTCTTGGAGATGCCGGTCATGCCCATGGCCTTGACCAGCTCGTCCACCGATCGGGTGGAGACGCCCTGGATGTACGCCTCCTGGATCACGGCGGCGAGCGCTTTCTCGGCGGTCCGGCGTGGCTCCAGGAAGGGCGGGAAAGTAGCTGCCCTTGCGCAGCTTGGGAATGCGCAGCTCGACCGTGCCGGCGCGGGTCTCCCAGTCGCGGTCGCGGTAGCCGTTGCGCTGGGCCAGGCGCTCGCGCGACCTTCTCGCCATGGGCCGCGCCCGTGCGGCTCTCGACTGTCCAGCTCCATCAGGCGCTGGGCGGCAAAGCCGATCATCTCGCGCAGATAATCGGCGTCGGGGGTCTTTTCCAAAAGCGCCTGCAGGGTCATTCTGTCGTCGGTCATCGGTGGGTTCCTCGGTTGCGTTGATGTTCGCAACCCAGCCCTACCGGAGAATCAACGATGACCGCCGCAAGCCGCTCGCTCGCTACGGCGCCTATGAGGGGCGCGCTTCGCGAGCGGCTTGCTCCACCTGCTACACCACCAGTGGGGACACGACCTTCGGCTTGACGCCGCGCGGGCTCGCGACCCGGTGCGGCGACGACGGCTCGCGGCGCCGTATCCGCATCGGCCTGCCGACATTGTCTTTCTGAAAACAACGATTTGTGCTATCGAGAATGCACGGGGAATTTATGGCTTGTCAGCAAGCAACTGCGCTCTCCGGCATTGCGAACGTGCCGACGGGCCCCTGACGACCGTGCAAACGCCAAATTCGCAGGGACAGCCGCGCGGGAAAATCCCGAGGTCGGGGCGACACGGAAGGCAAAAAGGGCCAATCGGGCTCGCTTCGCCACAAGCCGTTGATTTCATTCAAAACTGCCAGAGAATTCCTTTGGAAAGGCTTGGAAATCCTTGGAAAGTCTTGGAAATCCTTGGAAAAAGCTTGGAAAAGTTTGGAATTCCTTGGAAAAATTTGCGCGCGTAGCGGCGCCGCCGCGATTTCCGTTTCGCCGGTTAAGAGCCGAACCGTCATGGCGGCGCCTCGTCGCCGTGCGGGTCGGACGCGGCCGATGAGCCCGCCCTTGCGCCGGACGCCGCGCATAGTCCAAATAGGCCGCGGGAGGTTGGCGAAGGACGTACCGCTCGCCAACCGGGTCAGGTCCGGAAGGAAGCAGCCCTAACGAGCCAGGGCGGGTCTTTGTCCAACCTCCTACCGCCGCCCATCCTAACCGCCCCGCCGATGTCCCGCGCCGGGGCCCCGCGGCGCGGGCCAGCGAACCCGAGCCCTTGGCGATGAGTGAATTGAAAGCGCCAAATCGAGCGCCCCGCCGAGCCCTCGCTCGGCCTGGAGGCGGCCGCGGCGCCGCGAAGGGCGCGACGCCCTATCGCGTGCTCGCGCGCAAATATCGACCCGCCCGCTTCGAGGATCTGATCGGCCAGGAGCCGATGGTGCGCACGCTCGCCAATTCGTTCGCGGCCAACCGCATCCACCAGGCCTACATCCTGACCGGCGTGCGCGGCGTCGGCAAGACGACGACCGCGCGCATCCTCGCGCGGGCGTTCAATTACAGCGTGCCCGGCAAGATCGACCGGCCGAGCATCGACATGCCGGAACTCGGCGTGCACTGCCAAGCGATCATGGAATCGCGCCACGTCGACGTGATCGAGATGGACGCGGCCTCGCACACCGGCATCGACGACGTGCGCGAGATCATCGAGAACGCGCGCTATCGCCCGGTTTCGGCGCGCACCAAGGTCTACATCGTCGACGAAGTGCACATGCTCTCCAAGCAGGCGTTCAACGGCCTGCTCAAGACGCTCGAAGAGCCGCCCGAGCACGTCAAGTTCCTGTTCGCGACCACGGAGATCGAGAAGGTGCCGGTCACCGTGCGCTCGCGCTGCATCCGCTTCGATCTCAAGCGCATCGAGACCGGCGCGATGGTGCGCCACCTCGAGAAGATCTGCGCCGCCGAAGGCGTCGTCGCCGAGCCCGACGCGCTGGCGCTGATCGCGCGCGTCGCCGAAGGCTCGGTGCGCGACGCGCTGTCGCTGCTCGACCAGGGCATCGCCCACGGCGCGGAGGAGCGCGTCGCGGCCGCCGACATGCGCGCGATGCTCGGGCTCTCCGACCGAGGCGAGGTCATCGACCTCTTCGTTCACGCGATGGCGGGCGAGATCGCGCCCGCGCTCGAGTCGATGGCGCGCCTGCATCTCAACGGCGCCGATCCGGCGGAGCTGCTCGATCGAGCTCGCCGAGTTCTGCCATTTCGTCACCCGCGCCAAGCTGGCGCCGAGCGGCGTCGACGATGCGGCGATCAGCGAGAACGAACGGCGCGCGGCGCCGAGATGGCGCGAAAAGCTCGCGCTCGGGCCGCTGACGCGCGCGTGGCAGATTCTGCTCAAGGGCGTCGAGGACGTGAAGGATTCGCCGCGCCCGCTCGCCTCGGCCGAGATGGCGCTGATCCGTCTCGCCTTCGCCGCCGATCTGCCGAGCCGGAAGACGCGCTGCGCAAACTGGCCGAATCCGGCGAAGCCGCGCCGCGACACGCGTCCGCCGCTCCGGCCCGATCGCGCGTTCCGAGCGGCGGCGCCTCGGCGTTGCGCGCCGCCGCGCCGCCGGCGCCAGCGCCCGAGCGAAGCGCGCCGATGAACGCGCCGCGCCTCGCACGCTTCGAGGACGTCGTCGCGCTGGCGCGCGTGAAACGCGACATTCAGCTCTGCCAGGCGCTCGAAGGCGACGTGCGGCTCGCCCGCTTCGAACCGGGGCGTATCGAATTTTCTCTTGTCGAGGGCGCCTCGTCGGCGATCGTCCAGGCTTTGTCGCGGCGCCTCGCGGAATGGACGGGCGAGCGCTGGATGGTTGCTCTCGCCGCGGGGGCGAGCGCGCCGACCTTGCGTGAACAGGCGGCGGCGCGGCAGTCCGAGCGCCTGAGCGGCGTCGCCGACCATCCGGTGGTGCGCAAGGTTCTCGAGCGCTTTCCCGGCGCGCGGATCGTCGACGTGCGCGCGCCTGACGCCGCTCCGGCCGCCTCGGCGCCCGCCGGCGACGAAGACGTCGCCTACGCCGACTCGCTCGGCGACGACGATCTCTAGAGGTTGGAGCCCGCTATGGTCGACATCATGGGAATGATGAAGAAGGCGCAGGCGATGCAGGCCAAGCTCGCCGACGCCCAGGAAGAATTGGCGCGCCTCGACGTCGAGGGACAATCGGGGGGCGGCATGGTCCGGATCACGCTGTCGGGCAAGGGGGAGATGAAGGCGGTTCATCTCGATCCCTCGCTGTTGACGCCCACCGACAAGGAAATGGTCGAGGACTTGATTCTCGCGGCCTTCGCCGACGCCAAGGCCAAGGCCGATCGCGCGGCGGCCGAGAAGATGCAGAGCCTGACGGCCGGCCTGCCCTTGCCGCCGGGCATGAAACTGCCGTTCTGAGGCGCCATGTCGTCGAACGTCGCCGGCCCGGAAATCGAGCGGCTGATCCAACTGCTCGCGCGCCTTCCGGGCCTGGGGCCCGCTCGGCGCGGCGCGCCGCGCTGCATCTCATTCGCAAGCGCGAGCCGCTGCTCGGACCGCTCGCCGAGGCGATGCGCGTGGCCTATGAGCGGATCGTTGCGTGTTCGGTCTGCGGCAACGTCGACACGCGCGATCCTTGCACGATCTGCAGCGACGAAAGACGCGACGGCGCGACGCTGGTCGTCGTCGAATCGGTCGGCGATCTCTGGGCGCTCGAGCGCGCCAACGCGACGCACGGGCGCTATCACGTGCTGGGCGGCGCGCTTTCGCCGCTCGACGGCGTCGGGCCCGACGATCTCAATTTGGCGAGCCTCGTCGCGCGGGTCGCCGAGGGCGGCGTGAAGGAGGTCGTGCTCGCGGTCAACGCGACCGTCGACGGCCAGACCACCGCGCATTACGTCACGGAGCTGCTCAGCCCTTACGCCGTCAAGGTGACGCGCCTCGCCCACGGCGTGCCGGTCGGCGGCGAGCTCGATTATCTCGACGACGGCACGCTCGCCGCGGCGATGCGGCAAAGGACGGCGTTCTGACGGCGCGACCGCGCTTACGCGTTTCGTGCTAACCTGCGGTTTGGTCGGGGGCCGGCTACTGCGAGGGATCGCTCATGTTGCTCGCTTCGACGACGCCCGCGCCGTTCCGCCCGCCCGCGCCCAAGCCGCGCGAGGCGCCGATCGGCGCGTTGGCGATGGTCTATGCGCTGTGGCGTAACCCGCTCGAAGTGTGGACGCGCGCGCATTTCGAACTGCCGATCCTCATCGGGCCCACCGTCATGGGGATGCGCGCGGTCGTCAACGACCCGGAAGCGGTCAGGCGGATCTTTCTCGACAACGTCGCCAATTACCGCAAGGACGCGTTGCAACTCAGGGTGTTGCGCCCCGGTCTCGGCACGGGGCTGCTCACCGCGGACGGTGAGGACTGGCGCATCCAGCGGCGCGCGTTGGCGCCTTTGTTCTCGCCGCGCCAGGTCGCCGATTTAGAAAGACTCCGTAATTGGTCCTGCAGGACATGTCGGCGATCGACAATGCGACCCAGCCTAACGTTCAGGGTCGTAATAATAGTCGCAATCGCGGTGAGAAGGAATACCGGCGCTACCGAGAGTTGAATGACATGTGTAATATCTGTTATATTTGGTTGCATCTACTAGTATAACGCATCCGATAAATCAAAATGCTGCTAAGGTCGCATATGCACCTAATCTGCGACCCAATCAGCATCTGCTCAAGGAAGGGCTTGCGGTTCATGCCCCAGCCGGCTTAACTAACTTATAAGCCTCGCCTTCAATTTAATCTCGGTCCCGGTCAAGGCCTGAGAAACCGGGCATCCTTTTTTAGCTGCCTCGGCCTGCTCCAAAAATGACTTTTCATCGATGCCCGGGACTTTCGCCTCCGTATCCAACTCGATAGTAGTGATCTTGAATCCGTCACCCACCTTCTGAACAGAAACCTTTGCAACTGTGTGGATGTGTTCCGCTGTGTGGCCTGTCTTGTCAATCATCAGTGAGAGAGCCATGGAAAAACAGCCTGCATGGGCTGCTCCGATCAGCTCTTCCGGATTTGTGCCTGTACCGTCCTCGAAACGGGAAGCGAATGAATAAGCTCCCTCATACCCTCCGCTACCCAGTTTTATGCGACCCTTTCCTTTGCTGAGATTGCCTTCCCATACTGCTTCTGCTTTGCGTATCGGCATTGTCACATACCTCCTTTTCTTAATAAGAGAAAACCTTGAATAAGGACTGTCCTAAGTGGTTCTGATAATATGCTAATAATAGCAGTTTTCCTTCAGGAGTCAAGAAGAAAAATCAGTAATTGTCCCATTGGTATCGGGCCGATACGTGTTTTTTAGAGTTTATGGGATTGTGATAAGATAATAATTCTATGGAGACTGTCGATAATAAAGATGCGACCACATCACCACCGTGTTCATGATAGTTTTGTTGATAATTGTTGCATTTATTGTGGGGACCCTTATAGGGTCTGTCGGAATCGGCGGCATTTTACTTATCCCGGCACTGGCTCTATTTGCTAATCTGTCAACCCAGGTGTCTATGGCGACAGCGCTCTTCAGCTTTATCTTTACCGGTGTTGTCGGGACCTATATGTTCCAGCGGCGCGGTAGTATTGATTGGCACATTACCATTCCTGTTTGCCTCGGCGCCATATGCTTCGGTTATTTGGGAGCAGCGGTTAATTCGATGGTCAATGCAACGCTTCTCAATATTATACTTTCACTAATTATCATATTTGCAGGAGTTTATGCGTCGTGTTCCGGAAAAGGGAACCCATCATATAATCTGTCAGGGCGACCGAGGCTGCATAAAATTGGGCTGTTCGGAATTGGGGCGGCAGTCGGGTTCGGTTCCGGGCTGACCGGGGTGGGCGGACCGGTGCTCTCAGTTCCTATGATGGTCATTATGGGATTTGCACCCCTCACTGCTATTGCCGCAAGCCAGGTCATACAGATTGTCGCTGCTATTTCAGGCACGCTTGGCAACCTTAAGTATGGCTCTATCAATTTTAGTGTTGGTGTCTGGATAACACTTATTGAACTTGCCGGCGTACTAGTTGGTGTACGCATTGCGCATTCCGCGGAGACTCAGCAGTTGCGAAAGTTTGTTGTTATGGTCTGCATACTGGTTGGCGGGACAATTTTTATTCGTTCCTCAGGGATCGCAGGGTTTGTGTGGAGCTATGTTAAAGCGCTCCCTTGAAGGCTCCCTGCGACAAAACCGCAGGGAGCCTTAATATCCGCTGATAGTTGACTATTCCTTTGCCCCAACCTCGCACGCCCCACCAACATCGCTCAACTCGAGGTTTTTTGTCTCAGGGCTGAACAGCAGGCTGACAAAGGTCATAACTGCGCCTATCGTTAATGCAACCGATGCAGACAACCAAAGTTCATTCGGTCCCTCTATTACAGCAATAAATGAACGCGTATGGAAAAAAGCAACCAGTGGGGTGATACCGGCGCCGCCCACAAGAGCGCCGGCCGAATAACCGAACCCGACGCCTACTGATCTGTTCTTGGTCGGGAACCGTTCACAAAGATAAGCCGGGAGTATTCCCCAATGGATCTTGAACATGCCGGCGACTATCGCACCGAAAATAGCGAGCTGAAAATTTCTGCTGACGGCAGCGTTGATGATCAGCTGATAAAGCGGGATGCCCATGGCAGCTATGAGAATGCAATAATATTGTGTGAGCTTTTTCCGGCCCAGCTTGTCGGAAGCCCAGCCGAATACGTTATAACCGATGGCGGCACATAAGAGAGCAGTGCCGTATATTTGCGTATATTCCACCATCCCGAACTTGTTTTTACCTTTGAGGATGCCGGGAATAAACTGGTATATTGCGTAATCGGTCAGGAAGAGGCCTGTCATGAAGAAGAAGACCTGGAGAAATACCCAGAGGGTTGGAGGTTTAAAGAGACTTGTAAAGGGGGTCTTTTCTGTCTGACCACTTTTCTTCTGTTTCAAAAATTCAGGCGACTCCACAACAGATCTGAATATCCAGAGCGCTATTAACACCGGAATCACGCCGGTAGCGAATACGATGCGCCACCCGTAAGCCTGCATCGCTGTTTCGCCCAACGCCGTGGTAAAACCTAAAACAACAAAGGATGCGACAGCGAATCCAAGAGCAAACCCGGACTGAATAAATCCGCCGATGAAGCCCCTCCTGGCCTTGGGTGCATGTTCGATAGCAAAGGCATGGCCGCATGCATATTCTCCACCAAAAAAAATACCCATAAACAACCTCAGGATACCGAATATAACAAAAGCCCAGCCACTCCCGACCTGTGCCTGCGTCGGAGTCATTGAGCACAGCAAGGACATTACGCCGACTCCGCCAATGGTGACTGCAAGAAGGTTGCGCCTGCCTATCTTGTCTGCATAGTGGCCGAAGATAGCTGAACCTATCGGCCTGGCAGCCATTGTAATTGAGTAGAGAAGGACCACCGTTAAATATTGCCAGGCCACTGTCTCGTGCGGCGAGGCAAATACTTTTGTAAAAATAGGCGCCATGACAATGACCAGAGCCATGTCGTATGCGTCCAGTCCGAACCCGAGAAATTGCGAAATCATCGCCCGCTTCGCGTCCTTCGTAATCACTGATGAATTACCAGGTTGTGCCATATCCTTCTTCCTCCCCTTAATTAAGAAATTTTTAAATGGGCAAATGTGTTAATGAGAAATGCTGAGCCATTCTAACACATATACCCACCCACTCACTGACGCATTATGTCTAGCAAAGGATGTGCCAGGCCCATAAAGTAGATATCCCTTTGTTTTTGGCAAATTTTAAGGGCATCTTATGATTAACCTTCATATAACAAAAATTATAGCCGTAACACAGTTTGATAAAATAATAATGAATTTACAGGAAGATGAAGAAATCTATAACCAAAATTATAGTTATAACTTTTATTATAGAGAATCTTCCGAAACTCCGGACTGAAGTTGCTTGAGGCGCTTGCTCAAGGCCGGCTGAGAGATTCCCAGTAGACGGGAGGCAATAGACTGATTACCTCCGGCGCGCTTCATGGCTTCTGCTACCAAATTACCTACTGCCTGATGAATGGTGGGAAGGGATTCCACTGATTCAAAAATATTCGCCGCATCATTTCGTTGCAATAATACCGACTCCTGCTGCCGGCCATCTATTCCCTTAAAAAAACTGATGGACAGCATGTTTGAAGTACTCTGCGTAACGGCATCGAAGACCATGGATCTCAATTCCCGGATATTGCCGGGGAAGTCGTATCTCTTAAGTAACGAGACCAGTTCAATGGGAAACTCAGGTTTTGGCTTGCCAAGAGTCCTGGCCGCCTCTTCCAGAAAATGGTCAAGCAGCAGTGGAATATCCTCTTTCCTTTCCCGCAGTGCAGGTAAATGTATATGGTGAGTCCGCAGTCGATAGTAAAGATCTTTTCTGAATTCTCCCCGCGTCCGTTTTTCAGCGAGATCCTGATGAGTTGAGGCGAGGACCCTGGCCTTTAGTCTTTTAGGCTGATCGCTGCCGAGAGGAAAATAGTCGCCCTCCTGAAGAAGCCGCAAAAGCTTAACCTGTGAAACGTTGTTCAGGTCTCCTATCTCATCAAGAAAAAGTGTGCCGTTTGCCGCATGTTCGACCATGCCGCTCCTTGGCTGGTCCGCACCGGTAAAGGCCCCTTTTATGTGTCCGAAAAGCGTATCAGAAAACATCATATCATCCAAGCCGCCCACATTCACGGAGACCATAGGTCCAGTGCATCCGCCCAGCCTGTGCACCACGTCAGCTGCGAGCCCTTTACCGACTCCGCTCTCTCCGGTAATTAATAGAGGCTGATTGCTTTTTGCCACAGCCTCAATATACTGAAAAATGGACCGCATGCCCTTGTTGATCGAAATAATACCTTCAAATGCCTCCGGATTCTGAAGAGTGTCATACAAAATGCGACGGCTTATCTCGCAATTTTCACGCTGCATTTCCACGTAACGTATGGCATGCAGGACGGAGGCGATAATACGGTCTTCCTCTGAAGTCTTAACCAGATAATCGAAGGCGCCCTGTTTCACACACGTTACCGCAGTCTCAATCTGGTTCATCCCGCTGACAACTATGACTATTATTTCCGGGTGCTGTTCGCCTATGAGCTTGAGCAGTTCCTCTCCCGAAAGGTGAGGCATGATGAGGTCCAGCAGGACTATTCCTACCTCGTGCAACGATAATAGATTCATAACTTCGCGGCTGTCCTGAGAAGTGATTATATTAGTGACGCCGGCCAGCCGCTCAAGGGTTATACGCATCGATCTGAGCCATGACGGCTCGTCATCGACGATCAATATTCCAAAAGATGGGGACAAGACTTCATTCATGATGCGACTCCAGGTATTTGACCTGACCCGATCTCCGGGGCCGGATGTAAAGTTATTATAACAGTTGTTCCCCTGCCTGGAAACGACTCGAAACTGATAGTGCCGCCATGCTCCCTGATGATGCCTGCCGAGATTGCGAGCCCCAGCCCGGTGCCGCCGCTATCGCGCTTGGTAGTAAAAAAGGGATCGGTCAATCGCGGAAGGTGCTCTGGAGGAATACCTATTCCCTCGTCGCAGATACGGAAAACAACTGAGCCGGTATCGGGATCGTTTAAAGTGGATACGGAGATACCCTTGTCGGAGCTCTCAAGAGATTGACAGGCATTTAATATCAGATTTACGATGACCTGTTCGAGGCGATGAAAATTGCCTTTGACCCTGGGAAGCGCTTCGGCATAATAGACCTTAAAATGCTTTGTCGCGGTTCTCAGTGATTTATCCGCAAGCCGCAGCGACGTCTGCACAACATTGTTCAAATCGACCAGTTCGCTGAAATCGGCGTCGCTCTTTCTTGAGAAGTGCTTAAGGTCATCGACTATGCGCCTTATGCGCTTCGCCGCTTCGAGCATCTCATCGAGCATATGAGGTATCTCGTGCCGAATGCGTGAATAGGGGAGACCGCCCATTTTGAAATCACCGTATTCAACATAATGGGACAGTAAAATCAGATCTATGTCTTTCATAGCAGCGGCTATCACCGGAAGATTCAAAAGGATCAGTGCATTTGGATTATTGATCTCGTGGGCCATACCGGATACAAGAACACCCAGTGCGGCCATTTTATCAGCCTGAATCAATTGCTGCTGCTGAAGGCGGAGCTTCTCAGTGTCCTGCTTGCGCTCATACACTTCACGCTCCAGAGCGGCAGTCCTGATGGCAACCTGCCGTGTTAGGACCCTTGACCATGCAAAAGTAACGGCAAGTACCAGGAAAAGCGAGGCCGCAATCAACAAGCTGTTTTTCGCCATCCAGGTCAGGCTCACGGGCGGCATTTCGACATTTACCAGCCATTTGTCCTGAAGTTCCTTGTATCGGCCCGTCTTTTGTAAAAGGGCCATGCCCTCCTCGAATTTGGCCAGGACCTTCATATTTCCTTTTTTTACGGCATAACAATATTGTTTTATATCTATACTCCTCGCAACTACTCCCACATTCTTTATTCCCATCTCATTGATAATGTAAGATCCGGGAAGTGTAGCCAGCACCGAATAATCATATTGTCCCGATGCCAGGAGTTTAACAGCGTCAGCAACTGTAGGCGCTGATACCGGCTGGATCGGCAATCCAGCCTCGACAAAATAATCATACATTATCCCTCTCCCCATGAGTACGACATCTTTGCCCCTTAGTTCATCAATGGAATTAACCGGCTTTGCGCCGGATCGGGCAAATATGGAGTGTGATATATATGAATGAGGGGTCGAAAAATCGAGTATTTTTGCCCGCTGATCGGAATAGGAAATGCCCTCAAGCACATCCACCTTGCCATCTTCCAATGCCTTGCGCATGTCTGCCCACGAGTCGCCGAGCTCGATCTTGACATTAAACCCCATCGTATCGGCAATTGCTTTGGTCAGCTCTACGACAAAACCCGAGGGTTGCCCCTGCTTGTCAAGAAATTCATAGGGAGGGTAGGCGCTGTTGCCGCCTACAATAATGAAATCAGCGGGGCCTTCCTGGACCTCGGCATTGGCGCCGCCTGCGCCGGCGAGCAAACAGATCAGACAGATGGAGGAGACCAACAGGTAAAGTGTAAAGCGCGTGCGCATAACGGACCAGGCCATCGTTAATTATCACACAGTTTCGTTATAAGCGCGTATAAAACAGGATAATCATTCTTTGCCAGAGCAGCCTCATCCCTCAGCATTCTTAATGCTTCGGGCACAAATTTAAGAAAGTATTTCTTACCCTTTACTGAAGAAAGGAAGCCGTACGCGCCCAAAGCCTGCATATGGCGCTGGAGACGGCAGGGCAGTAGGGTCTCACTGAATTGTTCAGTGTCAAAGTGTGCGCCTCTGAGGGCACTCATGGCGTCTAAATAGTAGTCGAGAAGGCGCGTTCTCGCAGCGTCATCGAGACGACAGTAAGGGTCCCAGAGAAGCGAAACCACATCATACGCCGGAGGGGCCATCCTTGCCCCCTGATAGTCTATAAGCCTCGTGGTCTCATGAAGCGCGACCATTATGTTCTGTGACTGGAAGTCGCGGTGGACCGCCGCCTTCGGAAACGCATCGACTTTCAGTGCCAGGCGATTAAATTCATCATCCAGCATGGCAGCATCAGGGATGACCATTCTTCTCAGTCCGACTACAAACCTCTCAATAAAATATGCAGTTTCCCAGCGCAGGTGCTCATAATCGAAGAGCCTGTTTGCAAGAAGAGGGCATACGGCAACATTATCGGTTACCGCGCCGTGGAGCAGCACCAGTACATCGAGTGCCTTCCTGTATAGCCTCTCAACCTGAAGGCCCGGGCGAGGGCACTTCAACCAGCTATACAGAGAGACGTCCCCAAGGTCCTCGAAAAGTGCGACCATTTTTTCAGTATCCACATTTATAAGCTCCGGCACCGGAACAGCGAATTTCCGGAAAAAAAGCGTGTATTCCATATGCCGGGTGAAATCGGGATCGCCGGCCTCACATTTCATCATGACTGCTGTCCTTCCATTCCTTTGAACTCTGAAATATTTTCTGTCGGAACCGCCGACTCCGATGAGAGTTCCATTGTCCGCCGATGCCGCCATGGCAGCGGATTCGACAAATGAGAGCGCAAACCCCGGTCCTATAATACAGTTCTCGTAAGCGCCCCGAACAGCAATGCCGCCCGGCAAAACAATGCAATTTCTGAGTGAAACTCCCTGCTCTATACTGCACCCCTTTTCCGCCACGATATAACCGTCAATCCCGGTCCCGGCACAGCCCCGGGATTCAGGGTGAAAATACACGGTCTCGCCCTCGGCCCGCAATGAATCGAAAACAGCAGAAGCGTAAGCAGCGGGCGTCCCCAGATCAGCCCAGTATGAGCCGGTGACATCCATAGTGCACGCCCTGCATCCTGCGGCTGCGGCGTTAATCCAGGCGTCGACAACACTTGATTTCCCGTCAGGCAGAAACTTGAGGAAGGCCCTGTCATATACGGCAATGCCGGTATAGGCCATCATATGTCCTTTCGCAGGATCTGACAAATATGACTTCCCGGCTACTCCTATCAGATTGCCGCTGCTGTCCACTGCAACAGTATTGAAACGGAGGCAATCATGGACAGCGAGCGTCAACATATTGCCTGAAGCATGGTGGTGCTCCAGGAGCTTCGCCAGATCGAAGTCAGATAGTATATCGGCATTGTGAACGAGAAATACTCCGCCCTCAGAGAGAAACGATTCAGCGTTCTTCAACGCTCCACCCGTATCCAGTATATGGTCCTCCGGGAAAAAAAACACGCTGCCTTTATAAGGCGAATTTTCTACCCATTCCCTGATCGGTTCTTTTTTATGGTGCAAATTGATGCCGATGTGATGCACCGCCAACCCGCCCAGGCGGGAGAGTTTTTCGAGGACATGTCCCAGCACCGGCTTGCCGAGGACCGGAAGAAGCGGCTTTGGCAGATAGTCGCTTATTGGCCTCATTCGCTCGCCAAGACCTGCAGCGGGAACAAAACAGCGGACCTCTTTATGCATAAAACAAAAATCTTCTTCGCACATTCTTCCGGAAACTATGGCACTGCTCTCTCCACCACTCCTCCATCCGGTCGAGGCGTTCTCCTTTTTCAATGTCCTGTCTGAGCCTTTCCGTTCCCGCCAAAATATCGATGGGCCTTTTCTCCGCCTCATACTCATATGGAGGCTGCTTCCACAGAAAATCTTTCGGGTATAGATCAAGTAAAGACATTATAACGGCAACTCCAGTCTTGAAAGGCCTGAAGCGCTCCCTTCCGGTAATATGTATCTGCGCCCCTCCGCAGAGTGCGCCTGCATGCTTTTGAAATGCCGGCTTAAAGTAAACAGGCCTGAACGCTACCCCGGGCAGTTTATATGCAATAAGCTTTTTTACAAGTCTGTCAGGATCTACATAGGGGGCTCCGAAAATCTCGAAGGGGCGCGTAGTGCCGCGACCTTCACTGATCATGGTCCCTTCCAGAAGGCACATGCCGGGATACACAGTTGCCGTATCTATTGTGGGCATATTTGGGGAAGGCAGTACCCAGGGCAATTTAGTATTATCAAACCACATTTTCCTATGCCAGCCCTGCATGGGAACAACATGCAATACAAGAGCCGGATAAAACAATTCCTTCAGATAAGATGCAATTTCCCCCACGCTCATACCGTGGCGCACAGGAAGCGGCCGTTGCCCCACAAATGATGCACACTGCTCATCGAGCACAGGGCCCTCCACAAGTGTGCCGCCTATAGGATTGGGCCTGTCGAGTATCACTACAGGTTTGCCAAACGCAAGACAGGACTGCATGCAGAGTTCCATGGTCCAGATAAATGTATAGTAGCGCGAACCTATGTCCTGCAAATCGATAACCATTACGTCGATGTCTTCCAGCATCGCAGGTTCAGGCTTCCTTGTGCGGCCGTAGAGACTGAAAACAGGCAAGCCCGTGCGCCCGTCCCTGAACCCTTCCCATTCAATCATATTGTCCTGCGTCTCACCACGGATACCGTGCTGCGGGCCGAAAAGGGCTCTCAGTGTGAGCTTGCGCGATCGCAGGAAGAGGTCAGCAGCATGCTCCAGTTTCCTGTTCACTGAAGCGGGGTGCACGAGGAGCCCCACCCTCGCCCCTCTTAATCCTTTAGGCCATTTCTTTTCGGAAACTGTCAAGACCGGTAAGTACCGGCATAACAAGTATCCTCCTAAAAAGCGTCAGTTGTTCATAATGATAATCGGAACAATACCCGCAGCGCAAGTACCATCCGCGTTGCCTCATGTAAAAGAGTATTCAAAACAGGTATTCGTTGCCCTATCTAAAAAGTATTCGAAAAAATCTATAATAAGCTTACGTCATTCCCGCAGTCTTTTTAGCGGACAATCCAGAAAAAACATATGAAGAGCTTTTATGTTTATATTCTTTGCAGCAAGCGTAACGGCACTTTGTATACCGGTGTTACTTCAGACTTAATCAAACGCATCCACGAGCATAAGAACGACTTTGCAGGTGGTTTTACAAAAAATATACGATGCATCGCCTTGTTTGGTATGAATTGCATGAAACTGCTGATTCAACTATTACCAGGGAGAAACAGATAAAGAGATGGCGTCGTGAATGGAAAAAACACCTTATTGAAAAAGATAATCCGAAGTGGGATGATTTGTATGAAGAGCTATAGTCATTCATCCAAAAAAAAACCTGGATTCCCGCTGAAAGACTGCGGGAATGACGTAGTTGGTGTTGCCAGTGAAATTGTTTCGAATACCTTTTTAAATGAGACAACGAATCACTTTCGAATACTTTTCTGACGAGGCAATACGCCATCTGTCCCGTGTCAGGTTATGTTAAACTCAAATCAGCTGAAATGGATAGCGAGCGTATTCCCCGTGATCTTGCCGCCGGGAAGATCAATCAAATTTTGAAGGAGCGTGTCTATATGTTTAAAAAAACAATTTGTTTTATCTTTTTGATCCTGCTCCCCTCATCAGTTTTTGCGGGTGAAGAAGTCGTCAGGATCGATACCCGCCAGGGAGTCACGCTGAATCTTCTCCTGGTTTCACCGGAAACGCAGACTGATAAAGTTCTAATAATGTTTCCAGGGGCAAGCGGGTATAATCAATTCAGCTCCTATAATGGAGTTATCTCTAAAGGAAATAATTTCCTGGTCAGGACCGCCCCGGATTTTGCAAGAAAGGGATTTCTCGTTGCAGTTGTCGATTCTCCTTCCGACAGAAAAGGAATGGATGACAATTTCAGAACATCGCAAGAACATCTGCAGGATATTACGAAAGTTGTAGAATACTTGTCTCTTAAAGGTTACAAGTCAATATATCTTGTCGGGACCAGCAGAGGCACTATATCTGCGGCTTACATTGGCGCAGAACTGAAGCATGCTGATATTAAAGGGGTCATTCTTACATCAACAATGAGTTATTCCCATTTTTTACGTTGGATACCTCTCGAGAAGACTGAGTACCCCGTGCTCCTGGTTCATAACCATCAGGATGAATGCAGGGAGACCCCGTTTGATGATGCCGCACGTATGGTCAAGGTATTCAAGCATAGTCCTAAAGTCGATTTCGAAGGTGTTACCGGCGGGGCGCTTCCTGAATCGGGTCCATGTAAATCTTTGAGCGCCCATGGCTATTTCGGCATCGAAAACAAAGTGGTTGATATCATTGTTAATTGGATTTCAAATAAGATATAATGGAAAATTATGATAGCTATATCATCAAGTTATAATTTGTCAGATTCGGCTCTCGGTTGGATCTTGAAGTGACAGAACGCAGGATTGCAGAGGAAGCGTTGCGCCGAACCCAGTTTGCGGTGGATACTTCAAGGGATGCTGTCTTCCTGGTAAAACGTGACGCAGGCCTGGCTTATGTCAACAATGCCGCATGCCGTTCTCTGGGATACACAAGAGATGAGCTTCTGTCGCTGACTGTCTTTGATTTCGATCCCGAGTTTCCAAGGGATAAATGGGATGAATATTGGGGACAGAACAGCAATGTGGAATCCTTTATGATTGAGACAGTGTATATGGCAAAAAATGGATATCGTTTCCCGGTTGAAATAGCCGTTAATCCGATCAGGTTCGGGGGAGAGGAATATCACTTTTCTTATGCGCGGGACATTACTGCTCGCAAGAAGGCTGAAATGTCCCTGCAAGAGAGCGAACTCAAGTTTCGCACAGTGGTCCAGAATGCACAAGCGATCATATTCATTTTGGATGACAAAGGAATCTTTCTGCTGTCAGAGGGGCAAATACTATCAAAGATTGGCCTCGAACCCGGTGAAGTTGTAGGCATGTCTGCCTTTGAGATTTATAAGGACAATCCGAATGTGATAGAAGCAATAACAAAGGCGCTTAGCGGAGAGTTGACTCGTACTGTCAACGTTGTTAATGACGTCTTTCTCGATGTCGTATACTCCCCTTATTGCAGTGTTTTCGATAAAAGGTCCGGAGTCATCGGAGTAGCTGTAGATATCACAGAACGCATGCGGGCGGAAAAAGAAAAAGACACGCTCCAGGCGCAGCTGCTCCAGGCACAGAAGATGGAATCGATTGGGCGCCGGGCCGGCGGCGTGGCCCATGATTTCAACAATATGCTTTCAGTGATTCTTGGCCATGATGTCGAACTGGCTCAGATGCAGTGCACTTCATCCGAGCCGATAAATACCCATCTGAAGGCTATCGAAAAGTCGGCCTTACGCTCTGCTGAGCTCATCCAGCAACTGCTGGCCTTCGCCCGCAGACAAAACGTAACGCCTAAGATCCTGGATTTGAACGACAGAGTAACAGGCATGCTGACGATGCTCCAGCGGTTGATCGGTGAGAACATTGATCTGGTCTGGATGCCTGGGGCAGGCCTGTGGCCGATAAAAATTGACCCCTCCCAGATTGACCAACTTCTGGCGAATCTTTGCGTCAACGCGCGGGATGCCATTATCGGGGTTGGCAAGGTCACTATTGAGACAGAAAATGTAGCCTTTGATAAGGAATACTGCGCCGTTCACACCGGCTTCAAGTGTGGGGAATATGTAATGCTTGCAGTGAGCGACAACGGACATGGCATGAACAAAGAAGTTCTTGATCACCTTTTCGAGCCTTTTTTCACCACCAAGGAGGTAGGGAAAGGTACGGGACTTGGGCTGGCCACAGTTTATGGAGTTATAAAGCAAAACGAGGGATTTATCAACGTCTACAGCGAACCCGACAATGGTTCAACCTTCAAGGTCTACCTGCCGCGGTTCGCCGGCGAAGCCATGAAGGAAACGGTTAAAGGAACGCCGTCAATGCCTAAAGGCCGTGGAGAGATGGTCTTACTGGTAGAGGACGAGGCAGCTATCCTGAACGTTGCCAGGGAGATGCTGGAAAAGCTGGGCTATAAGGTGCTGACTGCCGGCACGCCCGGAGAGGCGCTTCGCCAGGCTAAAGCACAAGGAACTGAAATAAGCTTGCTGATCACTGACGTGGTAATGCCGGAGATGCACGGTCGAGACCTGGCGAAATTGATCAGTGACATCAACCCGGGATTAAAATGTCTCTTCGCCTCCGGTTACACGGCCAACGTCATCGCTCATAATGGCGTGTTGGACGAGGGCGTGTACTTCCTTCAGAAACCGTTCTCGATGAAGGATCTTGCGGCCAAAGTCAGCGAGGTATTAAAACGGAAATAAAGACGCAGCATTAAAGACCGGAGTAACCATTCCATTCATGGGAGTCTGTCATTTTGTTTTATTGCAGTTTGCGGTTTTTCCCGGCAAACCGCGAAGGGCCGAGCACATAACTTATGTGAGCATCAATTATATCCATGAGTTCTTCCACAAGATACCCGGGGGCATTGACCCTGTCAATGGCTGAGGGATCCCACTTAAGAAGGCTCTCATGAAATCTCAGGGCGCTGTGCGAAAGGCGAACGAACTTGCCTTCACCGGTAAAACAACGGCTGCAAATAACAGTCCCCTGGGGGACATAAAAATTATGATATTCGGCCTGTCCTGCACTGGAGGCTCCCGTCCCCTTACCCTGACAAACCTCACGACTCCCCGTGGAACCGGTATGCGTGCCGCATTTTCCGCATGCAGCCAGCCTCGGGGCATAGCCCGCCGACTGCAGCAACCTCATTTTATAAAAAAGATAGAAGAGTTTATTATCGGCACTGGATTCCAGCATTGTCATCATATGCAGGAGAAGTTTGAAAATCTCAGGGGCAGGCTCCCTTTCAGGGAGAAAATTGAGGCACAGTTCCAGGATCTCCGATACATTAAGCAGCCGTTTAAAATCCCAGCGCAATACATGAAATGGCTTTATAATATCAGACTGGGTCAGCCGCGGGAGAGCTGGCTTCTTCCTTGCCGAAGAACGAAATCCTCGCATAGGTAAGGGGTTCAAGACTGCTGCCGAATCTGCTCCTGACTTTTCGCGGGCTCTTTGCAAAAGCCCTTAACAAGCCGTAATGAGGAGTCAGATAGGTGACAATGAGGTCGGCTTCTCCGAAAACAGTATTTTTGAGAACAATGCCATTACGTTCGCTTTAGCATTTTAAATTAAAAAATAAACGGCTTTGTAAAAAGCGCCATAGACAAGGCGCCCAAAGCCGCAAGAATTCGCGGCTAAAGTATTCCTAGTTCGTATGCCGCAGGTGACCTAAGGATGCAGTGCAACGCAGTATTAGTGGACTTATTACTAAGCCGCCTCCATTCACATGATGTTGCCGAAGTCTTCGGGCCTTAAGATTCTTGAGCCATTCCTCAAGCTCATCAGCCCTTCGCACCTCAAGCACACGCTCTTCAATGAAAATAGGGGCCTGCACTCTCAGCGCAACAGCAACTGCATCAGACGGTCGCGAATCAATTGATACCTCTTTTTTGCCGTTATCTGCATAGATCAGCGCATAATAGGTGTTATCTACAATTTCAGTAATAACAATTCTCGTTACCTTGGAATTCAGCCCGTCAAAAACATTTTTAATGAGATCATGTGTAAGCGGACGCGGGGTAATGACTTTACCGAGAGCAAGCGCTATCGCATCGGCCTCAGGCTTTCCGATCCAGATCGGGAGGGTTTCATTCCCGTCCACTTGCTGCAGGAGCAATATATACATGCCGCTCCGGGGATCGAAAAGAAGACCTTCAACCTTCATCTGAATAAACATTATTTAAACCCCAATTCACTTAACATAAGGTTATTGCTGCGCCAATCTTTCCTGACCTTGACCCACAACTCCAAAAAGACTTTTGCTCCTAACAATTTCTCTATTTCGAGGCGTGCAGCGGTACCAATGGCCTTCAATCTGGCGCCGTCTTTTCCTATTATTATACCCTTTTGCCCCTTTCTTTCAACATAAATATTTACGGTTATAAAAATTACGCCGTCCTTCCGCTCGGACCACTGCAAAACTTCAGTAGCCGATGAATGGGGGATCTCTTCCTCGGTCTGCTGCATGACCTTTTCCCTGACCACCTCAGCGACCATGAACCGCTCTATCTGGTCAGTCACAATGTCATCCGGATAGTATTTGGGTCCATCAGGAAGATACTGCACGACATTGTTCAGAAGAAGGTCGACGCCATCCCCTTTGAGTGCTGAGACAGGGATTATCTCCCTGAAGGGATAAAGACTGCTGTAGGCCTCGATAACGGGAAGCACCTGCGGCTTTTTTTTTGTATCAATCTTATTTATGACGAGGAAGGCCGGCTTCCCCAGATCCTGCAACATCTTTATTATAAATTTATCGCCCGGGCCCGGCAGATCGGGCTCTGCCATAAACAGAATAAGGTCGACTTCAGCTGCAGCCCCTCGGGCCTCCCTCACAATAATCTCGCCAAGTTTGTGCTTGGGCCTGTGGATGCCTGGGGTATCAACAAAAATTATCTGGGCATCGGGCAGCGTTTTTATCCCTATAAGCCGGTTACTGGTCGTCTGGGGCTTAGGTGTGACAATGGAGATCTTTTCTCCGAGAATAGAGTTGAGCAGAGTGGATTTGCCTACATTCGGCCTGCCGGTTAGGGACACATATCCTGAACGGAACTTATCGATCGTCATTCTATTTCAGCTTGGATAAAGCGTCCGTCATGCGCTCAAGTCCCTTTTTTATGATATCCATTGATGTCGCATATGATATCCGGACAAACTTGTCATCACCAAAGGCCTCACCATGAACTAGTGCAATATTCGCCTCTTCCAGCAGATATGTCGCCATATCCAGTGATGAATTTATCAGTCTTGTTCCCACGCCCCTGCCATAAAACCTTGAAACGTTCGGAAACACATAAAAAGCACCGTTTGGATTCAGACAGCTGACACCCTCAATGGCATTCAGGCCATCGACCACTACCTTCCTCCTCCTGTCGAATTCGGCACGCATAACTGATGTGAAGTCCTGCGGCCCCGTAAGAGCCGCAACAGCGGCCTTCTGTGATATAGAAGTAGGGTTTGAGGTGGACTGACTCTGTATGTTGGTCATGGCCTTAATAATTTCCGCAGGACCGGCAGCGTATCCTATCCTCCAGCCGGTCATGGCATGAGATTTGGAAAGCCCGTTTACAACAAAGGTCCTCTTTTTTATCTCGCTGCCCAATGAGGCTATACTCACATGCCGCGTGCCGTCATATACAAGTTTCTCGTAGATTTCGTCGGAAATGACAAAGATCTTCCGTTTAACTGCTATACCGGCAATTGCTTCGAGCGCTTTCTGATCATAAGCAGACCCTGTAGGGTTCGAAGGAGAATTGAGTATAAGCGCCTTCGTCTTGCCTGTTATTGCCGATTCAAGATCCCCGGGGCGCAGCATGAAATTGTCCTCTTCATATGTGGGAACAAATACAGGGACAGCGTCATTCAGAAGCGCCTGGTCAGGATAGGAGACCCAGTAAGGAACAGGTATAATAACCTCATCCCCCGGATTAAACAGCGCCTGCGCAATATTATACAGGCTGTGTTTGGCCCCGCACGAGACAATAACCTCTTCCTTTGCATAGTCAAGATTATTATCGACTGCAAGCTTTCTTGTGACGGCCTCTTTAAGCTCATCAATGCCGCCGACCGCAGTATATTTCGTAAACCCATCCCTAATGGCTCTGATAGCGGCTTCTTTAACATAGTCCGGGGTATCGAAATCAGGCTCACCAACACCGAAATTAAGCACATCGATACCACGCGCCTTCAGGGACTTTGCCTTGGTGTCCATTGCCAGGGTCGCTGACGGTTTGATTCTTTGTGTTCTCTCAGAGAGCATGGAATGAATCCTCCTAACAAAAATATGATTAATTTGATTATAACTTATTTGCGGCTTTCATGCTGGATAAGACACCACGACCTCGATTTCTCCGGTACAGTGTGATAGAGTATTTTCATCATTGATATGAAGAGGTGATTACGAATGAAAGCCATGGTGCTGAACAGAGTTTCCTATTTTGAGAAGAATAGTCAGCCTCTTGAGTTGATTGATATGCCGTTGCCGGCTGCCGGAGAGAACGAAATCCTGGTAAAAGTCACACGGTGCGGCATTTGCCATACTGAACTTGATGAGATCGAGGGAAGGACCACTCCCCCTCATTTCCCGATAGTCCCGGGTCATCAGATTATTGGAAGGGTTGAACGCGGGGGTAGTAAGGCAGTAAGGTTCAAGCCCGGGGAACGGGTTGGAATAGCATGGATATATTCTGCGTGTGGAAAATGCAAATTTTGTCTTGGAGGCAAGGAAAATTTATGTGCTGAATTTCTGGCAACGGGAAGAGATTCAAATGGAGGGTACGCTGAATATACCGTCGTTCCGGAGGATTTTGCATATAGAATACCCGATATATTCTCTGATTCAGAAGCGGCCCCGCTTCTTTGCGCCGGAGCCATTGGCTATCGTTCGCTGAAGCTGACCGGCCTGCAGGATGGCGAGAACCTGGGTCTTACAGGATTCGGGGCCTCCGGACATCTCGTTCTGAAGATTCTGCAATACAAATATCCAAACTCCAGGGTTTTCGTCTTTTCCAGGACGACGGTGGAAAGGGAATTCGCCCGGGAACTGGGGGCTTTTTGGACGGGCGATACCGGGGATGAGCCGCCTGAGAAGTTAACCGCCGTCATCGATACCACACCCGCCTGGAAGCCGGTTGTGAAGGCATTGAGCAGCCTGGAGAAAGGCGGCAGGCTTGTCATCAATGCTATCCGTAAAGAGGATAGGGACAAGGAATATCTATTAGAGCTTGATTACCCCCGTGATTTGTGGATGGAGAAGGAGATAAAGAGCGTAGCCAACATCACAAGAAAAGATGTTGAGGAATTTTTGACGCTTGCCGCCGAGATTCCTATCAGGCCTGAAATTCAGGAGTACACGCTTGATGAGGCAAACAGGGCATTGCTGGAACTTAAGGAAAGAAAAATCCGTGGCGCCAAGGTTCTAAGGATTCAGTAGTAACTTCGTTGGGCAACAATTCACCTTCGAATAGATCTTATCTGAAGCCGTTCCTGTCATTGCTATTTCCTGTTGATTGGTACATAATTATCACAAATATTTTTTTAATTACTATAAAATAGATGGATAAGCAGGAAGTATACATAATTAACGCCTGATTTTTTTCTTTAACCGGGAGGACAGAGCATGGCAACGATAAAACCTCTGAATCAAAGAAAGCACGACAGGTATTTTATCGATGAGATCCCGGTTGAAGGAATTGGAAGCATTGTTGAGGTAAGCAGAAAAGGCCTGAAGATAAAGAAAACACCTGGATTCGAAGCAAAAACCCCGACGTTGAGCTTCAAGCTTTCCACTTTGGAAATAAAGGCAAATGTCAGCTGGGAGGACAAGGGCTTTATCGGCTTGCAATTGGCAGGAGCTTTTAACGACCCCGGCTTTATTATTAAGAGGATTAAAAAACCAAAAGAAGCTGTTGTCCCGCCTCAAATGAGTGTTCCGGACAAAGCTATCCAGCAATACAAAAGAGACGAGATATTGTCTGAAATGGTAAATCTGCTGATGGAGGCAGACAGTCCGGAGCCGAATTTTGGGAAGATTGGGATATATATAGAAAAAATCTCCAGTCTGCAGGAAGAAGAGAGCAAAGCCAGGGAAGAGAAAAGGGCTGAGGAAGAGAAAAAAGCTGCAGAAGAAGGCAGGCTGGATGAGAAAACTATTAAAGCGAACAAGGAGAATCAACGCTCCCTGAAGGACGAATTGCTTTCAAGAGCAGTCAGGTCGGATGACAGCGGCGTGACGTGCTCTCTAAATATTAACTATGCCGTCACCAGGCTCGGGCTCGACAATCTTCGTCAGATTTTACGCAACTATGTCCATAAAAGAATTTTCAAGTCTGAGAATTCCTTGTCCGTGTTTCAGGACGTTGAGATTTATAATATTCTAAAGTCTGCGGTTTTCAAAAATTTGTGCCGCATGTTCGGTTTTTCAGACATTCAGCATGAAGGCAACGCCCTTCTTTCCTGCGAGCTGGTTGGAGTCGATATCCTGATCAAAGAAAGCAGCGGCATACTGGACAACTATTATAAATCGACATCCAGGCTATATTCGGAAGTATCACTGATGTATGAAAAGGCATTATTTGGCGTAGATCCCATCCTGATAAACAAATACTATTTTGAAAAGGCCATGGGGGCTTTTGAGGAACTCTATAGTGGTTATGTCCTGTCACATAATACACTCAATCCGCAATATGCTCCTTCTGAAAAAATTAAACTATCCTTAAATAGAAAAGAACTTATCTTTTCCTATTGTGCATACCTGACCTTCCTTACGGTTAAGTTTCTTATGGACAGAGACAAGGAGAGCGGGAGTGTCCTCGCAAAAAGACTACGCGGCAAGGGAATGGATGACAAAAAAATCATGGAATTCTTTGATACCTGCATCCTGGAGACCAGGACCGTTTTACAAGATTTTGCTCTTAAGGGCAACGTCTCACGACCTGCATTGCCTTCCGGTTCACACACTATTGACAACTACTTTGGCAAGGATATAAGGTTTGAAAATCTTCTGAAGACTTTCAGGAATTTCAACAGAATGGCATTAAGATATGAAGATGCTTCTTACGCGCATTTTATTCTGGGCAACATAATTAATTTCGATGGCTTTGGACTGAATTCAAAAGCATTTATTGTTGTGCCCTGCAAAAACGTTGCTGAAAACCAGTGGTATGTCGAGGACTTTTCCTATTTTGATCTCCTCGTTTTTAAAGACGTCAATAAACTCCCCGCTTTTCTTATGAGTGCTTTTGCCAAGCTATGGAACAATTTCGAGGGACAGATAATTGTGACCTTCAGTAATCTTGACTTTCTGGATTTCACTGACCCGCAGTTATATGCGATTCTTAATAGCTGCATAGTCGATTTCCCTTCATATTTCCTCAATGATAGTGTGTATAAAAAGATGATTGAACATTCCGTGAATTACCTGAAGCCTTATATCGGCAAGCAGGAGATCGATATTAACAGGTATCTAAATGGAGTTTATACTATGAATCATATAAAAACAGACATACTGCTAAATAAAGAGATCGGCTGAGAGGAAGCGGCAGGTAAAGGCAAAGGTATAGGTATAGGTATAGGGAAAGGGAAACAACAAACGATGAGTACTTGTCTTTTCTATATCTTAACCTTAACCTATACCTTTACCTGCTTATCTCAAATGTATACGCGCCTTGCCCTGCTGCCAATGGACAGCATTACTTCGTAAGGGATAGTGTCCGACCACTGCGCAAGTTCAGCGGCACTTATGCTCTCACAACCTTGACTGCCCATAATAATAACGTCATCCGATTCGGACACCCCTGCTATGTCCGTAACATCTATCATGGTGACATCCATACAGACGCGTCCAACAACCGGGGCCCTTTTGCCCCTTACCAATACTGAAGCATTATTAGAAAAAAGCCTGCTGTACCCGTCCGCATAACCGGCTGCCATAACGCCGATCAGGCTCTCTCTCGCAGTCACGAACGTCCTGCCATAACTGATAGTAGTGCCGGGCGGCAGCCTTCGCAATGCCAGGATCCGTGCCTTCGCGCTCATGGCAGGGACCAATTTTGCGTCACCAACCGGATACCCGCTTGGCAGACCATACAGCATTATGCCCGGCCTGACCGCGTGACAGTGTGATTCAGGCAGCGCCATAACTGCTGCGCTGTTCGCCAAATGGCGCAGCGGTATGTGTAATCCGGCAGCAGCCAGGTCGTTACACAGCGTATTGAATGCTGCAATCTGGGAACACGCAAAAGAGCGGTCGCTGATGTCAGCATCGGAGAAATGGCTCAAAACCCCTTCAATAGTGAGTCCCTTCAAACCGGCAATCTTAAGGATTTCGTTTTGCACCTGTACTGGAAAACCGAGCCTGCCCATGCCGGTATCGACTTTAATATGTATATTTATATTCTGCCCCCGTTTCCCGGCCTCGCGCGACAGTTCAACCGCCGCTTTCAGAGTTCCGACGACAGGCGTAAGATTATGTTCAAAAGCTTCGTGGACATCGGGGTCAAAGAGCACTGAAAATCGGAACGGCAATGCCGGCCTCTCTCAATTGCCTGGCCTCACCCATAAACGCAACAGCAAGATATTCGGCGCCGGCACTGACTAACCTTTCAGATACCTGGACAGCTCCGTGGCCGTATGCATCGGCCTTAACCACAGCGATGACCGGCCTGCCTCCGGTCAGTTGCCTGACTACCCTGAAATTATGTGAGACCGCCTGCAAGTCTATTTCGGCAACAATACCTCTTTCCATATTCCTCAGTAGCGTCCGGCGAAGTCTACACGCTCAACGTCCGATGCATTTTTTTGATTGCCTCATAATCTTCAACGGTATTGATATTTACAAATGACCTTCCCTCCGGGTCTATTGTCCTCATATCCGATTCATTGATAAAATATGTGTTCACTTCCCGTAAAAAAGGTATTAATGAAGTTTTTTCATGCACAATCGCCTCCTCCAGATATGGCAGCAGTGTTCGCGAATATACTCCTGACAAGGGCTGAGGCCGGTTATTAAAAACAGGAACAGCTGCGTCGCAGGGACCGGATTCCCTGCATTGGCGCAAGCGCCGTGCAAGGATAAAGGTCATGACTTTACTGTTCAAAAAAGGCATGTCGCAGGCTACGACAAAAACACCAGGCCCCTTTGCATTGATCAGCGCAGAGTAAATTCCCGACATAGGTCCCGCGAGAAGGGAGCACGTCACCGATAAGCGGCGCCCCGAGCCGCGAGAGAAAATACGGTTCCGGGAAATTGGTGCTTATAAAAACTTCATGGAATACTTCCCTGAGAAGCGCCAGATTCTTCGCGATAATTGGCAGGCCTTCAATGTTAATAAAGCTTTTTAAGGCCCCGAATCTCCGGTTCTCGCCGCCCGCAAGAATAACAGCAGTTGTGACTTCTTCGCACCCGGTCACTTTACTACAACTCCTGCATACCCGACAACATGCTCATAATCACCGCTTACTTCGCCTGATGTCGCATATTTCACAAGCCTGGCTTCATGCGCCCCCAATGTCTTTGAGGCATAGAGCATTATAGTCGCGGGAATAAAGCCGCACATGGAAATGTTTTGCTTTACTACGGTAGAATAAAGCCCTTCCGGATTCAAATCAAGCACCTCATGGAGCGCAAGATTGTCGAGCTTCCTGGCAAGAGTATCAGAAATGTAATGGCTCATGTCCGAACTTGCAACAATTACGACCGAACGACCTGAATGCCGGACCGCCCTGGCTATCCCTTCACCAATAGTCTTGCAGTCCTGCACTGAAGCGTTCATCACAGCAATCGGGACTATCCTGGCGTCACCGGAAAAAAAGGCAATAAAGGGCAACTGCACCTCTATAGAATGTTCGAACGCATGTGCGCGGGTATCGGGGGACAGGACAGGAAGTTCCCCTGCTATAGCTCCGGCAAGGTCCTCATCAATGGACACTATACCGGAAGGTATCTCCCATTCCCCGGAGGCCATAAGCGACAAAGGGGCGCCCTGCCCCGTATGGTTAGGCCCGATGAGTATGAAGGTCTCGGGAAAGCTGATTGATGAGTAGACTGCACCGGCCACATGCCCGGAATACATCAGACCGGCATGAGGCGAGATGGCGCCGATTACTTTCTCCCTGACCGTATCCCTGCTGATATACTGCTCAACCTGACTCTTTAAACGCGCAGCCGTTCCATAATAAAACTGGCCTGCTACAGCCGGAGGTCTCCTCATCAATACACCTCTTCTTCAGCCTCATACGATATACCGGAGTGATCGACAAACTTGGTGCAGTTTGACAGAAACGTAAGATTAATAGTGCCGGTAGGGCCGTTTCTCTGTTTGGCGATATCAATTTTAACCACGTTCTTGACTGCAGGGTTGTTCCTGACCTGGTCGCTGTCTTTATAAATAAATATAATCACATCTGCATCCTGCTCGATAGCGCCTGATTCCCGTATATCGGCCAGCGTCGGCTTGTTTCCGGTCCGCTGCTCCACAGCCCTGTTAAGCTGACTCAAAGCGATCACCGGTATTTTCAGTTCCTTGGCAAGCGCCTTCAACGAGCGGGATATTTCCGATATCTCCTGCTCCCGGCGTTCGAAAGATCCCCTGCTCCGCATGAGTTGGAGGTAATCGACAACTACAAGGCTCAGCCCCCGGTGCTCTAACTTGAGCCTCCTTGACTTTGCTCTTATCTCGAGCACGGTAAGGGCCGAAGAATCATCAATAAAAATTGGCGCTTCCGACAACCTCCCCGCTGCACTGGTCAGCTTCGGCCAATCCTGTCTGTTGATAAAACCCTTCCTGACTTGCGAGGAATCGACCATGCTCTCGGCGCAGAGCATTCGCATGGCCAGTTGCTCCTTGGACATTTCGAGACTGAATACAGCGACCGGCTCCTTCATTTCGATTCCCACGTGTTGGGCGACATTAAGCGCAAACGCGGTTTTGCCCATACCCGGTCTGCCCCCGATGATAATCAGTTCGCCGGGCTGAAAGCCTGCGGTCAGTTCATCGAGATCCTTAAAACCGGTCGGCACCCCGGTAATCGCCTCTTTTTTGTCATAAAGGTGCTCGATCATTTTAAAAGTATCTTTGACCACATCCTTCATGCTTGTAAAGGAGGCCTTGGTCCTTTTATCAGCAATATCGAATATGACCTTTTCCGCGTAGTCGACCATGTCATCCGCTTCCAGGTCGTCCTCATACACCTTTGTGTTGATATGAGTCGCAGTCTGAATCAACGCTCTCAACAGCGCCTTCTCGCGAACTATTTTCGCATGATACCGTATATTGGCTGATGTGGGAATACTGTTTGCCAGGTTTGAGAGGTTTGCAACGCCCCCGACAGCATCCAGTCCATTCGTTTTTCTAAGGTAATCGGTGAGTGTGATAATGTCGATAGGCTCGCTCTTGTTGAAGAGGTCAAGCATCGCGTTGTACAGACGCCTGTGTGATTCTTTGTAGAAGTCATCGGCTGCCAGCATTTCGAGGGCCTTAGGCAAGGCCTCGTTGTCGAAAATTATGGCGCCCAGAACGGACTGTTCCGCCTCAATATTTTGGGGAGGTAATTTGTCTATGCTTACTCCGGCATCCAGCACTATCAGCCCCGTTTTCTTCGGACTCGGCTTGTTTCCCTTCCGCTCTTTATACTACTACTCACTTACCACCTGAACAGTAAACTCCGCCGAGACTTCAGGGTGGACTTTAACGCTAACCGTATAATTACCGAGGCGCTTGATCGGCTCTTCCAGCACGATCTTTTTCCTGTCTATATCAAACCCTTCCTGCTTCAGGGCTTCCGCAATGTCCATAGCGGTAACAGAACCGAAAAGCTTATCTGCCTCTCCTGACTTTGCCTTAATGGTAACCGTGACAGCCGCTATTCTGGAAGACAGTTCCTGAGCACCTGATTTTGCCTTTTTCACCGTGTCCTGAATCTTTCTCTTCTCATGCTCCAAGGCTTTGACATTCTTGGTATTGGCCTCCAACGCCAAGCCCTTCGGCAGCAGAAAATTGCGCGCGAAACCGTCCTTAACAGTCAGCATTTCCCCAATATGACCCACATCTTTAACATCCTCCCTGAGAATTACCTTCATACGAAAAATCTCCTTTCAACATCATTTTAAATTAGTATAAACAATTATAACCAAAAATAGAAAATAGAAAACGGTATGCGCAGCCCATAAGGGTGTGACGAGCATTAACGTACTATTTTCTCCGAAGCGTTATGCGCCCCCTCTTCCGGCAATAAATGGTGAAGACGCCTCGTTTCATCAGTATTCCTGAAAAAAAATTTGCTTTAATCGTCATGCTGGGTTATCATAAAAGGCTGTACTTTTTAATACATTATTCAGGGAAGGTCAAAGAATGCTCCAGGTCGCTAATCTTGAGAAATCCTACGGCAGGCAGGTGCTGTTTGACGGCGTCGGTTTCACCATAAACCAGCGTGAACGCGTGGGCCTTGTGGGCCGGAACGGCCACGGCAAATCCACGCTCTTCCGCTTGATCCTCGGCGAAGCGCGCCAGGACTCCGGTACGATCACGGTGTCTTCGGGATACACCATCGGACATCTGTCCCAGCATATTCATTTAACAGAAGACACGGTGCTCCAGGAGGCTTGCCTCGCTCTTCCGAAAAACGAGGACTGCATCGACGAAACGTACAAGGCCGCAGCTATACTCCACGGCCTGGGCTTCACCAACGACGACTTCGACCGCTCGCCCTCGTCGTTGTCCGGCGGATACCAGGTGCGGTTAAACCTTGCCAAGGTGCTTGTCTCGGAGCCGAATCTGCTGCTCCTCGACGAACCTACGAACTACCTCGACATCGTTTCGGTCCGCTGGCTCACTCAATTTTTGCGCGCCTGGCCGAACGAGCTGATCATCATAACGCATGACCGTGAATTCATGGACAGCGTAACGACACATACCATGATCATCCACCGCTGCAAGATGCGAAAGGTCCCCGGCAACACGCAGAAGCTATACGACCAGGTCCTCCTTGAAGAAGAGATCCACGAAAAGACGCGCCAGAACGACGATAAGAAACGCCAGGAGGTGGAGCAGTTCATTAATCGCTTCCGGGCCCAGGCAACCAAGGCCAGCTCGGTCCAGTCCCGGATCAAAGCGCTTGCGAAACACGAACGGCTCGACAAGCTCAGGGAGATCAAATCGCTTGACTTCAAGTTCCGGTCCGCCCCGTTTGAAGCCAAATGGCTGATGACAGTGGAAGACCTGTCCTTTTCATTTTCTGAGGACGGCCCTAAGCTCATTGACAGCCTGAGCTTTGCAGTGGGTAAAAAGGACCGCATTGCCGTAATCGGAAAGAACGGTAAGGGTAAGACCACGCTTCTGAACCTGCTGGCGGGAGAGATGTCCCCGTCAAGCGGAGACATAAGACCCCATCCGAATACGAAGATCGCTTATTTCGGCCAGACCAATATCAGCCGCCTGCTGGACGACAAAACCGCGCTCCAGGAAATCATGGATGCTCATCCGAACCATGCCCAGGGCGAATCCCGCGCCATCTGCGGGCTCATGATGTTCGACGGCGACAACGCGCTCAAGAAGGTGAGCGTGCTCTCGGGAGGGGAAAAGAGCCGCGTACTGCTCGGCAAGCTCCTGATCTCTCCGGCCAACATGCTGATCCTCGACGAACCCACAAACCACCTGGACATGGAGTCCATTGACTCTCTGATCGAAGCGATTGAAGCTTTCGACGGCGCTGTCATCATCGTGACGCACAGTGAGATGATCCTGGAGGCCGTCGCGAACAAGCTGATAGTGTACGACAATGACGAGGTGAACGTATTCGAAGGCGCCTACTTCGACTTCCTCGAACGCATCGGGTGGCAGGACGAGGGCGGGGTCCGCGTAAAGAAGGCTAAAGGGAAACGCAACGGCGCCGACAAGCACGGAAGCAGAAAAGCCGCTAAAAAATTGCGTATCGCCATGGCTTCATAACAACTGGTTTTTATGATGCAGGTCGAACTTGTCAATGATGGGCCGGTAACATTAGTTTTAGAGAAGTGAGGGGCCATGCGGGGCTTTTTTTACAATTTTCCGGGAAATGTCAAAAAATGCTTCGGAAGTTATAATCTCCTCTGGCATTTTCTGGCGATTGTTCTTACATGTATCATTGTAATTTCGGGCTTTGACTGGCTCTACTTTGAATCTTCCAGGAGTTCTCTTCTACGAACGATTCTTTTTCCTGCTGTCAGGCTTGGTAGTCGTCTGCCGATTATTTTACCGCTAGTTCTCTATGTAACAGGCAAACTTGCCGGGAAGTTGAAAGCCGTTAATACAGCCTATGCATTGGGTCAGTCAGTTCTCATCGGCTTGCTCCTTGCTTCCCTTTACAAAGCGTTTACGGGAAGGGTACATCCTCCACGATTGCTTACGCCGGATACTATCGATATCAGCCGTGAATTTCGTTTTGGATTTCTGCGAGGTGGAGTATTTTGGGGCTGGCCATCTTCTCACACCACGATTGCCTTTGCTATGGCTGTAACACTATTGACGCTGTATCCGGAAAATAAGATTGTAAGATATCCTGCAATTTTTTACGCGCTCTATATCGGCCTGGGAGTATCTATAAGCATTCACTGGTTTTCGGATTTCGTGGCCGGCGCCATAATCGGAACGGTAATTGGAGTTGTGGTGGGAAAGAGTTTTCGTCAATACAACCGGGATACGCCGTCTCCAGTTACATTACAGTCCCCGCTGTCTGACCGCTTCATATAAACTGATAGATGCAGCCATTGCAACATTGAGGCTTTCGGCCCTGCCGATAACGGGAATTCTGAAGAGCAGGTCGGCTTTTTTGAGAAGTTCAGCGCCTATCCCATGCGCTTCGTTGCCGAAAGCAATTGCAGCAGGCAACCTGAAGTCTGTCCCATAAAGAGAATGCGAGGCATGGACATCCGCTGCATACAACCTCATCCGCCGCTGCTCCAGAAAACTCACGAGTTCTTCGATACCGGCAGAGAACACCGGGACCGTAAAAATACTTCCAGCCGATGCCCTTATTGCTTTAGGCATAAAGGCATCGCAGGTACCGGGTGTCAGCAGGACCGCATCGGCGCCTGATGCATCAGATGCCCGTATAATTGTTCCGATATTGCCGGGGTCACGGATACCGTCGCAAATAACGAGCAAGGGCATTGCTTTAAATGGTATCGCATCCAGGGCAACGGACTTAAGCGCCAGCACCGCAGCTATCCCCTGAGGTGTTTCGGTATCTGTCAGCTTTTCCATGACCCGTTTCGAGGTCTCGACCAGATCTGCGGCAGTTTCCTCCAGTCGCCTTAAGAGCCGCCGCCCCTCCCTTGCGGAAGAGAAATCTTCAGTAAAAAAAACCTGCTTCAGGCCTGCATACGGCGAAGCCAACGACATTTCTATCAGATGGGGGCCTTCAATAAGGAAAACAGCGCCTCTATGCCTGCCCCGCCTTTCTTTTATTTTCAGCGCCTCCTTAATCAGCGGATTTGCAGTGCTTGTAATTGGCAGCTGACTCAAAGTGATCCTTTGAACGGCGCAGGGATAAAAGTGATAATAAATATTACCAGGGACAGAAATCCAATTGTCCTTCTTTTAGGATCAAGGGGTGATTCCCAGTATACTACCGGAGGGTGTTTGATGCCGAGAATAAGCAGCAGTATGGCCCATACCAGCCAGACGTCCAACCCGGAAAAGCTACTTAATGACTGAGAGGCCAGGAATAGCGAGGAAACCCCTATAAGGCCGAAAATAGCGAGTATTCCCACAAGTAATCGAGAAACATAACGATGACGTTCGCCCAGGAGTGCATAGCAGATATGGCCCCCGTCGAGCTGACCGATAGGTATGAGGTTGAGCGATGTTACAAAAAGCCCTATCCAGCCGGCAAACGCCACAGGGTGCAGCAAGATATCATAGTGTGCAGGGGTGGCGCCGAGAAGTGCACGGGAAAGAAAAGAAAACAGAAGGGAATCGCCAAGAGAGAGTGTGCCTTCACCCTGGGGCAGCGGTATTACCTTTGATATGTGGAGGCCTATTATACAGGCCGCTACAGAAATAATAAAACCGGCTATCGGTCCTGAGGCTCCGATCTCGATGAGCGCCCTCCGCGTAAGAATAGGCGACTTCATTTTTATAAACGCGCCGAAAGTTCCGAAGATCGTAGGCGCCGGAATAAAATACGGCAGTGTTGCCACAGTGTGGTTCTTTCTGGATGCAATATAATGGGCGAGTTCATGACAAAGCAGTATGGTCATCAGCGTTCCGGCAAAGGGCAGCCCTTCAACAATTTTACCAGGTGATTTAATAATATTTATACCCTGCTGAAGCGCACCGGCTGCCAGCGTCGACAGAAAAGTCAAAATGAAAAGAACTATATGAAGAAACGGAATCTTTCGCGAATTCCCCATTGACTACAGCCCCTCATCCATTATTAGTTTGCCTTTCACATCATAATCATATGCACCCGTAATTTCAACTGTGACCAGGTCGCCGGCTTTAAGCTCGCCTCCGCGTCCCCGTTTTCCGGTAACGTTATCTTCACCTTCCGCTCTTTCTATAATGACCATCCCGTCTATTTCAGGGGCCTGTGAATAGAGCCGGGCAAGCGTAACGTCTTCCGCGGCCTCGTCAACAATGGCCCTGAAACGCCTGCCGACAAGCTCCCTGTTTATCTCAAGTGATATCAGCGCCTGGCGCTTCATGATCTCTTCAAATCTTCTGCGCTTAACCTTATCAGGCACCTGTCCTTTGCATGCCGCAGCCGGGGTGCCTTCTTCCCTTGAAAACATAAAAGCGCCGAGCCTGTCAAACCGTATCTCTTCGATAAAATCAATAAGCCCATTAAATTCCTCTTCCGTCTCGGTGGGAAAACCCACAATAAAAGTTGTCCTGAGAGCAATACCCGGTATACGCCTGCGCAGCGTTCTGATGAGCTTGCGGTATTCAGTACGCGTCCCGCGGCGTCCCATGAGCCTCAATATTCTGTCCTCGGAGTGCTGAAGCGGAATGTCGAGGTAATTCTGTATCTTGTCCTCTGCAGCAATGCATTCGATCAAGGCCTCGCTGATAGCAGAAGGATACAGGTATAAAAGCCTGATATAAAAATCGCCAGGTAGAGAGGAAAGATCGCGCAACAACGCGACAAGGTCATACCCGTCAAGATCTTTTCCGTAATTCGTAATGTCCTGGGCCACCAGGATCAATTCTCTTGCACCCGCCTTTAAGTATTCGGCAGCTTCAGCCATTATCAGCTCAGGGCGGACACTCCTGAACGCCCCACGAATCGATGGAATCACGCAGAATGTGCATTTCTTGTCGCAACCTTCGGCAATTTTAAGATATGCATATGAAATAGGGGTTATAAGTGATGGGTCACAGGTTATAGAAGTACCGGTATTTTTTCCTGACCTATGACCTGTGACCTCTAACCTCTGCTTCTTACAGTAATCAATAATCTGAGCTTCCTCCCCTACCCCCCAGATGCTGTCAATTTCGGGGATTTCTTTCAAAAGCTCATTCCTGTATCGGGCGGCAAGGCATCCGAACACGACAAGCTTGCTGCCGTCTACTTTCATCTGCGCAAGTCTGAGGACCTCCTCTATCGACTCTTCTTTTGCATCCTTAATAAAACCGCACGTGTTCACCAGAAGGATATCGGCGATATCCGCATCATCTACACTGATGAAGCCTTCCTTCCTGAATGCTCCGGCCAGGCGCCCGGAATCAACACTGTTTTTGGGACAGCCAAGAGTTGTGATATGTATTTTTGCAGATGCAGGAATTATTTTGGACATGAACTATATGTTTTACCGGTTCTGTTAAAACAGTTTTGGAAGCAGCCGTCTCCTCTAAAAAACTTTTCCTGACTATATTATATCAAAGGTGCGTCTTAATTTGCCCCTTTACCAAACTTATCTTAATGATCGCGTTGCCTCATCTAAAAAGTATTCAAAAAAATCTATAATAAACTTACGTCATTGCCTCGAAAGTAGAACATTTGTCGTCATCCCCGAGTTCTTTAATCGGGGATCCACTCTGGATTCCCGCCTCCGCCAAAAGTAGGTGCTTTAAGCACGGGAATGACAGCATATGTGGTATTTTCATGTGCCTTTGTGAGACTCAGGCTCATGGGTAATGACGTAGTTGGTGTTGCCAAGTGAAATTGTTTCGAATAAATTTTTAAATGAGACAACGAATCACTTTCGAATACTTTTCTGACGAGGCAATTCGATGATATGATTTTATCCGGGATTATTTGTATAATAATAACGGGAAGCGGCAGCATGTGGCAGAGAGTTAAAACTGCGAATCAAGTCGTGTGTTGAACAGAACACTGCTGACTATGTGCTGCTGTCTGTTGAATCATTAAGTTAAAAAAAGGAAAGGAGCCGGCAATGAGTCATGATAACACCATCAATCGACTAAGGGGATTCCATTTTGCTGTCGGAACAATTGTAAACCAGGGAAACGATCCTCTTTGCAGCAAATGCGTAGCTTTTGCAAGGACGGCTCAAGCTATCATCGATGGCTTCATAGAATTTGAAAGTGCCCACGCATCGGAAAAAAGAAAATTTCCCGAAGAATTTCTATTCCTTTTTGAAGACGTTTGCGACAAGCTGGCGCTTATTGAGCATCCCTCTGAGCCGATCAGACAGAAAAAAGCAGGGAATTGCAAGCTCCCATCAGGGGTGTGCTACTGCAAAGCAACGATGGAGCTTCTGCAAAACCTTAATAAAGATAAAGACCAATAAGAGACAAGTTATTTATTCTAAGGCCCTAATGCACGCTTGCAGGTGCGTCAGGGGTACCTCGCCTCATGAGCAGCACCAGCGGAATTACACAAATAATAATAATACTGACCATACGGAAAACATCATTGAAAGCGAGCATGGATGCCTGCCTTAACAAATCACCGTATATCAAAGCCTGCCCTGCCTGCCGGGATAAGGGCACTACCCCTTTATACTGTAATATCCTGGCGGAATGGTCCAGCGCAAACTGATAGTTCCTGTCAAATGGGGTAAGGTGTTCAACAAGCCTCAACTGATGGAATTGTTCACGCCGCGCAAGCATGGTTGTTACAAATGCTACTCCAAAACTTCCCCCCAGGTTTCTTAACAGGTTGTATATCCCGGTCGCATTTCCCATAGCTTCCTTTTTGATTGTTGAGAGTGTGAGCGTGGTAAGCGGTATAAAGAGAAACCCCATGCCGACACCCAGGACAATCCTGGGCCAGATCAGCGTATTGAAATCGGCATACAGGTTAAATTCCGACATAAGAAAAGTCGCGTAGGCGCCGATGGCCAGGCCCATAGCTAAAAGTCCTTTAGGATTGACCTTGGTCACAAGTCTTCCGGCAATAGGCATTGCTATTAATGTCGCAACTCCCCCAGGTCCGAGCACCATTCCGGCAAGGGTCGACGTGTATCCCATGAGTGACTGCAAATAAATGGGCAGGAGGACAATCGTTGCAAAGAGACTGAAGAAAGAAAAAAACATGACCAGGTTTCCGGTGCTGAACGAGACATTCTTTAATGCCCTGAGATCAACAACCGGGTGCTCTGCAAAAAACTCCACAATAACAAACAGTAAAAGCGCAGTTCCCGCAATGATGCTCAGCCAGAAGATAAAGTTTGATGCGAACCAGTTTTCCCGCTGCCCTTTGTCGAGGACAATCTGAAGACTGCCGAGTCCTATGACAAGGAGCATGAGGCCCCAGTAATCTATCCTCATTGCCGTCCGCTTCATATAGGGCGGATCCTTAATAAAGAACATGGCCATAAATACCGATATGATGCCGATCGGGATATTGATATAAAAGATCCAGTGCCAGGACCAGTTGTCGGTAATCCATCCGCCGAGAAGAGGCCCGATAATGGGGCCGAACATGATGCCTACTCCGAATACCGCCATGGCCATGCCATGCTGTTTTGGAGGAAAAGACTCGAGAAGTATGGATTGTGAAATGGGCTGCAAAGCCCCGCCGCCTATGCCCTGAAAAATTCTGAAAACAATCAGACTCGCGAGACTCCATGCCGCACCGCAGAAGAATGAACTTATAGTAAAGAGGGCAATGGAAAAGATAAGATACCGCTTCCTGCCGAAGACCTTGCTCAACCAGCCGGTAATGGGGATGATGATAGCGTTTGACACGAGGTAGGACGTAATAGTCCAGGTCGACTCATCCAGCCCCGCGGAAAGACTGCCCCTTATATGGTCGAGAGACACATTGACGACCGAGGTATCCACGATCTCTATGAGAGTCGGGAGCATAACGGTCAAGGCGATGATCCATTTGGTCCATTTGTTCATTTACCGACTATTACCGTCGGCTCCACCGACATACCGAGACGCAGGACATGCCCCGCATCGGTATCCTTGTCAAGCACTATCTTGACCGGAACTCTCTGCACCACCTTCACATACTGGCCGGTGGCATTCTCTGGAGGGAAAAGTGAGAATACAACTCCGGTCCCGGCCATGATGCTTTCCACCGTTCCCCTGAACACTCTGCCAGGATAGGTATCGACCTTTATGGTCACTTTCTGCGAGGGCTTTATCTTCTTAAGTTCAGTTTCCTTATAATTTGCAACCACCCAAATATCGTTAAGCTCGGTGACTGCCATCAACGGCTGGCCTGTCTCGACCCGGTTGCCTCGCTCCACTGACTTTTTGCTGATGTAACCGTCTGCAGGAGCATAAATTTTTGTATACCCGTAATTCAGCTCAGCCGTGTCACGCTGTGCAGCTTTTTGCTTTACGGTGGATTGTTGCGACACTCCACTCGATTCATTCTGCCGGACCACAGCCTTTTGTGTCTCAACCGTCAATTCCGCCTGGCGGAGCTGCTCCCGCGCCGCCTTAACCTGTGCCATCGAGACCTCATATGAGGTCTTCGTCTTTTCATATCGTTCCCTGGTAAATGTATCCGCAGCGAAGAGGGCTGCTGCCCGTCTTTCGTCCCGCTCAGCCTGCCCGAGGTTAGCTTCCTGCAGTTCCAGGTTAGCACGGGCAGCCCCGACACCGGCCCTGAGTTCGGCAAGCTGCTGTTTCGCAGCCTCAACTCTCGCCGTTATCTCGGCAATCTTTGCCTGTTCGGCGCCAAGGCTTGACGACGATTCATTTACCCTGACTTCATAATCCACAGGATCTATTTCAACAAGCAGGTCTCCTTTTTTAACCCGCTGGTTATCATCGACAAATACGTTCTTTACCGTTCCGGGTATCCTTGATGCAATCGTATATATATGACCGTCCACAAAAGCATCATCGGTGGTTATATGGGTCGCTTTATAACCAAGATAGAAATAAAGCACCACTGCGCCGAAGACACCTAGAACAGCAAAGACAAGCAATGCGATCTTTTTCTTATTATTGCCCTGTTTGTTATATTCAGCCTTATTCTCTTCCATATCACCTCTCCCCCATCGCCTTCAGAAGGCTTGCGTGCGCGACATTATAATTGGTCAGCGCCTGGATATATGCCAATTTCGCATTGCTGTATGTTACCTGTGCATCCGTCACTTCGATAGGATTTCCCACTCCGGCTGAATACCGCCCGTTAGCAATATCAAGGTTCTCCGTGGCCTGCCTGACAGCGAGGTCGGCGGTCGCAATGCTGTCCTCCCCCTGCCTCAGGTTCAGGTATGACTGCTGCACGTCGAGAACAACGCTCTGCCTGAGCGCCTCTTCATTGGCCAGGGCCACATTAAGGTTAGACACAGCCTCCCCCATCTGGTGTTTAGTCAGAAAACCATTGAAAATGGGAACCGAGAGTGTGACACCCACGTTCCAGACGCTCTCGAGGGGGAAACCTGTTCCTCCCTCCCAATTATAGGATGCGCTGCCCGTCAATGCGGGATAATATCCCGCTTTTGCAAGCTGAACGCTTTCTTCAGCCGCCTTCCTCCGCAAGACAAGTGATTTGATGTCAGGTCTGTCAGCCATAGCCCTGGAAAGCGCTTCATCCAGCGTTATCTTGTATTGAATGAAGGCAAGCGAATCCTGAACGGTATATGCCGGCGCATCGGGAACTCCCATCGCATTGTTCAGGTTCACCCTGGCTATCTTGAGTGAATTGTCCGCGCTAATGAGGTTCAATTTCGCATTGCTCACATTCACTTCGGCTGTTGTCACATCATACCTCGGCTTGGCGCCGACATCAAAAAAACCCCTGGCCTGGTCAAGATGTTGTTTGTACTGTCCGACTGATTCAGCTGCAACCGCCCTGTTTCTGGCAGCCTGGATCACCGTATAGTAAGCCTGCTTAACGTTCAGGACTATCTGGTCTTTACTTGTCTCAAGGTCGGCCCCGGCCGAATCAAGATTAATCTTTTGAATTCTCACCTGAGAAGAGGTCTTTCCAAAATCATATATATTCTGAGAGAGAGTAAAACCACTCGTAATCTGGTTGAAATACCCCGTGCCATAAAATGTGTTATTGACCACTGTTAAGACACCCGGGGAAGAGTACCTGCTGACGACGCTCGACGCCCCCAGCTGCGGGTAATAATTTGCAAGCGCTTCGCCTACCCTGCTTCGGTTAGCCTCAACTGTATAATGAGCAGCAACAATAGAAGGCTGTTTCAGAAGAGCGATCTGAATGCAGCGGTCAAGACTGAGTTCTTCGCCCTGTTTGATAATTTCTTCATGCTGAGCGCAGCCGGCATTTACCGGAAACAGAACTGTTGACATAACTGTTGCGATAATAATGCTCATGAAAGCTCTTTCCATTATTGCTACTCCCCGTATTCGGAAGCAAGGTCAAGACCTATTGCATACATAAAGGCCCCCTGCGCCCGCCTCAGTTCATATTCCGCCCTGAAGTCGTTTGTTTCAGCAATTGTGAGCAGCGTTATGGCGTCAAGAACGTCCGTCGACGTGCCTTCACCTTCACGATAGCGCGACTTGTTGATCTTAAGATTCTCTTCTCCCTGCTTTACAGCATCCCTGGTCACGTTGATACGCTCAGCCGCGTTTTGAATATCAAGCCAGCTTTTTTCGACATCGAGTCTTATATCCTCGGCAAGCTTCTGCCGCTGTTCCAAAAGCTGCTCTCTCTGATAATCTATTTTCGCGACCTCGGCTTTTGTACTGCCTCCGTCGAAGATATTGAGATTCAGTCCGAGTATGAACGTCCAATTGTCATCATGCACCATATAGCGGTTTTCGGTGTAATTGTATCCGCCTTCAGCAAAGATTTTGGGAAAGTATTCAGACTTCCTGGCGGTCCTATCCAGCTCATTTATCTTTAGTTCGCGATCGATGGTTTTCAGTTCGATGCGCTGTTTTTCGGCAATTTCCCATGCCTTATCAATGTCAGCCTCATAGCGGGGCTCCCCGGCCACATCTGCAACCCTAACAACATTTTTCAGAGGCAAAGACAAAATATTATTGATCCTGGAGGCATTGACCGCCCTCAGGTTTGTTGTAGTTAAAAGGCGCTGCTGCGCATCTGAAAGCCGCACCTCTGCCTGCAGGAGATCGTTCCTGGTAATTACTCCCTCCTTATACATGCTCCGGGCCATCGACAAGTGTGCTATAAGCCGCTCAACCTCCCTCTCCCCGACCAGTTCCATCTTTTCGGACTCAAGCAGGTCGAAATAGGCAATAATAAAATCAAGGGCCACGACGTTTTTTACTCTGTTGATGTTCAGCGCCGCCACATCAAGTGCCGTAGAGGCAGCCTTATACCGCGATGACCGGCCGCCAAAGTCGTAGATATCCTGATGCACGTCAACCCCGTATGAGAGGGAACTCCTGTTGGCCTCAGGCGCCGTCAGGCCCCCTAAGATGCCTATGGGCTGGTTCGCAAGGAATGTCTGGCTCAACGAGGCATTAACGCTCGGCAGATACCGTGAAAACGCAATAGAAACATCTGCCGACGAAACATCCTTGCCCCGCGAGGCTATCTTTATAAGCCGGCTGTTCTCGGTGGCAAGTTTGAGACCCTGACTCAGCGTCATTATTGACGAATGTTCTTCTGCTCCGCGAGCGGTTTCTGCATAGCAAAGGGGCGCCAAAAGAGTTCCGGAGAGGCAAACAAGCAGCAAAAGTGTGCCCAATGTTATGCTCCCCGCCCGTATCATTTCACAGTCCCCCTTGCAAATATATCCACATACACCGAGATAGTGGTGTCCAGTCCGACCGACCTGTATCTCTTGCGCATCAGGAACTCCTCATCCATAAAATAAGAAAATAACATGCCGAAAAAAAGCCTGGCAGCATACTCGGTGTCGAATTCCCTCAGCACGCCTTTTTTCTGCATATCAGAAAAATACAATGCCAGCACTTTGTGTATTTCATCCCGGAATGAATGTTTGATCTTGAGTATTTTTTCAGGATAACGCTGCATCTCCGAATGAATAATCTTGATGATATCCTTTCGGCGCACAAGCGCCTCAAAATACCTCTTTGCAATCATTGCCAAAGCGGCCTCATAAGTCATTCCCATTATGTCAGGTAAAAACTCCTTCAACTCTGTCAGAAAGGAATAGGTTTTTAAGGTTTCCTCAAAAAGTTTTTCTTTCCGAAGGGAAATACCTGAAGAGCGTAACCTCGGCAATGCCGGCCTCAAGGGCGATCCTGCGAGTGGTCGCGCCAAGATAGCCTTCCTTGGAAAAGAGTCTTAATGCGGTTTCAAGTATCTTGTCCCTTGTCGGTTGCAGCTCTTCTGTATGGTGCATGCTCTGATCTTCCTTTACGCCAAAAAAGTCCCTGGCTTTGGGGGGATTAGGCGTCCGCAGCGGTACCTGCACATTCTGATGTAAGCGCTTACTAACATCGGTTACTTTATAGCAGAAGCGTGGAGATTGTCAAGACGGTCTCCTCTCTGTTCCGAAGTAGAGCAACGCAGCAATGGGCAGAGAAAATCCGATCCATGAGGCCAGCGACCAACCTCCACGGGCAAAGGCCCAGCCGCCGATAGCTGAACCCAAAGCTCCGCCTATGAAGAACGTCGACATGTAGATGCCGTTGAGCCGGCTGCGATATTCAGCGCCCAGCAAAAAAATCGCCCGCTGCCCAATGGTCAAGTTAGCTGCAACGCCAAAATCAAGAAGAATGGCAGCAAATACCAGCAATGCCAGTGCCTGTGTTGTTCCACCGTGTACCAGCCGAGTAATCAGGAAGGCCATAGCGACTGACAGCATGGCTAAACCTGTCGCGGGGCGGCTCCACCCCCGGTCTGCCACCCGGCCGGCAATCGGGGTGGCAACAGCTCCTGCAACCCCGGCGAGAGCAAACAGCGCAATTCCGCCCTGTGACATTTGAAATTCAGGACCTGCAAGACGGAGCGGTACCGTTGTCCAGAACAGGCTGAACGCGCCAAAAAGGCAGGCATGATACAGCGCGCGTCTTTGCAGAACCGGAGTGTTCAGCGCCAGGTGACGCATCGATCCGATCAGGTCACCGTAGCTCAGCTTCGAGTTGGGTTTGCGAATGGGTAGCGCTCGACGGATCACGAGGGCGAGCAGCGCCATGAATCCTGCCGACAGATAAAAAATCGCATGCCATGAGCTCAACTCAGTGATGAAACTGGCGACAGGTCTGGCCAGCATGATGCCCAGCATCAGGCCGCTAATGACATTGCCCACAACTCGCCCGCGCACGTCTTCCGGCGCCAGATGCGCGGCATAGGGAACAAGAATCTGGACCGCCACAGAACCAATACCAATAAACAAGGCAGCTGCGAGGAAGGACAGCGGGTGGGCGGCAGCGGCAGCGCTTGCCAGGGCGAGCACGCATATGCCCAGGCTGACGAGCACGAGCAGTCGATTTTCAAACAGGTCGCCAAGCGGCACTACGAATAGCAGACCAACGCCATAGCCTATCTGGGTCATAGTCACGATCAATCCGGCCGCTTGAGGCAACAGTCCAATGGAGGCGCTGATCGGGCCGACAAGCGGCTGAGCGTAGTAGATGTTTGCCACGATCAGGCCGCAGGCCAGCGCCAGCAGGAGCGATAGCCACGCCGGCAGCAGGCGCTGAGAGTCGGAATTACTTATTGATATTTGCTCTTTTGCTTTTGACATAATCAATTACCTTCTTTTGGAATAAATCCCATTCAATTTTCAATCGACCGCTCAGGTTATTTCCGACGGGGGATGATATATCAGCTTTATTTTTTTATAATAGCACGACTTTTCTCTTTTGTATTTGCCTCATCCTCTAACATCCTCTGCTGTATTGCACAATAAACGCCCGTCTTCTCCAATCGTTGCACTGTCCCCAATATTGAAACGATCTTGGAAAAACACAGACATAGAAAAATCTCGGAGTTTGAGATACAATAGGACTATCGAAAAAAATGGATATAATGTCGGCAGAAGAGAAAGAACTATATATAAGAGAGAAATCGAGGGATCATGTTCCAGATACCAATGATAAAATTTCATGGTCATTACATGCAGTCAAAAAACTTAGAATAGAAGGTCTGAGAAAAAGAGATATTGAAGATTGTTTGAAAGAATGTATAACAATTGAAGATTATACGATGGAAGGCAGGACACTGCCGGGCTGTTTAATCCTAAGCTTTATTGCCTTGAATCCCATTCATGCAGTTATAGCGATAGACAGGGATTTTGATAGAATATTTGTAATAACAGTTTACAAACCTTCTATTGAGAGGTGGGAAAATGACTGGAAAACAAGAAAAACAGAAGAATAAAAAATGCCCGCTGTGCGGTGGTGAACTGCGCGATGGGATCACAAATGCGCCCTTTTTTGAAGGAGAGAAGATTATCGTTATCAAAGATGTTCCTGCGGAGATTTGTTCAGAGTGCGGAGAGTCTTATGTGAAGAGCGGCGTCGTCGATGGAATTGAATCACTTTTGGACAAAATTGAAGACCTTCATTCTGAAATGTCGGTAGTGCATTACAAAGCCGCATAGAGCGCGATTAGGCGTAGGTCCTATTATGGTGAACTGCAAATAGCTTTCCTTGGTCCGTATCAACAGTATTGACCTGATACATTCCAGAGGGAAATATCAATGATATATTAAGAATCTCGCCTATCGACTCAACTTTGCTAAAGTCATAGTAGTCTGAATGGCCTATGGTTTCGAAGTAAAAGAGTATAATGTATATGAACATGGAACATTGCCATTATCCATTAAACCGTCAAGGTGCGGAAGATCGTAAATATCGACAGGCTTGCCGGTTGACTCAAAGTAAGTCTCCGCTCCAAAAACACCCTGTCTACTGAATAGAGAAAATCGCTGGGAAAGATGATTCTCCAGCTCATTCTTTGCCGTATTAAATGTCCTTAATCCTTTGTCCATAAAATATTGTTCATTGTTTGCGTGAGTTGACCAGAAATTTTCGTTAATATCCAAAACTAACAAGACGCCACTAAATTTTATAACTCTCCATAACTCATCCGAAATTTTTAGCAGGTCAGCATCGCTTGAAAAGCAGCCTAAGACATTTGAACAAAGAACGATATCAAACATACTATTTTCAAAAGGTATTTCGAGGATTGATCCTACTTGAAAGTTCATGGCATCAGGTGATCTTCTTTTGCAGAGGGCGATTGCTTCCTCGCTTATATCAAAACCATAACAATTCTCGGGTCTGGCGCAAAGTTCAGTAAAAAATCTAAGTTTGTCACCAGCGCCGCACCCGGCTTCGAGTATTTTATATGATGAAAGCTCGGTTTTGCCCGACATCATCATTGCTATCATAAATTTCCAGAACCGGTAGTTATTAAGAAGCCTGTAGATATGCTCCCTGTTCAGCCTCTGTGAGCCATCATCCTGCGAGTATTCGAATGTCGCCATTTCGAAATACCTCCCTTGTTCTTTATTTCTTTCTATTTCTCAGTTAGTCTAAAATTAGGGAATCTAAAGTAGTTGCAAGCTCCTTGTTGCATGAACACAACTATACTTATGTTATCAGAAAATCAGCCTGTGGGTGTGCTTTTTTACATGAGGCAAGCTGTGTTTATTCGAGAGTCTGTTCTGAGCAAAACACCAAAGAATGCTCGCACGTTTGCGATGTTTCAATTTGGACGGTTTATTGATCATCTGTATATTCACGCAGATATCAAGATGAAAGAACAAGGCATGGCAAAAACGAAGTCCGTTTCAGTGTCAATTGGGCGGTATCGACCAAACAACGAGTTGCTTGCCTTCCTGGAAGCGCTCTGATTATGCCTGGTTTTGCGTCCCATCCTTTCGAATGGTTTGCCCTTTCGTTAAAGATCCGTTTCGCTTAACTGAACGCGCATTTTTTAACATAATCGCGATTTTTTTGTCAATAGAAGATTTTTTTAAAAAGAAATTCCCTGAAATTGCCTCGGCATAGTATTTTGTTCATTTTATTTGATATACTTTCACGTAAAGGCTGCACACTTGTCTCCGAGAATCAAAGTCAGGCATGACATGGAGGGTTCCTTTTTGAAGAGGCGGGATATAAACCTGGTCCAATTAGTAGTCGGCATCTTATTTTTTGTCGTTGCCATTCTTTCAGCAGGGCCTCCTTGTCTTGCTCAGGAGGCGATAAAGCAGGGGCCTCAGCCTGCTCCCGCAGCCGCGCCCCCGCCTGTTTTTCAACCGCCCCAGCCGACCGCCCCTCCTGCAGCGATGCAGGCGCCCACAAAGAAAGGCGAGGTCAGGTTCAATTTTGATGATGCCGATTTGTTCGATGTGATACAAACCGTTTTTGGCGATATCCTCAGGGTGAACTACATGGTCGACCCGAAGGTCAAGGGGAGGGTCAATTTCAGGACTGTCACTCCGGTCAGCAAGGAAGACGTGCTTCCGCTTATGGGGGTGCTGCTGAAGATGAACGGGGCCGGTTACGTAGATGACAAGGGACTATACAGGATTCTTCCCATAAACGAAATACCCGGTACGGCGCCCAAGGTTTTTGTTTATCCTCTGCAAAACACGAAGGCCAAGCATGTCGCAACACTTCTGCAGTCAATATTTTCGAGCGTTTCGACGCAGGCAACGCCCGGCAAATTTATCCCCCAGTCGCCTGCAGGCCCGGGGGCGGCTTCTGCACCTGCACAGGCAGCGGCTCAAGATGGCACCGGTTTTACCGCGGGGGCCGGTGGGTTAGTGGCTCCGCAGACCAAAGTATACGACGATGAAATCACCAACTCGCTGGTTGTGCTGGCTGCGCCGGATGATTATAAATTCATTGAAGAAACTATCAGGAAACTCGACACGCCTCCCCGCCAGGTTATGATAGAGGTGCTTATAGCTGAAGTGACCCTAACAAAGGATTTCCAATTCGGGCTGGAGTGGGTCATATCAAACACCACAAAGGTCAAAACCAATCCTTTCAGCAAACCTATCGACATTAATGGGCAGACAGGCCTCAACTCTAATTTGCTTAATGCCACTCCTTTGTCGTCGGGATATTCAGGGTTCTCATACGCGGCCACCGATGCTTCAGGAGCTGTAAAAGCGCTGCTCAATACTCTTGCTTCGGATGATCTGGTCACCGTGCTTGCCTCCCCCCATATCATTGCAGCCGACAATCTTGAGGCAAAGATAGATATCGGCAGCCAGGTCCCCATCGCGACCTCGACGATGTCCTCAGTGGCCGCAAGCACTTCCGGCAACATCATTTCCACGATCCAGTATCAGGATGTCGGCACTATACTGAAGGTAAAGCCGCAGATCAATGAGAGCGGGGTGGTTGCTATGGAGGTGTCGCAGGAGGTGTCTGATTACGCTACGCAGAGTGTGTTGGGCACTGACCAGTTTATCTTTACAAAGCGTTCGGCTCAGACAAACGTTATTGCCAATGACGGACAGACCATTGTGATCGGGGGCCTTATACAGGACCACAAGGAAACAACCTCAACAGGCATACCGTATCTCATGAATATTCCAGTACTGGGATACCTCTTTGGATCAAAAAATATCACAAGGACAAAAACGGAAATCATTGTCCTGCTTACGCCGCATGTGATCAGAAACCAGCAGGAGGCTGGCAAGGTAACAACGGATTTCCTGAACAGGCTTAAAGGCGACGCTAAAGATATGAAGCTCAATGAGTTCATGAAAACCGATGGGACAAACACAACAAATGGTGCTGCTAATAACAGCACCAAAGAGCCTGCCAAAAGCACACCGTAAGATATACGGTAATTAGTGCTCTATCCTGCCGGGGGGTCGCTGCACGCCCGGCGTTCCGGCTGCCGGAACTGACGGGACCTGGGCCTGGGATGCCTTTACCCTGTTTTTAGGCTCGAGCCTTACTGTCATTACTTCCTCTCCCCTTGCCAAAACTATCCTGTCCGGTTCAATGCTTTTAAGCACAAAACCGCTTATCACATCTCCTTTTTGAAGCACTCTCATCCGCTTGCCCCGGCCTGCAGTGGTCATCGGAGACTTTGTGTCTTCAACATAGGCTATGCTCGTGTCACCGCTTATTAATGTGCCATAAAGCACCAGCTCCGGTTTAGGCAGAATCTTTTCCTGCGGCTTGTCAACAGGGATTTTCCTGTCGGGACTAAATATATCCTGCTCGGCTATCACGCTGTAATCAATGCGCCCACCAGCAGCTGGCACTCCTGCAGCCGTCTGATTCCTGCCCTGCTCCGGCAAAGCCTGTATGGCTTGAGGCGCAAACTCAGGCTTCTTATTGACCAGCGGCAAAACTATATAGTTTGCTGTGGCAACTAATGCCGCAGCCAGCAGTACGTTGAGCAGATTGATGTTCTTTAAAAGCCGGCCCATTATCATTTCCCGGTGGTAAGCGCCGATATGTCCAGCTTTACCAGTAGCTCTTTGGGTTCCTTGAAATTCTTGACCCTCGCATCTACTTCCTTCACTACGAGTGACGGCGTCTGAGACTCAATGGCATACAGTATATCTGCCAGTGCCCGCACGTCCGGTATTGTTGTGTCCATACTCACATTCAGCACGATGTATTTCCCCAGCGCCTCGGACTTCCCTATCCTCTCGCTTGATATGGTCCCGCCCCTGCCGGTGACCATCCCTTTCACTGTCTCCTGCAACGCCGCGGCTGCGATTGAGGGCGTCTGCCCCTCTAATAGCTGTGAGTTCTCAGCCTTGCTCGTCTCTTTCAATGCCGCCAACTCCTTCTGCATTTCAGGCTTCTGTGCTATCAGGGCCATATATTTACCCAATACTTTGAGTCTTGCCGCTTCCGCTTCTTTTACGGACGCCTCTTTTGCCCTCACTTCCTGGTAGCCGTAACGGTATGCTACGAGGATAAAAAGTATGGCCATAAGCGGTATCGAAAAAACCAGCAGTTTACTTCTTTTCATTTTTACCCCCTGCCACTTTTTCCTCTTTGGCTCCCCTTATCTGTATTTTTATGTTAAACCGGTCTGCATTCATTCGCACATCCCTGAATGTCGGTGAGGAAAACTCCGCCTTGGTCAGATATTTGGAGGCCTCCAGTCGCGACAGGATCTCAGAGGCTGACCCTGAATATCCCTCGATCTCAACCCTTGTTTGCGTAATCCTGACTCTTGTCAGCCATACGGATTTGGGCAGTATTGTGGTAAGCTCCCTCAGAATTGTCAGTGCCGGAGGGCTGTCTTCCTTAAACCCCCTGACTGTCCGGACTTCACTGTTAAGGGCGTCTGTTTCCTTTTTTATGTCTTCTATTTCCTTAACGCCGCTTTTGCGGAGTTTGATCTGGCGCTCTATCTCCACCAGCCGCCTCTCCTGGACCTTTATCGGCGCTATAAGGTACATTATCCCCAAGGCTGCCATCAACAGCACCAGGATTACTGTCAATCCTACAGGTGTCTTTTCCCGCTGATACCTGCCCCTTGTCAGCAGGTTCAACTTTTGACTCCCGGACGCGGCTACGCCAGGAATCCTACGGCCCTCACGAGACACCGGGTGTAATGATTCAAGCACCCCGCCCGCTGCTGTATATGAAATACTGTCCCGACCGGCGGGCAGCTTCAGCCTGCTATCTGTTTCATCAAGCAGCGATACCGGAATTGACAGTGCACTACGCAGGCTTTCTTTGAACTCAGGCCTGCCGCCACGCAGCAGCGCAAACAATCGCGGAGAGGCTTCTCTCTTTTTAGCTATAGCGATAAACGGTCTCAGCTCAGCTGCAATTGTGTCAACTACCGGGCTGCCCTCTTCAGCGGCAAACGTTCCATTGACTACTCCGCCAAGGCGCCCATCAAGGAACACTGCGCCTTCATAATCATCCCCATCGCTCCCGATATATAGAAAAACCTTCTTTTTGCTTATGTGACGGCACAGGGCACCCACTGACAAGAGATTCAGTGTGACCCTCCCTACAGTCAGTCCAACTTCTCTCAACGCCTCAAGGTATCCGTTGATTGTATCGCCCTTTACTGCCGCAATTACTATTGTGATTTTCTCAGGGGTCTCCCCAGTGATGCTGAAGTCGTATAAAGCCTCCCCAGGGCTGAACGGGACTAGCTGGTCAAACTCATATGCTATCACATCGGATATGTTCTTTTTGACCGCTGCAGGGAATTCCGCGGTCCTGACTACCGCCCACGCCTTGGGAATGCTTAGGGTTATCCCCGCGCCGCCGGCGCCCAACTCGTTAACTGCCAATACCGCAGATGAGGCCACGTCTTTAGGCTGCGGATATGCACGCTCTGCCGTACAAGGGTAATGCCTCAGCCCCCTCACCGACAACGACGATATGAAACGCGTCCCGTAGGCTACGGCTGTGCCGGACCTTCCTACAGCTACGCAAAGCTCTTTCTTATATGTTATGCGCTCGTCTACGACACTGAATGAAAGCGCGCTCCTTAAGGGCTGCGTTACTTTGCCCAACGCCGATGCCGCTTCAGAGGCCAATGAAGTTATTTCCCTTATTGTTTCCATGTCTTTCATTGTACCGTATTGTCAAAAATTAACCGCAAAGAAACCACAGAGGACACAGAGAAATCCTTATATATAAAAAGCTCCATAAAGTCTTTCAGAGTGCACAGAGTATTTCTCTGTGTTTAGGTTGTCTCTGTGTTCTCTGTGGTTTCATTTGTTCCCCTCGTCTTTCATTGTACTTTGTATGCAGGGCTTTTGTAATACAGGTATCTGTATTTGTTATTACTATCGATGATCACCGTCGCCACTACAGGATAACCCGTTTTTTCTTCTCCCAGGAGGCCGGTTGCTTCTATTGTGTAAACCGTCCCTTCGGTCGAAGTTATGTAAGGCTGAACAACCTGGTAATTGGCGCTCAATACCTCCTGGACATTCATTATGTTTTGGCCCTGCCGGTATTGCATTATAGCATCAGCCATGTCGGCAGTCATACCGGGTATAGACATAATGACCTCCCTGGGCGCATAGTTGAGATTGATTAGTCCGCTGTCGGAATTAACTGTAAGAAAATCAATAACGCCTTTACGGTCCGCGTCCCCATACATTATAAAAGGAGTCACTCCCTTTACAAGCAGGAGTTCCTCAACGGTATCAAAAGGGGCGCCCTTCACTTGATATGGTATGGGCAGTGACTGATAGTAGTCGCTGCCGGCGCCATGGAGGCGAGTCAATCCACTGGGGTCTTTCCAATCCATCAGGGAGTCCACAATTGTATCCGCTTCGTCATCCTTGAGCCCTGAGTTTAAAAGCAGGTTTTTTAATAATACCCCGGAGGACTTGTTAATATCTAATTTGCCGTCCTCTCCCATAATGCGCACCTTATAAGACCCGTCACCGACCCGGTCGCTGTACGCCGTACCGTCAGCCTTCCATGGTTGAGACCCCTCAGGCGTTACTGTATTATTCACATTTTGCCTGCGATAAAATATTTCGAGGACCGCCCTTTGAATGCCCGCCTCGGCCAGAAACTTTCTTGCCGCATTTTCCTTGAAGACCAGGGTTGCGTGTGTTTCCGTCCGTGTAAGAAAAGAAAAGGAGAGCACGGTCACCATCAGAATAGCCAGGACCCACAGGACAATGAATAAAGCCATGCCTTTTTGAGGGGCAAAGCGGCGATATAAGGCAACAGTATTTCCGAATTGAAGCACTAGGTTCCTGTCCGCGCTCCCGGAGCGTTCGGCGCGCCTGTATTACCCGGTGCGGTTACAATATTTCCCTGCGCAGGCGCTGCTTTCACCGGAATGATAAACGACATTTCTTTGTCTCCATTAACAAGATGCAGACGGATCTTCCCGGGCAGCGAGTCGGTCCACTGCCATTGTTCAACCCAGTTGCCTTTTTCTTCTGCCGGATCTTTATAATAGTAATCGAAATAAATGCGGTCAAACAGCTCAAAGAGCCTGACTTCCCCCCTTGACGCAATCCCTGTGCCGCTTTCTTCCATATGAAGTTCCTGTTTCCCGGATTCAACCGGGACAACCTTATAGGATACGATTACGTATCCCCGTTGTTGGCCCCACAGTGAAAAATTGCTCGGAAATTGCATGGAGCCGCTGTCCCCCTGAAAGAGATAATTTGTGGCGTCTATTCCCTGTCCCTTGACAGGCAGCTGCGATTCGATCTGGGCCTCAACGATATTCAGCGATGCCCTGAATCTTTCGACAGACGCCATTCTTCTTTCTCCCGAGTCAACGGAGCGCATACCAAGCCGCATTGCTGCGCTGACGATCACGAGAATAATACCCATCATAGTTATGGATATCACCAGTTCAAGAAGCGTGAACCCCTGCTCCTTAGACCACATGCCGGACGCCTTCATCTATAGGACCTTGTTTATAATCTTCAGGGTCCTCAGACTCACGGACCTCTGCCGAGTACCTTGTGTCCAGTAAACAGTGATTGCTATATCAAGCAGTTTGACCTGTAAATTATCACTTCTTTCCTTAAGCGCTTCTTTCACTGATGCATCTATGCGGTATCCATCATCGGTAACCTCACTCCAGTTTTTCTCCGAAAGATTATCATCGTCCAAAAGTTCGCTTATGCTTGACTCCGCCTTTGCAACTGCAACAACGTAATCTTCCGAGACCGATATGCCCCGGAGATCAGCGGAGAAGAGCTGCACGATAACCAGTAAAGCTATGCTCAGCAGGGCAAGGGCAACAAGGATTTCAAGAAGCGTAAAGCCGGCCCTTGACACTTTAGTGCCCAATCGCATATTCATTTCACTACCACCGTTCCCACAACCGGATCAAGTTCGATTTTAACTCTCCTTTTCCCGGCGCCCATAACGACAGTCTGTCCCTGGATGCCGCCTGATGCCTCAAATATCAGATGATATATTCCCGTGCGGCTCTCACCGTCAAAAGGATCGAGCACTCTTACCGTAATATCCGGATCGAAGCTCTTGTATCCATGCCCTTCTATACCGTATTTTCCAGCATCCAGGTCTATGGACAGGGTCTGCCGGCTCCCGCTGAGCTCCGCAAGCATATGTGCGCGACGTATAGTTGCAGACAATTCCCTCACAGATGCATTCAGCTTGTATGACGGCAAGGCATTGGAAAAATAAACCGCAGAAAGCCCCAGAATAAGAGTAATAAGAACAAGCACGATCATTAGTTCCAGCAGAGTAAATCCGTCACTTCCGGAATCGAAACGGAGAAAAAAGGAATCGGAGAAAAATCTTTTGCGCCGGCTCACCGTTTCGCCCTTCCTACGATTCCGAGGCAGCACGATTCTGTTAGTTGCATTTCAGTCACTCAGAACGGGAGGTCTGTAATGCTGAATATTGCCGTCAGCATCGAAATCACTATAAATCCGATTATCAACCCCATACCGAGGATCAACGCAGGTTCCATAAAACTGATAAGCCGCTTGAGCGAGGTCTTCAGGATTTTCTCATATGTTGCCGCGACCTTCAGCAGCATAGCATCCAGTTGCCCGGTCTCTTCCCCTACCTTGACCATTGAGACAGCCAGCTGAGGGAAAACCCCGGCAGCGGCAAGCGGCGCCGCAATGCCCTTCCCTTCCCTGGCGCCCCTGGATACCGATTCGATGGCAGAGGCTATGACCTGGTTGCTTATTACATCTTTTGAGTTGGATATGGCCTGAAGCAATGGGACCCCGCTCTGCAGGAGTGTTCCCAGTGTCCTGCAAAAACGGGCAGTCTCAATTTTTGAGATAATATCCTTCAAGAGTCCCAGCTTCAACGCATCGACTTTATATCTGCCTTCGGCGGATTTAACATAACTCTTAAATACAAGCCATGCTGCTGCCGCTGAAGCAGCGGCAATCCACCAATATGACCTCAAAGCATTGCTGACGCCCAGCAGTATCTGAGTCTGAAGCGGCAGGGAGGTCCCGATTTCACTGAATATGACGGTAAACTTGGGGAGCACATATGTGAGGAGAACAAGGACCGAGGCGCCGCCGGTAATCAAAAGTATGACAGGATAGATTATCGCAGAGACAATACTGTCTTTTAATTCTTTGGAAGATTCCAGAAATTCATTCAACTTGTCGAGGACCACATTGACTACGCCTCCTGCTTCCCCTGCCCGCATCATATTTACATAAAGTCTCGGGAAGACCTGGGGATGATGCTGAAGGGCGTCAGATAAAGAGCTGCCCTCCCGGAGCGCTTTAACGAGAGATTGCACGACCCGCTTCATCTCCCTGCTATCTGAGATCTCGGACAATATGGCAAGGCTCCTGTCAAGAGGAAGACCTGCGCCGAGCAATGAGGAAAGTTCAGTGGTAAAGGTCACGAGGTCGGTTTTGGAAGAACGGGAAAAAAAATGTTTTTTTTTGTCCTCCGGCGGGGCTTTTACCTCTAAAGGAATAACGCCCGACGACCTGAGCAGGTCAATTGCTGCGGCTTCATCCATCGCCTCGATAAACCCATTGCTGAGCACGCCCTCACGAGATGCGGCCCTGTAAGAGAAAATCGCCATCAGTCTTCCTGTGTCACCCTGAGCAGTTCACTGAGAGTAGTAATGCCGGCCCTTATCTTTTCGGTCCCGTCTTCAAGCAGCGTCTTCATGCCGTGCAGCCTCGCGAGCTCGCGTATTTTATTTGAATCGACCTCCTGCATAATAAGATTGCGCAAGTCATCATCAGCCACTATCAGTTCGAATATTCCAACCCTGCCGCGATAGCCGGTAAAGGAGCATTGCTCACAGCCCTTGCCTCTGTAAGCTCCGGGGATATGGAGCGTATCGCGCTCCACCATGGGTGATGCAGTATCAAGCTCCCTGCATGACGGACAAATGGCCCGCACAAGTCTCTGGGCTAGAATGCCGCGAATAGTGGAGGAAAGTAAAAAACGCTCCACGCCCATGTCGTGCAGCCTGGTGATCGCGCTGGGGGCGTCATTCGTGTGCAGTGTTGAGAATACAAGGTGACCGGTGAGAGCAGCCTGTATGGCTATCTGGGCCGTTTCAAGGTCTCTTGTTTCCCCGATCATAATGACATCAGGGTCCTGCCGGACAATGTGGCGCAGCGTATTTGAAAAATTCAGTCCTATTTGCGGCTTGACCTGTATCTGGTTAATCCCTTTAAGTTGGTATTCAACAGGGTCCTCAACCGTTATGATCTTTTTGTCAGGGGAGTTTATTTTGTCCAGGGCGCCATAAAGCGTTGTAGTCTTGCCGCTGCCGGTCGGGCCTGTAACCAGTATAATGCCGTTAGGCTTGCTGATCAGTTCCTCAAAAGCTTTAAGAGTTTCAGGGAAGAAGCCGAGACGCTCAAGGTCGACGACAACGCTCTCTTTGTCAAGGATCCTCATAACCACGCTTTCACCGTAGAGAACCGGTATGGTGGAAATGCGAAGATCTATCTCCTTTTCAGCTACTTTTAGCCGTATACGCCCGTCCTGAGGCAATCTCCGCTCTGCAATATTAAGCTTTGCGGTCAGCTTTATCCTCGAAATTATTGCCGCCTGCAGCTTCTTGGGTATAGACTCAATATCATGGAGGATGCCATCGATGCGGTATCTTACTTTCAGTTCATCCTCAAAGGGCTCTATGTGTATATCGCTTGCCCTGTTTTCCACAGCCCTTAAGATCACCATATTGACCAACTTGATTATCGGGGCCTCGGAGGCCAGGTCTTTCAGATGCCCGACGTCTTCCTCATCTTCTCTGAGGAACTCAAGTCCGCTCTTGTCGCCTATCTCCTCGATCAGCCTGTTTATGTTCTGCGATTCCTGCCCGTAAAACTTCGCAGCGCACTCTTCGAGCACATGCGGTTCAATGCCGTACACCCTTATATCTGCAGACGTTGCTACCCTGAGCGCATCGATAGTCGATCTGTCCGATGGGTTAGCCATTGCGACACTGAGAACATTATTACTGAATTCGAGAAGGATAATTTTGTTTTCGCGGATAAAACGGGACGGGATATCGTTATAAACAAACGGGACCTTAGGAAGGTCCTCCAGTTTCAAATATTGTATCTCTTTAATCACGGCAGACCCTTTTAATGCCTACTCCCAGCTTTCAACATCCTTGTCTTCGCCCTCTCCGCCAGGCTGGCCGTCTCTGCCATAAGAAACAATATCGTATTCACCATGGGAGCCCGGACAAGTGTAAATATAAGGCCTGCCCCATGGGTCGTTCGGCAACCCCTTCTTGAGATATGGCCCCTCCCATTTATCAATACCGGGATTGGTCACCAGGGTCGCCAGGCCCTCTTGCGTGGTTGGGTATCTCCCCACATCCAGCCGGAACTGGTCCAGGGCCTGCCCGAACAACTCTATCTGGGCCTTTGCAGCAGACTGTTTCCCCTTGCCCAGCTTTGGGAAAAGCTGCGGGCCAACCAGGGCCGCCAAAAGCCCCAGGATTACAAGAACGACAAGCAATTCTATGAGCGTAAAGCCGGCCTTTCCTGACAGGCGTGAATTACCACAATATTTATTTTCCAAAGTTTTTACTCCTTTTTCTGAAGTTTAACATCAAACGCCATCTTCCGCAAGTCCCCGAATTGCATCATCAGAAATCTATACCAAACTGATTCGTTGCATCATTTAAAAAACTATTCTAAATAAGTTCACCTGGCAACACCAACTGCGTCATTCCCGCAGGCCTTTAGCGGGAATCTAGGGAAAAAACATAGGCATTCATAAAAAAATCTGGATTCCCGCTAAAAGACTGCGGGAATGACGTAAGCTTATCGTAAAGATTTTCGAATAGATTTTTACTTGATCCAACAGGGTCCATGTAACGGTACCTTTTCAAAAATTGAGCTTAAAATAAAGTCTGACGGGGTTTTCATCAATTATCCTACAGTGAGGTCGGATTTAAACCTATTTGACTTTTATCCCAATCATAATAAAATCAGTTCAACTGGCAGCGTCAAATTTCTATCTCACCACATCAGGTTGCGCGCCATAAGGAGACAATATGGTCAAATTGTTCGGTACTGACGGTATCAGGGCTAAGGTGAACAAACACCCCATGACCCCGGAGAATGTTTTGCGTGTCGGTATGGCTATTGCCTCGGTTTTGACGACAGACCACGGGCGGCGCATGGTATTGATCGGCAAGGACACAAGGCTTTCCGGCTATATGATCGAGAGTGCCCTCACCTCCGGAATTTGCTCCAAGGGAATGGATGTTACTCTTGTGGGTCCCATACCTACGCCAGGCGTCGCATATCTTACACGCGCGCTCAGGCTCGATGCGGGCATCGCTATTTCAGCCTCGCATAATCCGTTTGAAGATAACGGGATAAAGATTTTTTCCTCCGAAGGCTTTAAGCTTTCCGATGAACTTGAACATGAAATAGAGCGGCTGGTAGCCGATGACAATTTTCCTGCGCGACGTGCAACTGGCGACAGGATCGGCAAGGCATATCGCCTGGATGACGCCACGGGCCGGTATATAGAGTATATAAAGTCTACCATCCCGAGAGGCGCTGACCTGGTGGGCCTTAAAGTCGTGGTAGATGCAGCCAACGGAGCGGCATATAAGGTAACCCCATTGCTGCTGGCCGAACTCGGGGCGCAGGTTGTGGCAATCAATGATAAGCCAAACGGTGTCAATATTAATGACAAATGCGGGTCTACGCATCTGGAGTGCGTTGCCAGGGCAGTAAGGGAACATGGCGCCCACATAGGCATTGCCCATGACGGAGACGCTGACAGGACACTCCTGATAGATGAGCGCGGCCGGAATGTCGATGGAGACATGATTCTCGGCATTTGGGCATCAGCGCTCAAAAAAGAAGGCAGGCTGCAGGGGAACGGAGTGGTAGCAACTGTTATGAGCAATTTAGGTCTCGAACATTACCTGGCAGGACAAGGCATAGGGTGCCTGAGGTCAAAGGTCGGAGACCGCTATGTCGTCGAAGAAATGATCAAAGGCGGCTATAATTTGGGCGGCGAGCAATCAGGGCATATCGTTTCTTTTGATTTCAACACAACCGGCGACGGGGCCATAACCGCCCTGCAGGTACTCTATTTAATGAAGAAAAATGAGAAGCTCCTTTCAGAACTTGCGGCCGGGATTGAACTATATCCCCAGGTGCTTCTGAACATACCGGTTTTAGAGAGACAAGACATTAAGAAAGTCCCCGAGATTTCCAGGGCTATTGAGGAGGCGAGGTTAAAACTCGGCAGCAAAGGCAGGATACTTGTCAGGTCTTCCGGCACTGAACTCAAAATACGTGTCATGGTAGAGGCAGAGGAACTGAGCATGGCAAAAAGCATGGCCGGGCAGGTCGCAGAGGTAATACAGGAACAATTATTCGAATTAGTCGCTTGAGGAGGGTCCAATGCTTGTGCATTCATTTATGATCCAGGACTTGCTGATGTGCACCGTTTTCTTAACATCTTTTTTATTGTTGTGGTAAACAGATTGCATCTTCACGAGGGTGGAAGACCGGAAAGACAATAAAGAGATAAAGAGTACTTTGGACTATTTCGCACGAATCAAGACCGGCCCTCTATATGATAAATGTCATACCTATAATGAACATAACAAGCAGTAGCTTGTACTTTTTCAGCTAAAAAAATTTTAGGAGTTGTGCGAATAACTATGAAAAAAATTCTGGTGACAGGGGCTGCTGGATTTATAGGCTCGAAGACTTCTCAAAAATTGCTTGAAGAGGGCATTCCCGTCATAGGCGTCGACAACATGAACGACTATTATGACGTTACATTAAAAACACACAGGCTTGAAGCACTGAAAAAGAACAAAGGGTTTTCCTTTTGCAAGCTCGATATTGAAAACCTGGCCGCATTGGACCCCATTTTCAGGGACAATAAAATTGAGGCGGTCATAAATCTTGCAGCCCGTGCAGGCGTCGGTTACAGTATCAAGAATCCTCACGTTTATATGAGCACTAATGCTCATGGAGTTTTGAACCTGCTCGAACTGATGCGCAAGTATAACGTAAAAAAGCTGGTGCATGCCTCCACCTCTTCTCTATTCGCCGGACAAAAGATGCCGTTTACCGAAGACTTGCCGGTAAATACGCCGATTTCACCCTATGCAGCATCCAAAAAAGCAGCCGAGGTAATGGCTTACACTTATCATTACCTTTTCGATCTCGACATATCCGTACTCAGGTATTTCACTGTTTACGGACCTGCCGGAAGACCTGATATGAGTATATTCAGGTTCATTAAATGGATAGATGAAGGAACCCCTATCGAACTTTTCGGCGACGGTACGCAGAGCAGGGATTTTACTTATATAGATGACATAGCCGCCGGCACTATTAAAGCGCAAAAGAGGTAGGGTATGAAATAATCAACCTGGGCGGCGGGAAAAGTCCCCGCTCGCTGAACTATGTCATAGGCAGGCTTGAGGAATTATTGGGGAAAAAGGCCGTTATTGATTACAAGCCCTTTCTGAAAACGGACATGCCCGAAACAAGCGCTGACATTACAAAGGCCGGAAGGCTCCTCGACTGGAGGCCGGGAACGGACCTTGATGAAGGACTGAAAAAGACGGTTGACTGGTATGTGGACAACCGGAACTGGCTCAAAGAGGTGAAGCTGTGATATCCACTGCTATTTTCAGGGAATATGATATCAGGGGGATTGCCGGTAAAGACCTTACGCCTGAAGTAGCTATGCTAGTCGGAAAGGCGTTCGGTTCACTGTTAAAATCATGTATCCCTCATGCAAAAAAGGTGAGCGTTGGAAGAGATGTAAGGCTAAGCTCAGGGGAACTTGCTTCAGGACTTATCAAAGGGATAGTGTCCGCCGGCATAAATGTCTATGATCTTGGAATCTGCCCGACACCGGTCCAGTATTTCTCGCTGCATTGTCTCGACCTGGATGGAGGGGTAATGGTGACCGGCAGCCATAATCCACCGGAATATAACGGCTTCAAGGTCAGTATAGGGAAAGATACTATTTACGGCAAAAATATACAAAGGCTGAAAGAGATCATTCAGACCCAGGAATGGACCCTTTCAGAAAAGCATGGTCAGGAAAGAGAGGGAATAGTCGAGTATTACAATATTGTCGACCAATATAAAGAATATATGCTGAAACAATTTGCATATCTGACCGATGTCGGTCCCCGTCCTCTTAAAGTAGTCATAGATGCGGGCAACGGCACCGCAGGCGCAGTTGTACCGGAAATCCTGAAAGGCATGGGGTGTGAGGTAATTCCGCTGTACTGTGAGCCGGACGGAAGGTTTCCCAACCACCACCCTGATCCGACAGTAATTGAGTATATGCAGGATTTAATCGCTGAAACGAAACGGTCCGGAGCGGATATTGGTGTAGGATACGATGGCGATGCTGACAGGATAGGCGTTGTTGACAGAGATGGGACTGTCATATGGGGAGATCAGATAATGATCGTCCTGGCCAGGGAAGTGTTGAAGGAGAACCCCGGCGCCATGGTGATCGGTGATGTAAAGTGCTCTCAGGCATTGTTTGATGCGGTAAGAAAACTGGGCGGAACCCAGCTTATGTGGAAAACCGGACACTCTCTGATAAAACAGAAAATGAAGGCTGAGGGAGCTCTTATTGCAGGAGAATTCAGCGGGCATATCTTTATTGGACATAACTATTTCGGCTATGATGACGCGCCTTACACAACTTTCAGGCTTATTGAAATAATGAAGAAAACGGGAAAGGATATAAAAGAGCTTCTTTCCGATGTTCCCCGGATGTCATTCACTCCCGAAATCCGGCGGGAATGCCCTGACGGTATTAAAAAGAAGGTTGTCGGCAATGTAGTGTCACGGCTGCTTGCCTATATAGAAAACCGCAATGCCCCGTTCAGGATCATCAATGTCAATACACTTGACGGCGTCAGGGTTTTATTCGAAAAAGGATGGGGGCTGATACGTATGAGCAATACTCAGCCTGTGATCGTTATGAGGGCAGAGGCAGAGGACAAAGAGCATTTGCACAAATACACAAGCTTTCTGGAGAATGAATTGGAGCAGGCAAAGGTGGCCTTATGAAAACTGTCATTCTCGCCGGTGGAGGAGGGACAAGGCTTTGGCCTTTATCCAGGAAGAACTATCCTAAACAGTTCTTAAGGATAAACGGCGACAAATCGCTTCTGCAGCAGACCGCTGAAAGGCTCCTTAAAGTGATGTCCTGGGATGATATTGTTGTCGTGACGAACAGGGACTACAAATTTTATGTGCAATCCGACCTCCCCGATATAAAACATGTGATTTTCGAACCTGCCGGTAGAAATACTGCCCCGGCAACAGCACTCGCTGTTAAATACTGCCTGGAGAAACTCGGCTGCAGCGAGGAGGAAGTCATTATTGTGTGCCCGTCGGACCATGTAATACGGCCCGATCAAAAATTTGCTGAATACATTAAGATGGCCGGCACAATAGCGCGAGAAGGGTACATTGTGACATTCGGCATAAAACCTGACAGGCCTGAAACCGGATACGGCTATATAAAGGCCGGCAAAGGTACAGGTACGTGCGCAGACAAAGACATAACTTTCTATGGAGTGGAAAAATTTGTAGAGAAGCCTGATATGGAAACAGCACGGCGTTATGTGGATGACGGTTCCTACTTCTGGAATTCAGGTATGTTTGCCTTCAGCATAAAAACGATGTTCGATGAAATGAGCAGGCACGCTCCTGAGATGAAAACATTGTGTGATCAGGGGTTCGAGGATGTGTTGTGCAGCTTTGAGCGGATGCCGAACATATCTATAGATTATGCAGTCATGGAAAAATCGGACAGAGTGGCTGTTCTGCCCCTTGACCTGTACTGGAATGATATAGGCTCGTGGGATTCACTTTACGACGTGCTCGACAAGGATGAAGAGAGAAATGCAATACATGGAGATGTCCTTGCGATAGAGACAAAGGGCACCCTCGTTTTAGGTCATAAGCGGCAGATTACCACCATAGGGATCGAGGATTGTCTTATCGTTGAAACTGATGACGCTATCCTGGTAGCGCAAAGAGGAGAGACACAGAAAGTGCGTGAGGCGGTAGCCAGGCTGCACAAAGCTTCGCGGTCCGAGGTTGAGGAGCATGTTACCACTTACAGGCCCTGGGGCAGTTATACCATTCTTGAGGACGGGCCGCGCTACAAGATAAAAAGGATAGTGGTGAATCCAAATGAAAAATTAAGCCTGCAGATGCACTACCACCGTTCTGAGCACTGGGTTGTAGTAAAAGGGACTGCCTGGGTGCTCGTCGGCGATAAGGAGATGCACATTCATGAAAATGAGTCTGCGTACGTGCCTAAGTCAGCCATGCACAGACTCGCAAACCCCGGTAAAGTCCCTCTCGAAATCATAGAGGTCCAGAACGGCGAATATGTGGGAGAAGATGACATCATAAGAATGGAGGATATCTATAACAGGTAAAGCCTGTTTGCGTCTCCGCTTTCCTCATAGGTAGTGCATGCAAAACCGGGAAAAGTTTTCCCACAGGTAAATTATTTACGTCCTTATAGTATCACAACGCCGTCACTAAAAAAGTTAATTCCCCATTCATTTCAGTTGTATAAACCAAATAACACATTAAATAATCGGATTAATTCGGGATTATATCCGACGTGTGATTATTGTAGCTGTCGTTTTCGGTTATAATAGAACCAAGGATAGAAAAGGAGACTCTTTCCATATATGAAAGTGCTGTATAGCGGCAATTTCCCATACTCACTGATAAGCGCTCCATCAACTGCGCTTTCTTTATCGGTAGGGACCTGCAAAGTTTACATCGTGAAGTTCGACAATGACATTTGCGCCGTCATGATGACAGAGGACAGAAACAACTCCGGGCCTTCCGTTACCAACATGTGCGACCGTATTGCAACACAGGTGTACCTTAAATACCTTTCATTTGCATCGCCGGAAAAAATAGTTTGGCTTGAGCACTGCCCTGGAAACCGGGACCATTCGGCGCATGTCGACCTTGTGCAGTTCACTCATGAAATTCAACAGTCCAGGTCAGGGTCTGCCAAAGGACCATCGCATTCATTTACCAATCCTCAATGGAAACGTTTCTTTGAAGCGCCTGTTATTGTGCCGCTTGAGTTCATAAAGCTTTATTCATTTATACTGAAAGAGTTAAGTTCAGCAGCCCTTGCATTCATAGCGGAAGACAATGAGGGCTATTACTGGCGCGTATGGGCAAATGGAGAGGGTTTTTTTGTCATAAGCAGCAATCCATTGGCTGAATTATCCAAAAACTTGCTCGACATCAAAAGTGTCGCCCCGCTATTAATTAAAAATCATGCTCTTATAGGTCTGCCTGACATAGAAAAAGCATTTACCGATGCCCTTATGAAATGCTTTCTGAGCAGCAGGCTTTAGGGAATGCCATGGCCCTTGAAGCCTTAAATCGCATTCTTTGCAATGTCCTTTTTCCCGTTTATCAATTCCTTCATTTTATCGACTATTGAGTCAGCCTCAGCTTTCAGGTCGTCTGCCTTATCCGCAACTATCCCGGCCAGAGTCTTCGAGATCCCTCCCGCTTTCTCCCCGATCAATCTGAATGGCCCTCCGCCACCCCCTACAATCGCAATCAAAATGAAAAGGATCCATGCCAGTAGCAGCCTTTTGAAGAATTTAGCCATCTTGCTCCTCCCTTTCTGATCACTCTGGCTTTATTCTATATCGAAATGCAGGCTGCTATTGTGACGCGCATCACAAAAAGAGCGTTTTTTATAAAAAAGGGGAAACTAAGCAGATAATTTTGCTGTCAAGCATCTCGATTTCTCCATCTTTCGTCAGTTTAATCAAATAGCGGGTGACCGTTTCTCTTGAAACAGATGCATAATCGGCAATGTCCTGGTGCGTAAGTTTTATGTTAATGATAGTTCCCCTGCCGTTCTTCACCCCGTACTGCACAGCCAACAACTTAAGCACCGTCCGGATCCTGTCCTCCGACCGCGAAAGGCTCATCACTTTAAGCATTATCCATGAGTCTCTTAACCTCAAACACAGGACTGATATAATTTGTTTGAGCACCTTGTTATTCTTTAACAGGTATCCATCGAAGACCTTTTTGGACAGGATCAAAATGTGCGTGTCCTCCATGGCCATCACCGTGGCCGGTGCAGTTTTTCCATCCAGCAACGCCATTTCGCCGAAACAATCACCGGATTTATGCACCGCAAGAATATGCTCCTTTCCATCCTCGCTGATATGGACTGCTTTAACTCTTCCCGAAAGGATCACATACATATAATTTTGTGTGTCTTCTTCAAGAAATATTATTTTATTCTTTGCAAAATGCTTGTCAACAAGCAACTCCAGCATCTCTTCGACTTCATCCTTGGAGAGCCCTGCTAAAAAGGGGATGCCTTTAACAACTGATTCTATGCGAATTTGTTTTTTTCTCATCGGCAATTTTGCTGCAACCCACTTTTAAGTTATTGAGCTTCCCTGCGGCAAGACCACGGGGAATACGCTCGCTATCCATTTAATATACGGCATAGCCGGGGGACAAACCCTGCCAATAGTTATTTATTGGCAGTCCCTTAATCAATTATAACCATAAGTCGTGCATTTTGAAACAATTCCGGAGATTCCGGGGAATCATACTACAGTTCCCTTCATTTGTGTTATATCGCACAACCGAAACAAGCGAGTTTTCTACGACGGCAAGTATCAGACAAACTCTGATCTTCTTTTAGGATATTCCTTACGCACATATCACATTTAGCCTGATTGCTCTTTTTGCCCCCATGGTATAGATTTGGAATTAAGTGGATAGCGAGCGTATTACTTCATGGTCGAGCACGGAGGGCCGGTAAGAGAATATAAAAAATCATTGTATTAGATTCCCTGTGGCAAGACAGCCGGGAAGATGAATGCGTTACAATCGCGGTCAACTGAAAGGAGTGATCGATATGAGCCGTAATACGTTAAGGAATATTGTCTCTATCCTGATGGAATCACCGCTTTACAGAACGTTATCACGCAACGAAAAGCGCTTTCTGATTAAAGGGCTGACCGAAAACTATTCGTTTCTTGGCGATACTGAGAACGGCGAAATAGTCGGCTATGAGTCAAGTTGGGCAGGCTGCAGTGACTCCGGCAATGTGCAGGAATGAGGTGTGATACACTGAAATCATGAAATATTACTCGGGAGCATTCGGAATAAAAGGATACTCGCGGCGGAAAACAAGCTGGAAAATTATGTTTTTAGCCGCTGTCGGTATTGTGGTACTCCTCGCGCTCGCAGTTTTATATTATCCTTAGGTTTGAAGGTCGGGCTACCTATTGCGATTCGGTTTTCCGTTTAGGTGTTTCAGTCATATACAGAATGCCTGCGTAATAGTAGCTGCCTTTCTTTTCGACCCATTTAACTGCTGCACTCTCTGTTATATTTGCAGGGCGTTCCATCACACGCTCCAACAAGTCATATTTGGTCAGGGGAAAAGTTGTTTTAATACACATCCCCTCTACACTGGTGTTTATCACAGCGGCATGCACATAAGTGCTTGCAGCGAAATCCCCGCCAAAACGGGGCGATTGCCAGTGTGCCATAAATGATATGTCACCCGACACACTTATTCTTGGATTAATTCTTTTTTCGCTCCTGAACTCTGCGTCCATATCTGAAAAGCTCCCTTAAGATTTTTTGTCAGTACAGCATGAAGACACGCGGTACATATTAATATCTTAGCTCCGGGTTTCATAATGTCAAGCAGAAAAATGAGAACCGTTCAAACAAGTGCGTCAGATCCCCCAGCAGGAAAATCACCTATACGGAAATCAGCAAATTCCTACAATAACTTCAGCTATTCTCCCATTTCCGGCACATCTTTCTCCCGGTAAAGTTGAGATACTTGATATGAACGCTAAAGATTCCAGGGTCGAACCAGTTCTCACAAAGGAAGAAACGATGACGTTGCTTGCATTTCTCGAAGCCCGGAATATGTCAATGCCTTTGAGACACCTCTCGTCCACATTTAGTGTATTTTCTCCTCAGGTACTGGTACTGTCTTCGGCTTATTAATCCATACGGCCTCAGGAAGTAGCGGCGGCATAGGGATTTTTTTAACAAACCGCTCAGGATGTGCTTCATACGCAGTTCGCAGGACCTCGCCCCTGGCTATCTGTATATCTTGCGCAAAGCTGTAATGCACAGATTCCGGAGTGTGTAGCCCGATACCGGTGTGTCGATGCTCTTTGTTGTACCAAGGAAAGAAATCCTGGCAAAAGCTCCTGGAGTCTTCTATGCTACCAAACCGCTCAGGAAAGTCCGGCCGGTATTTAAGTGTCTTAAACTGGGACTCTGAATATGGGTTGTCATCGCTCGTATGCGGTCTGCTGTGGGTCTTCGTGATCCCAAGGTCGGCCAGGAGCAAGGCTACGGGTTTGGATTTCATTGATGAGCCCCTGTCCGCATGAATAGTGAGCTGATCTCTCTCGATATTCTGCTTTGCACAGGTTTCGCCAATGAGCCTTTCAGCCAAGACCGCTGATTCCGCAGGGGCTATCATCCAGCCGACAACATAACGGCTGAAGATATCCATGATCACGTACAAGTAAAAGTAAGTCCACTTTACCGGACCGAGGAGTTTGGTGATGTCCCAGGACCAAACCCGGTTCGGGGCTGTAGCCAAAAGCTCTGGCTTGCTATACACCGGGTGACGCAACTGGTTTCTGCGCTCCTTGACCTCCTTGTTCTCATCGAGGATGCGATACATCGTCCGTATTGAGCAATGGTATTGTCCTTCGTCCAAAAGAGTTGCATAGACCTCATAGGGTGCCTTATCCATAAATCTGTCGGTGTGGAGGATATCAAGTACTCCCTGCCGTTCCTCGGAAGACAGTGAACGTGGCGAGGTCGTATGCTGCATGGGCTCAACAAAGGGGGCATCTTTGCGCGCCTGTGTACGGTAAAACCCGGCACGGGCAACATCAAGCGCTTCACAGGCATGCTTGATCCCAACTTCAGAGGAAAGAATCACTGCAGCTTCCATCAGTCGGCCTCTCCTCCTTCGGGGATCGCAAGCGGGATCCCCAGTATCTCTGATACTTTTTTTTGGATATCTATTATGATCTCTGCCTGTCTAAGCCGGTTGGTCATCCTTTCGTTATCCCTGCGGAGCTTTTCATTTTCTGTAATAAGTGGATTGCGAACTGATTCCTTGCGGCCTCGCTTCTTTGGCGTCAGGGCTGACAGCACTCCCCTCTCTCTTTGGGTGCGCCACGTATTGAGGTTCGAAGCATACAGACCTTCACGGCGCAGCAGCGCCCCCATACTTCCATGTTCAGTGCAGGCATCGGCCAAGGTGAGTATACGCAGTTTGTATTCCGCAGTGAAACGCCGCCTGGCAGCCTTATCCGGCACCTCTGGGTTCGGATGGGCTACCGTCAACTTTGCTCCCTCCATTGTCCGTGTTGCATTGATTTTTGCAGCTATCATTATATGTTCTCCTCCCCGACCTCTACTCTAATTTAGCATAAGGGAGGTGTCTCACTTATATTGACACA